>CAJKMA010000029.1 GCA_905200905.1 uncultured Bacillota bacterium
CAAGCCAGTATGCAGGTAGAAAACAGAGAAAACGTCAGTTCAGACAGCTCTGGATTGCTCGTATCAACGCAGCAGCAAGAATGAACGGATTATCCTACAGCAAATTTATGTATGGATTAAAACTGGCTAACGTTGACCTGAACAGAAAAGTATTAGCTGACATGGCTATCAACGATGCACAGGGATTTGCTACATTAGCAGAACTTGCAAAATCTAAATTAGCTTAATGAATTTTTGAAGGAGACTATCATTTTATTTTAAGATAGTCTCTTTTTTTATGGTTGAAATTTCCGCAAAAACTCAGTATAATTATTTATTTATAAACAACAGAAAGGGGTAGCGTTATTATGAGTGTATATGCCATTTATTTTAGCCCCACAAGAAGTACAGAAAAAATTGTAAAGATACTGGCCAAAGAATTTGGAAATTATGGGGAAATTGATTTAAGTAAGCAAAGCTCAGGAGAAAATGTAAGAGCTTTTAAAGAAGATGATATTTGTATTTTCGGTGTTCCTTCCTATGGAGGCAGGGTACCAGAGCCGGCTTTGGAGCGTATGAAGAAAATGAAAGGGAATCAGACTACAGCTATCTTGGTTGCAGTATATGGAAACCGAGCATATGAGGATACGCTTTTAGAATTAAAGGAACAAGTAGAAAACTGTGGTTTCTTTCTGACGGGAGCAGTAGCAGCAGTAGCAGAACACTCTATTATGCATCAGTTTGCAACAAAAAGACCGGATAAAAAAGATAGACAGGAATTAAAACAGTTTGCAATAAAGCTTGTGGAAAAAATTAGGACAGGACACGAAAAAGAAGGAATTATGGTACCTGGTAAGAAACCCTACCGTAGCTATAAAGGAGTACCGCTGAAACCAAAGGCAAGTAAGCAGTGTACAGAATGTGGACTTTGTGCACGTCTCTGTCCCGTAGGGGCTATTTCTGCTCAGGAGCTTCGGAAAACAGACAAGAGCAAATGTATTTCCTGTATGCGGTGCGTAGAAAACTGTCCTGCAAAGGCCAGAAAAGTTAGTAAATTGAAAGTAAAACTGGCATCACTAAAAATGAAAAAAGCGTGTGCAGATAGAAAAGAAAATCAGTTATTCTTATAAGAAAAATGAATTAGAACAGTCATGGTAAATGTGGATACCCATATCCAGAAAATACCATGACTTTTTCTTTTTAATATGGGAAAATAAACTTGCCAAAATAAGTACAATATGTTATTTTATTAAGGCATGTCAATTATTTAACGAAGAAAAGTGGAGGAAGACAGGGTATGTGGAAAAAGAAAATAAGTAAATTTCCCGGCGGAATTCATCCCACAGATGGTTATGACAAACTCATGACCATGAACCTGCCTGTTCAGGAATATTGGCCAAAAACTGTGACTATTTTGTCAGAGCAGTCTTTTGGCGGAACATGCAGACTTTTGGTCAAACCCAAAGATAAGGTAAAAGCAGGGGACTTGATCGGAACTGCAGAGGCCTTTATGGCAGCACCTCTTCACGCAAGCGTGACAGGAGAAGTCCTGGAGGTGAAAGAAGTGGTAAACCAGGGAAGAAAAATTCTGGCCTGTATTGTAGAACGGGAAGAAAACCAGAAATCTGCAGATGCGAAGAAAGCCTATGAAACAGAGTTTGTGGATATGGATGGAATTTCAAGGGAAGAGATTCTGGAAGGAATTCGTAGTGGTGGCCTTACCGGTATGGGCGGTGCAGGTTTCCCTACTCATAAAAAATATGAGACAGATAAAGAAATTAGCACCTTGCTGATTAACGGTGTGGAGTGTGAGCCGTTTCTTACTTGCGATTACAGACTCATGCTGGAGAAAAGTTTTGCACTGTTAAATGGTGTGGCACTGCTGTTTAAAGCATCTGGTGCAAAAGAGGCTGTGATTTGTATTGAAGATAATAAACCAGAAGCTATCAGGATTTTGAAGGAACTGCTTGTGCAGGCAGGAACCATGTCTAATATAAAAGGTTTTCAAAATATTCGGGTGGAAGAGCTTCCAACCAAATATCCCCAGGGAGGAGAACGTCAGTTGATTCAGGGCGTTTTAAAGCGAGAAGTACCTGCAGGGGGGCTTCCTGCAGATGTAGGGGTAATTGTTTCTAATATTGGAACGGCGAAAGCAGCAGCTGATATGGTACTGGGAGGAATCCCACTTATCAGGAGAAATGTCACAGTGACAGGTTGTGTAAAACAGCCAGGGAATTATCTGGTTCCAGTGGGAACCTCTGCAAAAGAGTTAGTAGAGCTTTGCGGTGGTGCTACGGTAAAAGAAAATCGAATTATTGCAGGAGGGCCTATGACAGGACCTTGTGTGGCTTCAGACTGGGATGGAGAAGAGGAATTGTTTTATGTAACGAAAAACACTTCCGGAATTTTAGTATTGCCAGACAGTCAACAGGAGGAGCAGCCTTGCATTCGTTGTATGGGGTGTGAAAATGTGTGTCCTGTAGGTTTGGTGCCTTGTGAAATTGAGTATGCCTTTTTAGAAGAGGATTATGATTTGTGTGAAAGTCTTCACGCCAGCGAATGTATTGCCTGTGGTTGTTGCTCGTATACCTGTCCGGCAAAAAGGGAACTTTCTGTGCGGACCAGAATGGCAAGAGATATGGTGAAACAGAGAATGCGGGAAAGGGCGGTGAAGAAAGCATGAGTCAGACAAGAGTGATAAACGGACCTCATATCCGTACAGACCGAACAACCAGAAATGTGATGATGAATGTGGCAATTTCTCTGGTTCCGGCACTTCTGGGTGCTATTTACTTTTTCGGCATTCGGGCCTTATACCTGGCGGGTCTTTCTATTACTGTTTGTGTTCTTACAGAATTTTTCTGGCAGAAAATAAGCAAAAAACAGGTAACAGCAGGAGATTTCAGTGCTGTGGTAACAGGACTTTTGTTGGTTTTAAACATGCCGGTTACGGTTCCCATATGGACTCTTGTGGCAGCAGATGTATTTAGTATTTTAGTTGTAAAGCAGATGTTTGGAGGAATCGGAAATAACTTCGTCAATCCGGCATTAATGGGAAGACTTTTGACTATGGTTGCTTGGCCAGGTGCTGTTATGCAGTATGTTGCTCCAAGAACCATAGAAGCGGATGCAGTATCTGCGGCTACGGTTCTAGGTGCTGTGAAAACAGGAGGAGAGCAGAGCTACAGCTATCTTCAGATGTTCCTGGGAGAAACACCTGGTGCCATGGGGGAAACCAGCAAATTATTGTTGTTAGTTGGTTTTGCTTATATGTGTTATAAAGGAATTGTAAATGCAGAGGCAGCCTTTACATACATTGTTACTGTAGTGGCGTTGACCTTTATTTTTGGACCGGAAGGATTTTTTACTGGAGATATTATGCTGAATCTTTTTGGCGGCGGCCTGATTATGGGTGCCTGTTATATGCTTACAGACTATGTGTTTGTATCCAGAAGGGGAAGAATTCTTTATGCTATTGTAGCAGGTGTCATTACGGCAGCTATCAGGATTTTCAGTGTATATCCTGAGGGAATTTGTTTTGGTATTTTAACAGCAAACTGTATGGCTGGAATGATGTCACTGCTGTATAAAAAGCATATATATGGGATTCAGAAAAAATAGATTTCATGGAGGAAGAACGGATGAAAAATAAAAATGTAAGAGGGCTTCTGGCTCTGGTTGTTGTGACAGCGCTTTCTTTTGGGGTGATTTTAGGTTCAAAAGCACTGGCAAAAGATACAGGAGCAGGGGATGCCTCCAAAGAGGCAAAAGTTCTGGAAGAACTGGATACGAAAGGTACTGAAAACATTCAGAAAGCTGTGAAAACAGATAGTGGTTATGTGGTTACTGTAAAGAAAAAAGGCTATGCCAGTGATATTGTGATGAATGTTTCTTTTGATGAAAAAGGAGAAACGATCAAAAAAGTAGAAGTGACAGAGCAGAATGAAACAGAAGGTCTTGGCGCTAAGATTGCAAATGAAGAATTTTTAAGCCAGTTTGAAGGGGTAAAAGCTCCGGTGGTTCTGCTTGGGATGAATCTGGAAGGAGACAGCCAGAAAGAAAGCAGTACAGATGAATTAAAAGACGTTGTTTTTGCAGATGGAACTTATGAGGCAAAAGGTGAGCCTTCAAATGGTTATACAGACCAGGTGAACATGACTGTAAAAGACGGAAAGATTACGGAAGTAGTATGGGAATCCGTAGGAGAGGATGGCAGTAAAAAAAGCGTACTGTCTGAAAATGGAGAGTATGTCATGACAGAGAATGGTCCGACCTGGAAAGAACAGGCAGAAGCTATGGCAGCAGCTCTGGTAGAGAACCAGTCTTTAGAATTTGCAAAACTTGATGAACAGGGAAAAACAGATGCAGTATCAGGAGTTAGTATTTCTGTAGGCGGATTTGTGGATTTAGCACAGCAGTGTTTGAACCAGGCAGCGGGAATCGAAGAAGCAACAGAGCAGGAAACAGAAACTTCAGTACAGGGAACACAGGTGGATGCAGTATCCGGCGCTACTGTTTCTTCTACAGCTGCTGTAACTGCAATCAATGATGCCTATGCATTTTTGCAGACAGTGAAATAAGAAAAGCGGAGGATACGATATGAAGTTAAAATATCCGGCAGAAGCGTTTGCTTTTGGAATTGTGCTGTTTTCTGCAGGAATGAAAGAGGCCTTTGCAGCAGGGATTCTGGTGCTTCTTACCACAGTTTTTGCAGAAGCCTTGAAAAATCTGCTAAAAGACCGGGTTCCCAAGTGGAGTGTGTATTTGTGTGTGAGTATAGGAACAGCATCCTTGTGTGCTTCTGTATTCCTTCTTGGTTTTACAGCTCTTGGAATTCCGGTAGACAATATAGGAATGTGGATTATGACCTGTATTTTGGGACTTTTTGTGGTAAAACATGTGCTTTTGGGAGCCATTGATGGAGAATATGGAGAACTTTTCTGGGAAGGAGCTATTGCTTGGGGATTTTGGATTCTCCTGGCTGTTATAAGAGAATTTTTGGGTGCGGGAACCATTTTCGGCAACAGCATTTATCAAGGAGAATTTCAGTCTAAGATTTTCTTAGATACCATGTTTGGATTCCTGACTGCAGGTATGGCTCTTGCCTTTACAAATGGAGTGCTAAAGAAAAAAAGTACTAATACACACAGCCTTCTCTTGGTGCTTCCTCTGGCAGTGTTTATGCGACCATTTGCAATGGAAAGCTTTGGAGCGCTTTTAGGACAGATTTGGACTATTGCCGTTCCTATGATTCTTTTTTGGTCCGTGAAAGTAACTTTGAAATTTGCACGGACTAGCAGAGCATACAAAGGTCTTCCAGTGGAAATGCTGGCAATGGGATTTATTTATATGATTTTGAGTATTTATTAGAAAATTCCCTTGACAAACCTCATGTTAAACAGGTTTGCCAGGGGAATTTTTATAAAAAAGAGGGAGGGATTAAATTGTCACACCAGCACAGTATCCAGTACGCATTGCTTCCTGGATTTTAGAAGGCTTTCTACAGTCACCTACAAAGATGACTTCTTCTGCTAGTTCATGCCAGTTTACGAAATTAGGAAGAGTTCCTTTCATACCGGCAGCTATCAGAACTGTATCAGCCTCTAATAACATTTCTTTGCCGGTTTCATCTACCATTTTTACGCCGCTATCTTCTATGGATAATACTTTTGCATTGCAATAAGAGGTCACTGCATCCTCCAATTTTTCCAGAAGATGACGCCAGTGGATATAAGGTGCATCTTTTGCCAGCCCGTCTCGCATTTCGATAATGGAAACGTCATGACCTTTCCAAGCTAGATCTAGACCTTCTTCACAGCCAGCTAGTCCGCCGCCGATAATCACAACTTTTTTTCCTACAGACAAATGTTTTTTATACAAGTCTGTGATATGGTTGGAAATGGGTTTATCAATACCTGGAATTGGTGGAATGACAGGTTTAGAACCACATGCCACAATTAAAGTATCTGGTTTTTCCTGTGCAATGAGTTTTTCTGTTACTTCTGTATTCAGTCGAAGCTCCAGATTCGGAGTTCTCTGCACATTGATTACCATGGATTTTAAAAACTGTACAATATCTTTTTTGAAGGAAATCTGTTTCGCGTAATCAAGGCTGCTTGCCAGATGGTCATTTTTTTCACAGAGGATTACATGATCTCCTCTTTTAGCAGCAGTAATTGCTGCTTCCATACCACCAGGACCACCGCCGGCAACCAGTACTTTTTTCGCATAGGCTACAGGTTCTTCTTTGCAGGTATTTTCATATTCTCTTCCCCAGGTAGGATTTACACTACAGCGGAGAACACCGGAAGAAAATGGGACGTGAGGGATAAATCCAGCGCTGATACAGGTTTCACAACGGATACATTTGGTGATTTCTTCTGGTTTACCCTGACGTGCTTTTCTTGGCCAGTTAGGGTCTGCAATAAATTGGCGTCCAACTACAACAAAATCAGCCTTTTTTTCTTCCAGTACATTTTCCATAAAATCAGGATCATTAATGCCGCCTACTACAGAAACAAGGGATTTGTGAACGACTGCTTTGATTTTGGAAGCATTTTCTACATTGCATCCTCTTGGATAAAATACAGTAGGGAACATTCTGGCAGAACTGCTAGTGTCGTGGAAAGTAGCTGCTGATACATGAATAATATCTACTTTTCCATCCAGCATTTTTGCAAATTCAATGGTTTCTTCAATAGGAATACCGCCTTCTGTTTCCTCTTCTCCACTTAGACGGAATTCAATAATCAGATTTGGACATTTCTGACGGATGCGATCCACAATCATTAATGGAAAACGTGCCTTGTTTTCAATGGAACCGCCATATTTATCTGTTCTGTGATTATTCAAATCAGAAAGGAACTGGCTGATAAGCCATCCATGGCCCCCATGGATGTTTACAATATCACATCCGGCAAATTCTGCCATATAAGCAGCCTGAGCATAGGCATCAGCAATCATATCCATCATATCTTCGTCCATTTCAATGACCTTATCACCATACAGATTGGCTTCCATAGGGCTCGGTCCAATGACATAGCCCCCTTCAGCGAGAAAAGCGCCTTTGGCACGACAGCCGGAATGGGTTAGCTCAATAGAAGCTAAAGCACCCCACTTATGAACCGTGTCAACGGTCTGAATCAGAGACGGAAGAAGGGTTTCGTCATCTAGATGAGGCATTGTGGGATGGGCATGGTCAGTTAGACTATGTACACCAGCTTCTCCAAGTGTGACAATACCAGCACCGCCTTTGGCAATGGAGTTATACATTTCGTAAGCCTCACGAGTGTAGAAAGGGACATCCCCACTGGGAGACATAGGTGCAGATTCAATACGATTTTTGATATAAGTATTTCTAATGCGAATAGGTTCAAATAAATGTGGATAATGGAACATAATGACCCTCCTTATAAAAAATACGATTTTTTGTTTAAAACAACTGTTTTCTTTCGTTTTTTCTATGCCAGAGAAAAACAAAGAGGCCATGTGAGCAATTTACATGGCAGGAAGGAGTATTTTATGAGTAATGGAATGATTCCAACAATCATAGTCGTATTGGTTCTTTACTTTGCTGCAATGGTAGTTATTGGATGGTTGGGACGAAGTAAAGCAAGCAACTTTGAGGGGTATTTAAGTATGGGGCGATCTGCCGGTGTGCTGCTTTTAATGGGGGGAGCTATTGGCGGTCAGATTGGAAATGGATTTGTAGTAGGAGGTGCTGCAGAAGGTTCTATATCCGGTCTGGCAGGTTCTGCTTATGGTATTGCCTGCGCATTGTCCACAGTTATGGTGGCCTTGTTCCTGAACAATTTCATTTATAATCATGGCTATATGTCCATGGCAGATTATACCAGAGAGCGTTATCACAATGAAATTCCAGGAACAATTTATGATTTAAGTACTGCAATTTCTTCTATTGGATTAATTGCTGGACAGATTATGGCCGGTAAAGCTTTATTTGAAGCTTTGGGTCTTCCTGGAAATGTAGGCGCAATTGCCATTGCTGTGGTTGTATTGCTGTATTCCCAGCTTTCCGGACTTTGGGGAGCATTTGCAACCTCTGTTGTCCAGACAGGAGTAATCCTTGTTGGTCTTGTAGCTACTACCATTGTTCTTTTTGCAAGAGGAGCAGTAGGCGATATGAGTGCAGCCATTGAAGCTGGAACTATTGCAAGCTCTTCTCTGGATATGAGCGGACTTTCAGCAGCAGGTTTTGCAGGTATGATGCTTCCTCTGTTATTTGGAATGGTAACAGACCAGCCTACCTATCAGCGTGTTAATTCAGCGAAAAGTGCAAAGATTTCACGTATTGCATGTTATCTTTCCTGCTTGATTATGATTCCTCTGGCGTTAATGCCGGCATTCATTGGTTCCTATGGTGCGTATAAATATGGAGCTAGTGGAAATAGTGCATTTTTTGACGTGATTTTAAATGAGCTTCCAGCAATTGTTTGTGCTTTAATTATTGCAGCAGTTCTGGCAGCCGTTATGTCTACCATTGACTGCGGTTTGATTACTATGTCAACAGTTCTTACTAGGGATATCTGGCAGGGAGCATTAAAGAAAAATCCATCAGAAGCACAGTTAAAGAAAATTACCCTGGTAGTAAACATTGGATTTATGTTTACCTCTACAGCTTTGGCATTGTCTGCAAGCAGCATTTTGGGATTGTTAAATTCTGTATATTCCTTCTTGGCAGCAGCATGTTTTGTTCCGTTTGTAGGCGGTATTATATGGGAAAAGGGAAATGCAAGAAGTGCAGTGGCATCCTCTATTGTGGGTGTGCTGACTGTTTTGATTAGTTGGATTCCAGGTGTGGTATTCCCATTTGGAAATATTATTCCAGCCAGCCTGTTCCCAATTATCCCTTCTGCAATCGCTTACTTCCTGGTAAGTTTGATTCCTTCTTCAGAAGGCGCAGTAAAGGCGTAAGTGTAAAACACCCTCATAGGAACTAAGAATTTTAATCGTTTCTATGAGGGCGTTTTGTTTTATTTTTCTACACTGTTCATCTTAATCTCTTCTTCAAACCCATCACTATAATGCATCTGATAATCATCTGTAATAAACACAGCCTGAACATCAGGGAGACTGTTTACCAGTTCCATGCCTTTTTCCAGACCAAGGGCGAAACAGGAGGTGCTAAGACCGTCTCCGTCTACGGATTTATCTGAAATAATGGTAACAGAGACTAAGTGATTATCATAGGGCATTCCGGTAGCAGGATTTAAAATATGGTGGTAGAAAGTTCCATCCTGTTCAAAATACCGCTCATAAATACCGGAAGAGACCACAGATTTATCTGCAATATCCATGACAGCAATGGTTTCGCTGCGGTCAGCAAAAGGTTTTTGAATACCAATGCGAAATGGCATGCCATCTGGTTTCTCACCTACACAAAGCACATTTCCTCCCAGATTAATGGTGGCGCTTTTTACCTCATGCTCCAGAAGAAATTCCTTGATTTTATCAGCAATATAGCCCTTGGCAATGGCCCCTAAATCCAGCATCATGCCTTCTTTGGCAAAAGTAACCTGCTCCTGTGAAACTTGTACATCCTGGTAGTTTACCAGGGGAAGGGCTGCGTCCAGTTCTTCTTTTTTGGGAACTTTTTTTTGCTCAGAAGTGAAATCCCACAGAGAGGACACAGGGCCTATGGTAATGTCAAAGGCACCTTTGGAAAGCTCGCCGTATTCCAGTCCTTTGGAAATAAGTTCTGCGGTGTCTGAAGAAATTGTATAAGCATGTTCCTGATTCGGAAGTGTGCCGTGGTTTAGCTGATAAAGCTCGCTGGTTTCTAAAGTACGACTGAAAAGTTGTTCATAATCATCACATAAGTCCATAGCTTCCTGAAGGAGTTCTTCATCTGTGGAATCATAGAGGGTCAGGGTGACTACAGTATTTAATTTAAAAGCAGTAGAAGAAATAGGCTCTTGCTTTTTCTCCTTCTTCTGGTACAGGGCTACAAATACCAGAAGTACCAGGACTCCCAGAAAACAGCAGATACCAATGAATTTTTTTCTCTGTGTCATAAAAGCTCCTTGTGAAATCAATCTTTTTGTCTTTTCCATTGTAAAATGACAATATCTTTGTGTCAAGATTCATATCATAAATACAACGAAGAAAAAGAGGCGTATCATGAAAAAAGGAATTTTGATATTGGGACTGATGATTGCTGCTGTTGGGATGTTTTTTCAGGGAAAGGGGATGAAACAGGCTGTTGAGACTGTGGGAGAATTATCCCACAAGGAGCATCCTAAAGTAGCTTTGACGTTTGATGATGGTCCCCATGCATTTTATACGGAAATGTTACTGGATGGATTGAAGGAAAGGGGGATTTGTGCCACCTTTTTTCTCATAGGAAAGAATATTGAGGGTAACGAAGAAATTGTGCAGAGAATGCAAAAAGAAGGACATCTCATTGGCAATCATACGTATCATCATGTGAATTTAAAGGAGCTTTCCCAAAAAGAAGCAAAGCAGGAAATTCAGAAAGCAGGGAATAAGATTTATGAGAGTACAGGTATTTGTACTGCTTTTGTCCGCCCTCCTTTTGGAGAGTGGAAGAAAAACTTGGATTTGGATATGACCATGATTCCCGTGTCCTGGAATATTGATTCCTTGGACTGGACTACAGAAAATACGGAAAAAATTATAAAAAGGGTAGTGAAAGATGTGGAAGAAGATGATATTATTTTAATGCATGATGTTTATAAAACCTCTGTAGAAGCAGCCCTTCAGATTGTAGATATTCTGAAGGAACGGGGGTATGAATTTGTAACAGTGGATAAATTGCTGCTGGAATAGGAGATACATATGGATTTATTTGATTATATGAAAGAACAGACTCTGGAGAATGAGTCACCTCTGGCCTCCAGAATGCGTCCTGTAACCTTGGAAGAGGTGGCAGGACAGCAGCATATTATTGGAAAGGATAAATTGCTTTATCGTGCCATTAAGGCAGATAAGTTGGGAAGCGTGATTTTTTATGGTCCTCCGGGGACTGGAAAAACCACCTTGGCCAAGGTCATTGCCAATACCACCAGCGCCAGATTTAAACAATTAAACGCCACCGTTGCGGGAAAAAAGGATATGGAGGAAGTGGTAAAGGAGGCCCAAGAATATCTGGGAATGTACGGGAAGAAAACCATTTTGTTCATTGACGAGATTCATCGTTTTAATAAGGGACAACAGGATTATCTGCTTCCTTTTGTGGAGGATGGAACTTTAATTCTCATTGGAGCCACTACAGAGAATCCCTATTTTGAGGTAAATGGGGCGTTGATTTCCAGGTCTATTGTGTTTGAGTTAAAACCTCTTGGAAAAGAAGATATTTGCAGCTTGCTGGAACGGGCAGTAACAGATGTGGAGAAAGGCATGGGAAGCTATCAGGCAGTGCTTCATGAAGATGCTAGGGATTTTCTGGCGGATATTTCAGGGGGAGATGCCAGGGCTGCCTTAAATGCTCTGGAACTGGGAATTCTTACTACAGAAAAAAGCCCGGATGGTAAGATTCATATTGATTTAGAGACAGCTTCCCAGTGCATTCAGAAGCGTGTGGTACGGTACGATAAGACCGGAGATAATCACTATGACACGATTTCTGCTTTTATTAAGAGTATGAGGGGTTCTGACCCCAATGCAGCAGTGTTTTATTTGGCAAAGATGCTTTACGCAGGAGAAGATATTAAATTTATTGCCAGAAGGATTATGATTTGTGCAGCAGAGGATGTGGGAAATGCAGATCCACAGGCTTTGCAGGTAGCAGTGGCAGCAGCTCAGGCAGTGGAAAGACTGGGAATGCCGGAAGCGAGGATTCCCCTTGCTCAGGCAGTGACCTATGTAGCCAGCGCACCTAAGAGTAATGCTGCTTACCTGGCTGTGGATGAAGCCATGGAAGCAGTAAGAAGCACGAAAACCACAGTACCAGTACATCTTCAGGATTCCCATTATAAAGGCGCTGGGAAATTAGGACATGGCATTGGCTATCAATATGCCCACGATTATCCAAACCATTATGTGAAGCAGCAATACCTTCCCTCAGAGCTTGTAGATAGGGTGTTCTATCGGCCTACAGAAAATGGATATGAAAAAAACATACAGGAATATTTTGCGAAAATTCATGGAAGTAAGGAACAGGAAGAAGAGAAATGAGAGAAGAGCAGCATGATTTTTCCAGAGGGAGTATGCTGGGGAATATTCTCCGGCTGTCCCTTCCTTTGATTGTGGCACAGTTTATTAATGTTTTGTATAATATTGTGGATAGAATGTATATTGGAAGAATTCCAGGTGCAGATTCAGCGGCGCTTACAGGAGTGGGGGTTGCTTTTCCTATTATCACAGCCATTACCGCCTTTTCTCTACTGGTGGGAACTGGAGGAGCGCCTCTTTGTTCCATTGCCAGGGGGAAGGGGGATGAGAAGAAGGCAGAACATATTATGGGGAATTCTTTTCTTATGACCCTGGTTCTTGGCGTGATGCTTCTTGGAACAGGACTGTTGGTGAAGAAGCCTCTTTTATATGCACTGGGCGCCAGTTCGGCCACCTTTCATTATGCGAATGACTATATCAGTATTTATCTTTTGGGAACCGTTTTTGTTATGATTAGCCTGTCCATGAATGGATTTATTAATTGTCAGGGGTTTGCAAAAATGGGAATGCTTACCGTACTCATTGGCGCAGTTTTGAATCTGCTTTTGGACCCAATATTCATTTTTGGATTTCATATGGGGGTAAAGGGGGCTGCCATTGCAACAGTATTTTCCCAGATGGTATCCGCCTTGTGGGTGGTAAAATTCCTTACAGGGAAACAAACATTGTTGCATCTTAGAGTTTCCTCTATGAGGCCAGATTTTGCCTGTATGGGAGAGATTCTAAGCCTGGGACTTTCTGGTTTCATTATGGCGGCGACGAATTGTGGTGTCCAGGTGGTTTGTAATGTAACCCTTCAATCTTATGGAGGAGATGTGTATGTGGGAATTATGACCATTGTAAACTCTGTAAGAGAAGTGTTAAGTGTTCCTGCCAGTGGACTGACTCAGGGAACACAACCTATTTTGGGATTTAATTATGGAGCTGGAGAATACACAAGAGTGAAATCAGGGATTAAGATTATGTCGGTGATTTGTATGGTATACACCACTATTGCTTGGGTGATTACCCTGTTGATTCCCCAGGTGTTTATTCGCCTTTTTAATGGGGGAGAAGAACTTCTGGAGCTTGGCGTACCGGCAATGCAGGTTTATTTCTTTGGCTTTTGCTTCATGTCATTGCAATTTGCAGGGCAGAGTGTCTTTACAGGGCTTGGAAAGGCAAAGCAGGCCATTTTCTTCTCGTTGCTTCGGAAAGCTGTGATTGTAATCCCCTTGACATTGTGGCTGCCCAAAGTGGCAGGACTTGGAGCAACCGGGGTATTTCTAGCAGAACCTATTTCTAATTTTATTGGGGGAACCGCCTGCTTTGTAACGATGCTTTGTGTTATTTGGCCAGCTCTTTCAAGAAAAGTGTAACTTTTCTGCGATTTCCTCACAGATTTTGGCTACAGATTTGTGATCTGTAGATATGACAAAATCAGCGGCAGCCAGATATTTTTCCTGTCGCTGCGCCATAAGACTGGCAATGCCCTCTGGGGTTTTGCGGTCTTTTAAAAGAGGACGGGAGGTGTCTTTTTTTACCCGCTCCAGGATGGTTTCTGGGCTGGCAGTTAAAAGGATAACCTTACCGTTCTTTTTCATTTCTTTCACATTTTCTTCTCTGAGAGCAGCGCCGCCGCCGCAGGAAATAATTTTGTTCTGGCAATTCTGCAAATTCTTTAAAAGTTTTGTTTCCAGACTGCGGAAGTAAGGCTCTCCGTGAAGTTGGAAAATTTCGGGGATCGACATGCCTTCCTGTCTGGCAAGGAGTTCATCCATTTCTACAATTTCCATATCATATTGGCGGCTTAAATAAGCTGCTACTGTGCTTTTCCCAGTTCCCATAAATCCTATTAAAACAAGATTCATAAATCTTTCCACCTTTCCGATTTAAAGTATGAAAATATTATAACAGCAGATGGGTTTTGATTCAAGAGTGGAAAATATAATTAGCCGACTAATTATATTTTTGTGAGATATTTCTAAAATAAATGTAAAATATGGGAATCTAACTTGATTTTTTTACAGAACAGACATAATATATGTTAATCGACTAATAAAAGGAGGAGAGGAAAAGATGCACAACGAATGTGGAGATGACAGTTTGCGCAGACGCCTGGTACAGCTTACTCATCTGTATTTTAGAGAAACTTTTCAGGAACTAAAGAAAATAGGGATTCATCCAAAACAAGTGCCTTTTATGATTCTTCTAAGTAACCAGGAGGGTTTAAGTCAACGGGAAATTTCAAAAGAGTTGGGAATCAGTCCTCCTACGGTTGCAGTCTCTGTGAAGCGGCTGGAAAAATCAGGTCTTGTAGAGAGAAAAGAGGATGAAAAAGACCAGAGAAGATGCCGAATTTATCTTACCAGACAAGGGAAAGAGATTATCTGTAATGTGAAGCAGTGTGTGGAGGAAAAAGAAGCACTGGTATTTCAAGGATTTACAGAGAGCGAGCAATGTTTAATGAAGCGCTTCTTTGACCAGATGATAGAGAATCTCGCAGAGAAAAAAGAAGATGCAGGAAAGGAGAAAACAGATGTTTAAAATGTTTCATTATATGAAAGAGCGCTGGCATTACATGGTAATGATTATTATGCTTTTATTTATTCAGGCATTTTGCGATCTCTCTTTGCCGGATTACACATCAAAAATTATTAATGTTGGTATCCAGCAAAAAGGTGTGGAGGATGGAGTACCTGAAACCATCAGAGCAGAAGCTATGGATAAACTATTGCTTTTTTTGGAACAGAAAGAAGCAAAAAGGGTTCTGGATGCTTATGAAAACAAGGATGGAATTTATGAACTTCAGGATGTAACAGAGGAAGAAAGGGAAAAACTGAACCAGATTTTAGGAATACCGGAATTGATTGTGACAGGGCTTTCTGATGGAAAATCAGAAGAAGCGAAGAAAATCAAAGAACAAATGAAATTGCCCCAAGAAGCGGATTTGTTTCAGGTATTTCAAAGTATGCCAAGGGAACAGCTTCAAGCTATGACAGATGAGTTCAAGAAAGAACTGGAGGAAATTCCAGATTCTATTGTGACACAAAGCGCAGTACTGTTTGTGGAGCAGGAATATGAGGCTCAGGATATTGACATGGATAAACTACAAATGAAGTATATTCTCATAAGTGGTGTGAAGATGATGGGGCTGGCATTTTTGGCAATGGCAGCAGCTATAGCTGTGACTTTTCTGTCTGCAAGAGTCGCAGCTGTGTTGGGACGGAATTTGAGGAACAGTATTTATAGAAAAGTTATTTCTTTTTCTGGTAAGGAGCTGAATCAGTTTTCTACAGCATCTTTGATTACAAGAAGTACCAATGATGTGCAGCAAGTGCAAATGTTATTTACCCTGCTTTTTCGGATTGTTTTATATGCGCCAATTCTGGGAATCGGTGGTGTTTATAAGGTATTCCAGACGGATGCTTCTATGACCTGGATTTTGGCTCTGGCTGTGGTGGTGATTATGCTGTTTGTGGCATTGCTTTTTCGGATTGCCATGCCGAAATTTACAAAATTGCAGTTTTTAATTGATGAGCTAAATCTGGTTTCCAGAGAGATTCTTACGGGTGTACCGGTTGTACGTGCCTTTAGCCGAGAAAAGCACGAGGAAGAGCGTTTTGAAGAGGCAAATGCAAGACTTACCAAAACCAATCTTTTTGTAAACCGTTGTATGACCTTTATGATGCCAGTCATGATGTTACTGATGAATGGAGTAACCGTTCTCATTGTGTGGAATGGCGCTCATGCAGTAAACGATGGTTCCATGCAAGTAGGAAATATGATGGCATTTATGCAGTATGCAATGCAGATTATTATGGCATTTTTGATGATTACCATGATGTCCATTATGATTCCAAGAGCCAATGTAGCGGCAAAACGTATTAATGAGGTGATGGAAACCCAGGTAAGTATTCGGGATAGTCAGGAGGTACAGCCTGTGCAGGAAAATAGGAAAGGGCAGATTGTGTTTGAACATGTAGGATTTGCTTACCCGGGGGCAGATGAAGAGACTCTACATGATATTGATTTTACTGCAAACAAAGGGGAAACCATAGCATTTATTGGAAGTACAGGAAGCGGCAAGAGTACCCTGGTGAATTTGATTCCTCGCTTCTTTGATGTGACGAAAGGGCGTATTTTAGTAGATGGTGTGGATATCCGAAATCTGAAACTCCATGATTTGCGGGAGCGTATTGGTTACGTGCCGCAAAAAGCAGTGCTATTTTCAGGTACCATTGATTCCAATATTCGCTATGGAAAAGAAGAAGCAACAGAAGCAGAGGTGAAAAAGGCTGCCCAGATTGCCCAGGCATGGGAGTTTATTGAGGAAAAAGAAGATGGTGTAAATTCTTCCATTGCTCAGGGAGGAACCAATGTTTCAGGAGGACAGAAACAGCGCCTCTCCATTGCTAGAGCCATTGCAAAAGAGCCGGAAATTTATATTTTTGATGATAGTTTTTCTGCCCTGGACTATAAAACGGACGTGGTTTTACGAAGGGCATTGAAACAGGAAACAAAGGATGCAACCACATTGATTGTTGCTCAGAGAATCAGTACCATTCTCCATGCAGATAAGATTTTGGTTCTGGATGAAGGACGAGTGGTTGGACAGGGAACCCATAAGGAGCTTTTGAAGTCCTGCCAGGTTTATCGCCAGATTGCCATGTCACAGTTGTCAGAGGAGGAATTAGCCAATGAGTAAAGCAAGAGGACCGATGGGTCATGGTCACGGACAGGGAATGTCAGGGGAAAAGGCAAAGGATTTTAAAAATGCCATGAAACGGTTGTTTCAATATATGAAACGTTATCGTATCCAGCTGGGAATTATGATGATTTTCGCTGTGGGTAGTACCATATTTAATATTATTGGACCAAAGATTTTAGGAAAAGCGACCACCGAGCTTTTCAACGGTCTGGTTTCAAAAATCAGCGGTGGAAGTGGAATTAATTTCGGAAAAATCGGTGAAATTTTGTTGTGGACTTTGGGGCTTTATCTGATAAGTTCTGCCTTTTCCTTTATTCAGGGATGGATTATGACAGGAATTTCCAATCAGGTAACGTATAGTTTGAGGAAAGACATTTCCAGAAAAATTAACCGATTGCCTCTGAAATATTTTGAAAGCAGAACTCACGGGGAGATTTTGTCCAGGATTACCAATGATGTAGATACTTTGCAGACTAGTGTTAACCAGAGTTTTACTCAGTTGATTACTTCTGTGACCATGCTGATTGGTGTCTTTGCCATGATGCTTTCAATTAATGTGTGGATGACTTTGGCGGCTGTGTTGATTTTGCCCATTTCCATGTTGATTATTTCAAAGGTTATGAAACGCTCTCAGAAATATTTCCAGGCACAACAAAAATATCTGGGTGAAGTCAACGGGCAGATTGAGGAAATCTACAGTGGACAGAATGTTGTAAAAGCTTTTAACAAAGAGGAAGATGTTGTAAAAGAATTTGAAGCAACCAATGAAAAGCTTTATACTTCTGCATGGCGCTCTCAGTTTTTCTCTGGTATGATGATGCCGATTATGCAGTTCGTAGGAAATCTGGGATATGTTATGGTAGCGCTTCTTGGCGGTGTTATGGTTATCAAGGGAAAAGTTGCGGTAGGGGATATTCAGGCTTTTTTTCAGTACATCAGGAATTTCACTCAGCCTATACAGCAGATTGCTCAGGTGACAAATCTTCTGCAATCCTCAGCGGCAGCAGCAGAGAGAGTTTTTGAATTTCTGGATGAAGAGGAAGAGGACCAGATATCAGAACATCCTGTGGATATTACCCATATTCAAGGAAATGTAGAAGCCCGTCATGTGGCTTTTGGATACAATTCAGACCGTCTGATTATTCACGATTTCAGTGGTGTGGTAAAAGCAGGCCAGAAGGTAGCTATTGTAGGACCCACAGGCGCTGGAAAAACGACTATGATTAAACTTTTGATGCGGTTTTATGATGTAAATTCTGGTGAGATTCTTATAGACGGACATAATGTAAAAGATTTTAATAGAAGTCAGCTTCGGGAAATGTTTGGTATGGTACTTCAGGATACCTGGCTGTTCCATGGAACCATTATGGAAAATATCCGTTATGGAAGGCTGGATGCAACAGATGAGGAGGTTATAGCAGCGGCAAAAGCAGCCCATGCGCATCATTTTATTATGTCACAACCTGGAGGCTACCAGATGATGCTGAATGAGGAAACCAGCAATATTTCTCAGGGTCAGAAGCAGCTTCTTACCATTGCCAGAGCCATTTTGGCAGATAATAAGATTCTGATTTTAGACGAGGCCACATCTTCTGTAGATACCAGAACCGAAGAGCAGATTCAGGGTGCCATGGATAATCTTATGCGAGGAAGAACCAGTTTTGTCATTGCTCATAGACTGTCAACTATTCGTGATGCAGATTTGATTTTGGTTATGAAAGACGGAGATATTATTGAACAGGGAACCCACGATTCCCTGCTGGCAGAAGGTGGCTTCTATGCAAAACTTTATAACAGCCAGTTTGAAAAAGCAGAGGCAATTTAAGAAGAAGTAAAAAACAGAGATGCCCAGTATTTTGATATTCTCAATGACTGAGGCAGCTCTGTTTTTTTCTTTGTTTTGCGTTGTGAGGAATCAGAGTGAGTGGTATAATAGGAAAAAGTTTATTGTTTGAGGGAGTAGAGAGGATATCAGTTATGGGTAAAACAGCAGTTCATATTATCGGAGGTGCAGATGGTCCTACCAGTGTGTTTTGGGCAGGGAAAAAAAGAAAGCAATCTATAAAAATGAGGATAAGAAATCTTGTTTTTAGATACAAAAAAGAAAGAGCCAAAAAGCGGATTCTTCCAGGAGGTCATACACTACAGGAAGTGTTGAAGTACGCCAAAAGGCATTATGGTATAACAGAAATTAGCACAACACAATGGCGTTATATAGAACAAAAAAAGAGCTGGAAAGAAGGATTGCTTCTGAAATATAAGCCTGAATTATTAGGTGAGTTTCAGCATATTGAAGATCCAGAAGACCATGAGGAAAAGACCCTGGATAGATTTTTTGAACAGATAGAAAAACGCAGTGAAAAGGCAGAAGAAATACCAGATTGTAAAATGCCTATGGACTTTCATATCTATGAAATGAAATATCAGGATGGAAGTATGGAAATTGTAGTGGATTATCATTGGAAGATGTTTGGTATATCCTATAGTGGAAAGAAAAAAACGATGAAATCCTTAAAAAAAATAGCACAGGAATTATACCTTTACTATGGAGTTACGAAAGAAGATATAGAAAGAAAAACAGAGAGATATCAAGAATTATTACTAAATTTAAGCGTATAAGGAGGATATAATGGGAAAAATTAGAATTATGAAAAAGAATGATGAATATTCATCAGAATATGAAGTGGGAGACATTTTTGAAATAACTGGAACTTGGTATGGTGGTGTTCATATTTTGGGGAAAACAGGAGTACCGGTATCTCTGGATAAAGAGGAATATATGGAACTTAACACAGAACCGGAAAGCAAAGAAGAAGAGATTTCAACCAGAGATATACAAGTAGGCGATATTGTGCAGCATTTTAAAAGAGAGTGGGTTTCAAAAGAGACTTCAGAATACTTTTATAAGGTACTGGCATTTGCACAACATACAGAAACAGGGGAAAGGCTGGTAATTTATCAGGCATTATATGCACCTTTTAAAGTCTGTGCCAGACCATTATCTATGTTTATGAGTGAAGTAGACAGGGAAAAATACCCTGATATCCGGCAGAAATACAGGTTTGAGAAAGTACAGCTGTGATGAGATTTTAAGAGGAGAAAAATGTTGATAAAAGCAGTAATTTTTGACATGTACGAAACCTTGATTACCCATTATGAGTGTCCCTTATATTTTAGCGCAGAGATGGCGGCAGATGCAGGAATTCCAGAAGAAAAATTCCGAAAATCCTGGAGAGCAACAGAAACAGAAAGAACCATTGGAAATCTCTCTTTGGAGGAAATTCTGGAGCGGATTTTACGTGAAAATAACAGCTATTCAGAAGAAAAATTAAAATATATAGCTGCAAAACGCATTTATACAAAGGAAGAAACCTTCCGGCATTTACATAAAGAAATTATTCCTTTATTAATGAGCCTTAAGGAAGAAAACATTCAGATTGGATTAATCAGTAATTGCTTTTCAGAAGAGGCAAAGGTTATTAAAAAAAGTATTTTATATCCATATTTTGATGTTCCGCTTCTGTCCTATGATGAGGGATTACAGAAACCAGACTTGGAAATTTTTCAAAGATGTCTGGAGAGACTGCAAGTGTTGCCACAGGAATGTTTGTATGTAGGGGATGGTGGAAGCTTTGAATTGGAAGCAGCAGAAAAAATGGGAATGAAGGCAGTCCAGGCTACCTGGTATTTAAGAGAAAATTCTTTGCAGCCATCTAAAAGAAAACCCGAGTTTCAGCAAATAGAGAGGCCGCTGGACCTTTTAAAATTACTTTAATATTGGCACTCTGTGAACCCAAGGAGTGCCAATACATTTAAAATTTACTGTATTTTTCTATATATTCTTCTGCCTCTTCCACAGAAAGAGAAAAACTGTTCATTAATTTTTCCAGAAGCTGTTCTTTTGGAAGTTGCAGCTCTGAGAAGGTACGGATTATCTCACAAATGCCAGTTTTGATACCGTCTTGCATTCCTGCTTCGTGTCCTTTTTTCCAGGAATCTTCTTTTAAGAATTCCCGAAATTCATTTTCGTCATATTCTGTTAAGATCATATCTATCACCTCAGCCTTGTTTTTACGTAGTATCTCAGACAGGATATTTTTTGAAATGCAATCTTCCACTGCAGTTTCTACCGCTTCTTGAAATGGAAGTCCTATAGAGATTTTGCTGCGGATTGTGTGAATAAACAGGGCATATTCTTTTAAAATGCGGCATTTTTCCATGAGCTCCTGATTATGCCCAAAATTGATATTCAGTAGAAGGGCAGTGCATTCTAAAGCAGGTTGCAGCCCTTTTCCATTCTGAATGAATAAGTCACTGAGTAGAATCTCCTTACGTTCCGGTTCTTCCATGGAACCATTGTAAAATACCAGATATACTGGGAAAGGAATCCTGAGGGGAGAATCCGTATAAAGCTTTTGCTTCATAGGTTCAATGTAATTCCGGTACATGGCAGAAAAATAAAAGAGACCACGTAGGGGAAGGTTGGGACTGTAGGTGCTTTGATGTTCATAAAGATTCATGATATCATCAATCATAAAAGATAAGTCGTTTTTCATCCCCATATAGACTACGTCATCAATGGTTGTAATAACTAAGTCATCAGGATTGCTGTAATGACTGTCATTGATGGCATTATAAAGCTGCAGCAAATTTTCCTTGTCATTGAAAATAAAACGGAACAGTCTGTCTTTATACTTACGATTTAAATAATAATGCTCCAAATAAGTTCCTCCCTTATTTTAACAAAGATATGATTTTGAGGCAACACAAAGAAAGGAGATTTAGTTCAAAGGCATCACCAACTTTCAGGATAAGATAAAAGGATTGTTTGACGAGATGTCAAGAATTTAAGAGTATTCATAGAAAAATAGAATTTACGTTTCCAGTATACCAAAATATAGAAGAAAATCAAGAGGAAAAGTTCTTGTTCAGGGAATTGTTTTTCTGTATAATAAATTCGTATAAAAATGTATACAAAAGAAACTGGAGGTGGGCCATGAATACACAATTTATAAAAGGGCTTTCTATAGATTGGAATAGGATTGCCCCCTATAGCTATCTGAGAGAAATTGAGGCTTTGCATGACTTGAAAAATCTGGAATTTACCAGCCCTATCACTTTTTTTGTGGGGGAGAATGGCAGTGGAAAGTCTACTTTGCTGGAAGCCATTGCCATAGCAGCGGGATTTAATCCGGAAGGGGGAAGCAGTTACCAGATTATGGAGCTTTATATGAACAAACGCAAACAACTGTTGGAATGGTTATTATAATCCTAATAAATAGCAAATATAAAATCGTTGGAAAGGACTGCTGTTTTTCAGCAGTTTTTTTCTGTAAATTCTATAAACACTTCGTAAATCACGCAGTTGTTTTTTATCTGGTTTGTCCTGTCCAAAGGTGAAAGCTTCAATCATTTGATAGAACTCCAGAAAGATTTTTTTCTCTTTTTCTGGAAGGTTTTCCCTAAATATCTGGAAAAACTTTTGATCTGAAAGTCCTTTAGAAGAGATTCCATAAAGGCGTTCCCAAAGTCTTAGCAGATTTCTGAAAATAGTTTGGAAGCAATCATAAGAAGAAACGGCAAAGTAGCCGAGATGCTTCTTAAAACAAAGGGTGCGCCAAAGAAGAAGTGCAGCAAAAAGCAGAACAGTTCCTATGATGAAAAGAAAAAGTGTACGCAGTATAGATAGGAAAGCTGTTGCAAAGGAGGCAAATGGAGATTGTTCAGAAGAGATTTCTTCTTCCTTCATTTCTTCTTTGGAAAAGGAGGTGATATTCTCTTTTTCTGAATCTTTAGTAGGTGTTTTTTGAGAAGTTTCCGGTGCTTTCTCCATTGGTTCAGATGCAGGTTGGTTTGGAGAAACCTCTTCCTGATTTTCAGGAAGAGAAGCTGTTATATCAGAAGCAGCAGGGGTAACTTCAACGGGAATCCATCCGCCTTTTCCAACATAAATCTCTGTCCAAGCGTGAGCAGAAGCATCGGTAACCTGGCAGGAATATTGACCGTTTGAATCTGATTTTAAATTCTGAGGACGAATGACATAGCCACTGACATAACGTGCAGGGATTCCATACATGCGAAATAGAAGGGTACCTGCAGTGGCAAAATGAACACAGAAGCCTTGGTGTTGACGGAATAGAAAATCCTCTACAAATTCGTTACCAAAAGGAAGGGGCTCTAAAGTCAGGCTGTAAGAGGCATGTTCCCATAGAAATTTTTGGATTTCCTGGGCAGCATCCTGAATTTGGGACACAGAAGGTTGTTCTTCCATAGATTGGAACACAGGAAGCCTCTGGATTTCTGTAAACAGAGAGGAAAGTTTATCCTTTGGAAAATCCAAATAGTGTTTTTTTACATAAGAACGGTAGAGTTTTTCAATGGTAACTTTTTTGGAAGAAAGAGCAGGATTTTCCAGTATTTCGACATCAGATAGAGCAAGAGGCATTCCAGAGAAACTTACCGATTTTGAAAAAGAGTGTTTCAGTTCATTAGATTCTCCGGTTTCAAGATGATTGGGAATCTCAACACCCCAGGGAAGATAGCTGTAGGCGGGAGAAAAAGCAGGAGAAAGGGTCATTTTGTACAGAGGGCGATTCTGCTTTTTCGCAGCATCAAAGGGAATATTGTATAGTAATGAGGTATTATCCTCTGAAATCCGTTTATTAGAGCGCAGGAAATCCGTCCATTGCTGATCCTCTGAAGCCTTCCACTGAGTCCCAGAATAGGTTTTTCCCACAAATCCTCTTAAATATACCGATTCTGTTGGAACGGAATCAGAGGAAAAGAAAAACATGGTTTCATTGCTGTGAGTAGGAGCAGTATTACTTAAAGATTCTCTGGAATGTACCTGCTCTTTTTTATTTAGATGAGCAGTATTTTCGCTGGTAGAAGTTTGTTCAAACAAGGTTTTGCACAGCTCGTTTACTTTTGTATAAAGGGGCTTTCTCCACTGAAAAAGACCTGGTGAAACTACAGGAACTAAGAAGGTGGCACACAAAAAATAAAGAAAAAGTATACAGCAGAAATTTGCCAGTGTTAAGACACCTGGAGCTGGATTATGCTTCAAAATATTCCAAAATAAGAAAGCAGCCAGAAGAAAACCAAGAGAAATAAAAGTAGGATTTACATTGAGAAAAAAATCCACAGATGGAGGAAAAATAAGCAAAAGAAGAATGAAAAACGTCTTTTTGGTTGTTGTGGCAAGGTAGAAAAGCAGCAAAAAAACACCCACTGCTGCTGGGAAAAACAGATGGTAATCTTCTCCTTTATAAACATAGGACGGAAATAAGGATAATTCATAACTGTATTCTAAAAGCTCGTTTAGATTTCCCAGAAAAGCCTGGATTTCCAGGAGAAAATCCTCGCGCTTCAGGTAGAAAAGAAAACCGCCCAAGACACAAAAAATAAGCAAAATTTTTCTTCTATGTTTTGGTTTCGGAAGACCATGTATCATGGCAAAAAAGAGAGACATTACAAGAGGCCATGGCGCAAAGGTCAGAAAATTCCAGGAAGAGGAGAGCGTCAATAGGAAAGAAAGAAGAAATCCAAAAGAAGCAGAAGAAAACAGAAAAAAACGGCACAGAAACAAAACTGCATTCTGAGTGGCAGAAGAAGGGGGTGCTGTTTTATACTGTATGGAAACTAAAGATGGTTTTTCTTTTTTCATAGAGTGTCCTCCCTTTTTATACAGGAATAGTCATTTCATTTGTGAAGGGACAAGGGCTTTGGGTGTCGAAACAAAGAGTTAAATCTGTACACAGAAGCAGGCGAGTACAGTAGGTATCCCCTGGATATTCTTCTGTATAAAAGTCATATAAATCTTTGCCAGCTTCATATAAATTTTCATGAAGCAGAGCATACATGCAGATGGTAAGTTCCTCTTCTGTACGTATGGAATAGCGTACTAGATGCTGCTCTTTTGTATCAAACCAGATAACAAAGTGACTGCATTTCACTTCTAAAAGAGAGAAGCTAAGAGATACTGTAAATTCCAGAAAGCGGCTGAATTGTTGAGCGGAATTTTTCTGGTGAATACTTTGAAGCTGGAGAAAAATAAGAACCGGAAAACCCTCTGGTTTTCCCAAATCACGCACTAAGATTTTTCCGGTTCTGGCACTTGATTTCCAATGAATCTGCCGTATTTTGTCTCCAGGCAGAAATTCTCGGATTTCATTAGTGGGAAGAAAAGAACCTCCTGGAAGTATTTCTTCAAATCCCTGGCTTTCGGCAGCAAAATACCGAGTAGTTTCTTTTACCTGGACATCCAGAGGAACGGCTGTTGGATAAAAAAGTGCCTGGCAATTAAAAGTGCCTGGAAGAGGAAAGCACAACAAGGAAAAAGGACTGTGAAGCCGCAGATTTTTTCCTACAATTTGAAATTTACCATATAGCTCACTAGTAATTTCCCCAGAAACAGGACTAGTCTTTTTCCCAGAAACGCAGAAGTGCAGAACACTAGATTGAACTAAGTTTTTTTCAGCGTCTAAAAGGTGTAGATCCATAGAAAGTCCGGAGATAGGAAAAATCCCTGTGTTTTTTACCAGGATTGTAAAGGGGTAGGTGTTTTTTTGAAAGGTTTCTGCCAGTACCTCTGGAAAGTGGAGCCTTAAATGAGAAGCAGCATAAAGAAAATGTCCAACACCAAAGACTATACCAAGAAGCAAAAGCAGCAGCAGAGCGCAGGCAGCCACACTTTTATAAAGAATGGTTACATAAAGTAGCACAATAAAAAAACACACAGAAAATAAAAAAGAAATCATATTACGAGTCTCCTTTGTAATGCTTCCGTACAGAAGGAACAAGAGTGCTTTTGGAAATATCTTCCAATACACAGCGGCTATCCACATGACTGATTCTGGCTTTAGCATTGAGGCAGAGCCTGTGAAGACATACATCTTGAAAAATTCTCTGTACATCCTCTGGTGTTACATAGTTTCTTCCAGCCAGATAAGCACCTGCCTGGGCCATACGCGTAAGTGCCAAGGTTCCCCTTGGACTGATACCAAGTTCTACCATAGGGTGAATCCTGGTAGTCTGCACCAGGCTGCAGATATATTGGTAAATACGGTCGTGAATGAAAATATGACGGCACTCTTCCTGAAGAAGCAGAAGCTGACTGGCTTCTAATATGGGCTGCAGGGTTTCTAGGGGATTGCTGGCAACCCGTCCTTTTAAAATGGCAATCTCTTCCTCCATATCTGGATATCCAAGGCTGAGACAAATGGCAAAACGATCTAACTGGGACTGGGGAAGCAGTTGTGTTCCAGCAGAACCAGTGGGATTCTGGGTAGCAATAACAATAAACGGCTTTGGAAGAGCATGTGTTGTGCCATCTACACTTACCTGCCCTTCTTCCATAACTTCCAAGAGTGCAGACTGAGTTTTGGGAGAAGTACGATTGATTTCATCTCCAAGAAAGAGATTACACATTACAGCACCTGGTTGATAATAAAATTTATTCGTTTCTTTCCGATACATGGTAAATCCAGTTAAATCTGCAGGCAAAACATCAGGAGTAAAGGTAAGTCGTTTTTCTCTTAAATTCAAAACTTTGGAAAAAGCAAGAGCCATGGTTGTTTTTCCAACACCTGGAATATCTTCCAGAAGTATATGACCAGAACTTAAAATCGCCATCATAACTTTTTCAATGCAATCTTGTTTACCAATCACTGCTTTTTGAACTTCTTCTATCACTTGATGAGCAAGCTGACTGTGATGATTCATACGTCCCTCCTAAGATGAGTGAAAAATTAGAAAATAAAAATAGTAATATAAAATATTCTGAAATCATTATAGTATAAAACCAAAAAATATGTCAATGTAAATATGTGCTTTTGTTGTGATAAAGAAAAGGGCATGGTACAATAACAGGGCAAAAAAAGTGCATGGAATTAAAAAAAGAAATTTTGTACTTTAAATCGTTGAATTGTTATTGACAAATTACTACACGCAAGATATGATTAGCCTGAATTAAGGAGGATAAAACCATGATTTTAGTGTTAAAGCGAGACGCAGATGAGAGAAAAGTAGAAGAATTAAAACAACAGCTTATAAAACAAGGTTTGAAATTACATTTGTCAGAAGGTCTGAATACTTCTCTTATCGGTCTTATTGGAGATACAACAGAAGTAAGTGAAGATTGGCTTAGTGCCTTAGACGTTATTGAGTCTGTAAAACGTATTAAAGAGCCCTATAAAAAAGCAAGCAAAAATATGCATCCTTTGCCTTCTGTTTTTGATATTCAAGGAAGAAAAGTAGGAGGAGAGCATTTCCAGGTTATAGCAGGTCCTTGTTCTATAGAAACCAGAGAACAGATGACAGAGGTTGCAGGACAGGTAAAACAGGCGGGAGCCGGATTTTTAAGAGGTGGAGCTTTCAAACCAAGGACATCTCCTTACGCGTTCCAAGGGTTGGGAGACGAAGGTCTAAAGATGCTTTTGGAGGCAAAAAAAGCCACAGGACTTCCTATTGTAACTGAGATTATGAGTGCAGAACATCTGCCTTTATTTGAAGATGTAGATGTGATTCAGGTGGGAACCAGAAATATGCAGAATTTTCAGCTGCTAAAAGAATTAGGAAAAATCAGAAAGCCGATTCTTTTAAAAAGGGGTATGGCAAATACATTGGAAGAACTGCTGATGAGTGCAGAGTACATTATGGCAGGGGGCAATGAACAGGTCATTCTCTGCGAACGAGGAATCCGTACTTTTGAAAACTCTATGAGGAATACGTTGGATATTTCAGCAATTCCTATGCTGAAGTCTAAAACCCATCTTCCGGTAATTGTAGATCCAAGTCATGCAGCTGGAATCCGTTTTATGGTGGAACCTCTGACTATGGCAGCGATTGCAGCAGGAGCAGATGGTGTTATGATAGAAGTACACAACAATCCTGAAAAAGCTTTATGTGATGGAAAACAGTCCTTGAAACCAGAAACGTTTCAGGAACTTATGGTAAAGGTAAAGAAAACAACTGCGTTTTTTGGAAAGAAAATGTAAAGATTGGAGATATAGATATGAAATCTCTTGTTTTAGCGGAAAAACCTTCTGTGGCCAGAGATATTGCAAGAGTATTAAATTGCAGTAAAAAGTTAAATGGAGCCATAGAAGGGGAAAAATATGTGGTGACTTGGGCTCTTGGGCATCTGGTTACCTTAGCAGACCCAGAGGAATATAGCCAGAAATACAAAGAATGGAAGATGGAGGATCTTCCTATGTTGCCAGAACAAATGGAGTTAGTAGTAATCCGCCAGACGAGCAAACAGTATCAGGCAGTGAAAGCTCAACTTTACCGCAAAGATGTAGGAACCATTATTATTGCTACTGATGCAGGGCGGGAAGGAGAGTTAGTAGCACGTTGGATTCTGGAAAAATCAAACTGTAAAAAACCGATCAAACGTCTTTGGATTTCTTCTGTAACAGATAAAGCTATTAGGGAAGGTTTTTCTCATTTAAGGGATGGAAGAGATTACAATTCGCTGTATGATGCAGCAGTATCTCGCGCAGAAGCAGACTGGCTGGTTGGGATTAATGCTACCAGAGCTCTGACCTGTAAGTACAATGCCCAGTTGTCTTGCGGAAGGGTACAGACACCAACCTTAGCTATGATTGCAGCCAGAGAAGAGGAAATACGGAATTTTAAACCAGAGGAATATTATGGATTTACGATCTGGGCAGGAGAAAACCGCTGGATTTGGCAAGATAAAAAAAGTGGAAGTACCCGTTCTTTTCATAAGGAGCGCATGGAATCTGTAAAGGCGGCAGCAGAAAATGGTATTCTTACGGTTGTATCCGTAGAGAAAAGTAGGAAAACAACCATGTCTCCAGGACTTTACGATTTGACAGAACTTCAAAGAGATGCCAATAGGAAATTTGGATTTTCTGCAAAAGAAACGTTGAATATTATGCAGCGGTTATATGAGAATCATAAGGTACTTACTTACCCAAGAACAGATTCTAGATTTATTGGGACGGATGTAGTTCCTACGATAAAAGAACGTTTAAAATCCTGTGCAGTAGGACCTTATCGAAAAATTGCAGGGGCATTATCCATGAAGCCTGTAAAAGTAAATAAATCTTTTGTAGATGATAAGAAGGTCAGTGACCATCATGCAATTATTCCAACGGAGCAGTTTGTACAGCTGGAACGCATGACAAACGAGGAACGGAAAATTTATGATTTAGTAGTAAGAAGATTTTTCAGTGTTTTGTATCCGCCTTTTGAATATGAGCAGATTCTTATGACAGGGGAAGCAGGCAACGAAATTTTTACTGCAAAAGGTAAAGTTGTTAAGAGTCAGGGGTGGAAAGAGGTCTACGAGGGAGAAACTGAGGAACAGGAAGAAGAGTTCCAGAACCTTTCTGATACAGAAAAAGGAGCACATCTAAAAATTAAGCGTGGGGAAATGACCCAGGGGAAAACGAAACCGTCAGCACCATTTTGTGAAGCTAGCCTGTTGTCTGCCATGGAAAATCCGGTAAAATATATGGAAACCAAAGATGCGCAGGCAGCAAAGACTTTAGGTGAGACTGGTGGACTTGGAACAGTAGCTACCAGAGCAGATATCATTGAGAAGTTATTCAGTACCTTTTTGATGGAAAAGCGTGGACAGGAAATTCATATTACATCAAAGGCAAAACAGCTTTTAGAGTTGGTACCAGAAGATTTGAAAAAACCAGAGCTTACTGCTGACTGGGAAATGAAGTTGTCTAAAATCGCGGAAGGCAAATTGAAAAAAAATGTATTTTTAGGTGAAATCCGTGATTATACAAAGGAACTGATTCAGGAAATTAAAGTAGGGGAAGGAACCTTCCGGCACGAAAATCTTACGAATACCAAATGTCCAGTATGCGGAAAGAGAATGCTGGCAGTGAACGGTAAAAACAGCAAAATGTTGGTGTGCCAGGACCGAGAGTGCGGACACCGAGAGACTATTTCCCGAGTGACCAATGCCAGATGTCCAAACTGCCATAGAAAAATGGAATTGTATGTAAAGGGAAAGGAAGATACTTTTATTTGCCAGACTTGTGGATATAAGGAAAAGCTTTCCAGCTTTCAGCAAAGACGGGCAAAAGAAGGGGCTGGTGTCAGCAAAAAAGATGTTCAGCGCTATTTGAACAAGCAGAAAAAAGAAGCCAGCCAACCAGTGAATAATGCTTTTGCAGATGCATTGGCAAGATTAAATTTAAAAGAATAACAATGAGAACGTCTTTATGAATTTTTTAGGAAAAGAATCTTGCCACAAGACGGTTTCTTGTGTTACTATGGTGTAGTGCTAAAGTAATAAAAGAAAAGGGGGAATTCCAAATGTCCGAATTTAATATGAATGTTACTCCGGAAATCGAAAATCTTACAGAAGTGTGTAAGGAACATAGTAAAATCGATTCGTCTTTGTATGGAAAGTATGACGTGAAAAGGGGACTTAGAGATTTAAATGGAAAAGGTGTCCTGGCAGGTCTTACACAGATTTCCAATATTGTATCTAAAAAAGTGGTGGACGGGAAAGAAATCCCCTGTGAAGGTGAATTGTATTACCGTGGAATTAATATTGAGGATTTGACAGATGGTTTTTTGAAGGAGCAGAGATTTGGGTTTGAAGAGGCTACCTATTTATTATTATTTGGAACATTGCCAACACCAGGAGAATTAGAAGCGTTTTCAGCTATTTTGGCTTCTCAGCGGCAGCTGCCTACAAATTTTGTAAGAGATGTTATTATGAAAGCGCCCAGCAGAGATATGATGAATACCCTTTCCAGAAGTGTTCTGACCCTCTATTCTTATGATGATCGCGCGGATGATGTCTCCCTTCCCAATGTTCTGCGTCAGTGTATGCAGCTGATCAGCCTGTGCCCGATGCTCACGATTTACGGCTATCAGGCCTACAGCCATTATCACGACGGAAACAGCCTTTATATCCATCAGCCTCTGACGGAAGGAAGCATGGCAGAGAATATTCTACATATTCTGCGCCCTGACAGTTCCTACACGCCTTTGGAAGCCAAGATTCTGGATATCTGCATGATTCTCCATATGGAGCATGGCGGAGGCAATAACTCCTCTTTCACCACGCATGTGGTTACCTCTTCCCTGACAGACACTTATTCCGTCATGGCAGCCGCCATCGGTTCACTGAAGGGGCCTCGACATGGCGGAGCCAATATTAAGGTAATCCAGATGTTTGAGGATATGAAAGAAGAGGTCAAGGACTGGAAAGATGAAGAGGAAGTCGCCAATTATCTGCAGCGCCTGCTCAATCGGGATGCCTTCGATCATGCCGGCCTGATCTACGGCGTGGGCCATGCGGTTTATTCCAAATCCGACCCGAGAGCCATCGTTTTAAAATCTTTTGTGGAGCG
>CAJKMA010000030.1 GCA_905200905.1 uncultured Bacillota bacterium
AAATGCATCGTGTACCGGAAGTAATTGACTGCTGGTTTGACTCAGGAGCAATGCCTTTTGCACAGCACCATTATCCATTTGAGAATCAGGATTTGTTTGAGCAGCAGTTCCCGGCAGACTTTATTTCTGAAGCTGTAGACCAGACTCGAGGATGGTTTTATTCTCTTCTGGCAGAGTCTACCCTCTTGTTTAATAAGGCACCTTATAAGAATGTTATCGTTCTTGGTCATGTGCAGGACGAAAATGGACAGAAAATGAGTAAGTCCAAAGGAAATGCAGTAGACCCATTTGAAGCACTGGAAAAATACGGTGCAGACGCTATCCGCTGGTATTTCTATGTAAACAGTGCTCCATGGCTGCCAAACCGCTTCCATGGCAAGGCAGTACAGGAAGGACAGCGTAAATTCATGGGTACACTGTGGAATACTTATGCATTCTTCGTGCTTTATGCGAATATTGATGAATTTGACGCAACAAAATATACATTAGAGTACGATAAACTTCCGGTTATGGATAAATGGTTGCTTTCTAAGTTAAATACCGTAGTAAAAGCAGTAGATGAGAATCTGGCAAACTACAAGATTCCAGAGACAGCAAGAGCACTTCAGGAATTTGTAGACGATATGAGTAACTGGTATGTAAGAAGAAGCCGTGAACGTTTCTGGGCAAAAGGTATGGAGCAGGATAAGATTAATGCTTATATGACCCTTTACACTGCACTGGTTACCATTTCCAAGGCAGCAGCTCCTATGGTTCCGTTCATGACAGAAGAAATCTACCAGAACCTGGTAAGAAGCATTGACCAGACTGCACCGGAAAGTATTCATCTGTGCGACTTCCCAGAGGTTCAGGAAGCATGGATTGATAAAGAATTAGAAGAGAACATGGATGACCTGCTGAAAGTGGTTGTTATGGGCCGTGCATGCAGAAATACAGCAAACATCAAGAACCGCCAGCCAATCGGAAAGATGTTTGTAAAAGCACCGTTTGAGCTTTCTGAATTCTATAAAGAGATTATTGAAGATGAATTAAATGTAAAAGAAATGACCTTTACAGATGATGTAAGAGACTTTACTTCCTACACCTTTAAGCCACAGTTAAAGACTGTTGGACCAAAATATGGTAAATTCCTGGGAGGAATTAAAACAGCACTTGCCGAATTAGACGGAAATAAGGCTATGGATGAGCTGAAGGCCAATAATGAGCTAAAACTTGACATAAATGGACAGGAAATTGTATTATTAGAGAGTGATTTGTTGATTGATATGGCACAGATGGAGGGGTATGTATCAGAGTCTGACAATGATCTTACTGTTGTGCTGGATACAAACCTTACACCAGAACTTTTGGAAGAAGGTTTCGTACGTGAAATCATTAGCAAAATCCAGACCATGCGTAAAGAGGCTGACTTTGAAGTGACTGATAAGATTATTGTTTCGCTGGAAGGAAATCAAGTAATTGAAGGCATTTTCCGTGTGCATGAAGCTGAAATTAAGTCTGAAGTACTGGCAGCAGAAGTTGTGTACAATGAGATCAAAGGTTATACTAAAGAATGGAAAATCAATTCCGAGAGCGTTACATTTGGCGTGGAAAAATTCTCATGAAACCTGTAGGAGGGAAAGAGAAATGTTAGATCATCATTTCAAGAAAGAAGAATTTAAAGAAAGCGTTAAAGAAAACGTAAAGATGCTTTACAGAAAAACTATTGAAGAGGCTACTCAGGAACAGGTTTTCCAGGCAGTGTCTCTGGCTGTAAAGGATGTTGTTATTGACAACTGGCTTTTAACACAAAAGCAGTATGAAAAAGATGACCCGAAGATTGTGTACTATTTATCCATGGAGTTCCTTATGGGACGTGCACTTGGTAATAATCTGATTAACTTATGTGCATACAACGAAGTAAAAGAAGCTCTGGATGAATTAGGATTTGACTTAAATACCATTGAAGACCAGGAACCAGACCCGGCTCTTGGAAACGGAGGTCTGGGAAGACTGGCAGCATGTTTCCTGGATTCTCTGGCAACCTTAGGATACTGTGCATATGGCTGCGGTATCCGTTACCGTTACGGTCTGTTCAAACAGAAAATCGAGAACGGTTATCAGGTAGAAGTACCGGATAACTGGTTAAAGAACGGTTATCCATTTGAACTGCGCCGTCCTGAATATGCAAAAGAAGTAAAATTCGGTGGATATGTAAGAGTAGAATACGACCACGTAACAGGCAGAAACCGTTTCGTACAGGAAGGCTATCAGTCTGTCCGTGCAGTACCATACGATATGCCAATCGTTGGTTACAATAATAAGATTGTCAACACACTGCGTATCTGGGATGCAGAAGCAATCAATGACTTCCAGTTAGACCTGTTCGACAAAGGTGAATACCACAAAGCAGTAGAGCAGGAAAACCTGGCAAAAAATATCGTAGAAGTTCTGTATCCAAATGATAACCACTATGCAGGAAAAGAACTTCGTCTGAAACAGCAGTATTTCTTCATTTCTGCAAGTATTCAGGCTGCAATTGAAAAATTTAAGAAATCCCATAGTGACCTTCATGACCTGCCGAAGAAAGTAACCTTCCAGTTAAATGATACACATCCAACTATGACTGTTGCGGAACTTATGAGAATTCTCATTGACGAAGAAAGCATGGAATGGGATGAAGCATGGGATATCACAACACATACCTGTGCATATACAAACCATACCATTATGGCAGAAGCTCTGGAAAAATGGCCAATCGAGCTGTTCTCCAAACTGCTTCCTCGTGTATATCAGATTATTGAAGAAATCAACAGAAGATTCCTGTTGGAAATCCAGCAGAAATATCCTGGAAATCAGGAAAAAATCAGAAAAATGGCAATCATTTATGATGGACAGGTGAAAATGGCTCACCTTGCAATCGCAGGAGGATATTCTGTAAACGGTGTTGCACAGCTTCACACAGAAATTCTGAAGAAACAGGAATTAAAAGATTTCTATGAAATGTATCCTGAAAAATTCAACAATAAGACAAACGGTATTACCCAGAGACGTTTCCTGCTTCACGGAAACCCACTTCTGGCAGACTGGATTACAGAACATATCGGTGATGGCTGGATCACCAACCTTCCAGAACTTGCAAAACTGAAAGTTTATGCAGATGACAAGAAGGCACAGCAGGAATTCATGAACATTAAATACCGCAACAAAGTACGTCTTGCTAAGTACATTCTGGAGCACAACGGAATCGAAGTAAATCCGAACTCCATCTTTGACGTACAGGTTAAGAGACTTCATGAGTACAAACGCCAGCTTATGAACATCCTTCACGTTATGTACCTGTACAATAAGATTAAAGAACATCCGGAAATGCCGTTCTATCCAAGAACCTTTATCTTCGGTGCAAAGGCAGCAGCAGGCTACAGACGTGCAAAACAGACCATTAAGCTGATCAACGCAGTAGCAGATGTAATCAATAATGACGCTTCCATTGATGGAAAGATTAAAGTTGTATTTATTGAAAACTACCGTGTATCCAATGCAGAGATGATTTTTGCAGCAGCAGATGTTTCTGAGCAGATTTCTACAGCAAGTAAAGAAGCTTCAGGAACAGGTAACATGAAATTCATGTTAAATGGTGCTCCAACAATCGGTACTATGGACGGTGCTAACGTGGAAATCGTAGAAGAAGTAGGTGCTGAAAATGCATTTATCTTCGGTCTTTCTTCTGACGAAGTTATCAACTATGAAAACCATGGCGGATATGACCCAATGCAGTATTTCAACAACGATCCTGACATCAGAAATGTATTGATGCAGTTAATCAACGGAACTTACTCCCATGGAGATTTCAATATGTTCCGTGAAATCTATGATTCTCTGTTGAATACAAAATGCAGTGACAGAGCAGATACTTACTTTATCCTGGCTGACTTCAAGTCTTATGCAGCAGCACAGGAAAAAGTAGAAGAAGCTTACAGAGACGAAGAAAGATGGGCTAAGATGGCACTTCTGAACACTGCTTGCTCCGGTAAGTTTACTTCTGACAGAACCATCCAGCAGTATGTAGATGAAATCTGGCATCTGGACAAGGTTGTTATTGGAAAATAAGAACTGAATAAAAGGTAAAATGACAGAGCTGTCGCACTGAGTAGTTTTTCAGTGTGGCGGCTCTGTTTTCTTCAATTTTAATCCTAAAACTTTTAATTTTTACAAGTTTTCTCTTGACAAATCCACTCAAAATAAATAGAATACCATTTAGTTAGCGAGAGCTAACTTTAAGATGAATTAACTAACCAAGATATGATTCAAAAAGTAACTACAGCAATCGGAGGATAAAACATTGATGATTCATAAAAGATTGATTTCCACAGTAAGCAACACCAGGAAATATATTGCTGCCAATGTGGCAGTTCAGTGGGTTTCCTTATGGACTAACATTATGTTGATACAAATTGTGACCTGGTTTTTAGGAGAATTGTTTTACGGCAAGGCAGAGAAGAGAACGTTTCTCATTGTAGCTGTCCATGCCTTGGGGGCAGTTCTGGTGCGTATGGTCTGTTTTGTAATATCCAGTCGTATGAGTTTTCTTTCTTCAAAATCAGTGAAACAGATTTTACGTGAGAAAATTTATGGAAAACTTCTAAATCTAGGTGTGTCTTACAAAGAAAATGTCCGTTCTTCAGAGGTTGTTCAGGTGGCAGTAGAAGGTGTTGACCAGTTAGAAACTTATTTTGGGTCATACCTACCCCAGTTCTTCTATGCAGTCCTGGCTCCTGTGACACTGTTTTTGGTGCTTCTTCCTATAAGCTGGATTTCAGCAGTCGTGCTTTTGTGTTGTGTGCCGCTGATTCCCATTTCTATTGCAGCAGTTCAGACTTGGGCGAAGAAACTTCTGGCAAAATATTGGGGACAGTACACTGCTTTGGGAGATACCTTTTTGGAAAATCTCCAGGGTTTGACTACCTTGAAAATTTATCAGGCAGATGAGCGCCGACAGGAGGAGATGAACCAGGAGGCAGAGAATTTCCGCAAAATTACCATGAAGGTTCTTACCATGCAGTTGAACTCCATTACCATTATGGATTTGGTAGCGTATGGTGGAGCAGCGCTTGGGGGGATTTTGGCTGTGAGACAGTTTTTGACCGGAGAAATTCTTCTAAGTGAATGCTTGTTTATTATTTTGCTGGCAGCAGATTTTTTCCTGCCTATGCGTCTGCTGGGAAGTTTTTTCCACATTGCTATGAATGGAATGGCTGCCAGCGATAAGATTTTTAAATTACTGGATTTGCCGGAGCCGGTGAAAGGAACCAGAGCAGTTTCAAAAGAGAACGGTTTGTGCAGCAGGGATCTGACTTTTGCTTATGAAAAAGAACGTCCTGTTTTGAAACAGGTAAGTCTTTGTGTGGAGGCGGGAACTTTTACTGCAATTGTAGGAGAGAGTGGCTGTGGTAAATCTACTTTGGCTTCTGTATTTATGGGAAAAAATCAGAACTATGAGGGTGAGGTCTTGTTGGGAGGAAATGACGGTATTCCTCTTTCTGAAATTGCAGAGGAGAGCCTGATGAAACAGATTACCTATGTGGGACATGCCGGTTATCTTTTCAAGGGAACAATAAGAGAAAATTTACTCCTGGCGAAACCAAATGGAACAGATGAGGAATTCTGGGAAGTGTTGGAGAAGATGAAACTGGCTGATTTCCTAAGAAGTGAGCAGGGTTTGGATACCATGTTGGCAGAAAAAGGTTCTAACTTTTCTGGAGGACAGTGCCAGCGTTTGGTTATGGCAAGGGCACTCCTGCATGATAGTCCGATATATATCTTTGATGAAGCGACTTCCAATATTGATGCAGAGAGTGAGAATGATATGATGGAACAGATTTACCAGATGAAAAGGGAAAAAACGGTGCTGCTGATTTCCCACCGATTAGCCAATGTGACAGCAGCGGATAAAATTTATGTTCTGGAACAAGGAAAGGTGACAGAACAAGGAAATCACGAAGAACTCATTGCGCAAAATGGGGTTTATGCAAAATTGTGGAACACCCAGCAGGAACTGGAGTATTACAGAAAGGAGAAGGCATCATGAAAAAACGAAATCACTGGAAGTTGATGCTGCAACTGTCTGGGTTAGTGAAGCCCTTGAGTGGATATATGGTTTTGGCAGTGCTTATGGGGCTGGCAGGACATTTATGTGCAACTTTCATCACGGTTTTTGCAGGTTTTGCCATGCTGGCGGGCTTGGGTGAACCTGTGCCTGTGAGCATATCTGTACTATTTTTAGCCATGGGAGGATTTGCCCTTATGCGGGGGATTTTAAGATACGGGGAGCAGGCGTGTAATCACTTTATTGCTTTTAAACTTTTGGCGCTTATAAGAGATAAAGTATTTTGTGCTTTGCGCCGGCTGTGTCCTGCCAAGCTGGAAGGAAAAGAAAAAGGGAGTTTGATTTCTGTTATAACTTCAGATATTGAGCTTTTGGAGGTATTTTATGCTCACACCATTTCACCGGCTCTTATTGCTTTGCTGTTTTGTACTGGCATATGTTTGTTTCTTGGTAGTTATCATCCTGTTTTGGGGATTTTGGCTTTTGCTTCTTTTCTCATTGTGGGGGTTTTTATTCCTATGGCAGTATCCAAACTCAATGGTTGGGCAGGAATGCGTTTTCGGACTATGAGCGGCGATCTCAGCAGCTTTGTACTGGACAGTTTGAGAGGATTACCGGAAATTCTTCAATATCATGCAGGAGACAGAAGAAGGAAGGAAATGAATGAGCGAACAGAGGCTCTTTCGGCAGAAGAAGGTCAGATGAAAAAACTTTCCGGATGGAATACAGCTGTGACGAACAGTGTTATCTGGGTGGCGGATTTAGTTATGCTTTTTACCTCTGCCTGGCTGTTTCAGCGCGGAATGGTAGAGTTTGAAGGTGTTGTGATTCCTACTGTGACACTTATGAGCAGTTTTGGACCTGTGGTGGCTCTGGCAGCTCTTGGAAGCACCTTACAAAATACCTTTGCAGCAGGAAACAGAGTGCTGGATATTCTGGAAGAAATTCCAGTGACAGAAGAAATACAAGGGAAGGAAACCATAGAATTTACTGGCGCAAAAGCGGAAAAAGTAAGTTTTTCTTATGGAAATGAGGAGATTTTGCATGAAGTTTCTATGGAAATTCCTAAGAACAAAATTATTGGGATTCAGGGAAAGAGTGGTAGTGGGAAATCTACTTTATTGAAACTATTTATGCGGTTCTGGCAGGCAAGGGAAGGGGAAGTAGAGATTTCCGGTCATTCTGTGAATGAGGTAAATACCACCAATTTGCGAGACATGGAGAGTTTTATGACCCAGGAAACCCATCTATTTCATGACAGCATTGCTTCCAATTTGCGAATAGCCAAACCAGAGGCGTCCATGGAGGAACTGGAAGATGCCTGCAGGAAGGCTTCTGTACATGATTTTATTATGAGTTTGCCAAAGGGATATGAAACACCGGTAGGAGAGCTTGGAGATACCTTATCAGGAGGAGAGAGACAAAGACTGGGCCTGGCCAGAGCCTTCCTCCACGATGCGCCTTTTATGTTGTTGGATGAGCCCACTTCCAACCTGGATAGCTTAAATGAGGCTGTGATTTTGAAATCCCTTCACAAAGAGCGTAAGGGAAAAACGGTGATATTGGTATCACACAGAAAATCTACCATGGGAATTACTGACAAGATTTATTCTGTGGAGCATGGGAGGATGAGTTAATGGATATGAAAAAAATTTTCTATATCATAGGAGGCTGTATTTCTCTGGGGTTAGGAACCTTGGGGGCAGTTCTGCCCCTGCTGCCTGTCGTTCCCTTCCTTCTTCTGGCAGCCATATGTTTTGCCAGAAGTTCCAGGAGACTTCACAGCTGGTTCCTTGGAACCAGACTTTACAAGAAAAACCTGGAAACCTATGTGGCGGGAAAGGGAATGACCAGACAGACAAAAATCAGAATCATGGTCACTGTGACCCTACTTATGGCAGTGGGGTTTGCCATGATGCATCAGGTAGCAGTAGGACGTATTGTTCTCATTGGTGTCTGGGTGTTCCATGTTCTCTACTTCCTGTTTGGAGTGAAAACCATTCCTGCACAAAAATAAGATTATTTAAAAGTATCACTGTTATTTAACACCAGAGTGCTATATAAAAACAAAACATCACACTCGGTAAAGTCAACATATTGCTCCAAATAATCAGGATGGATATACCGGATATCTACCAGAGTGATTTTTGAATATCCACTCAAAAGCAGGGGAGCAAGGCTGGAACCAAAGGAATCTCGGAATACAATCAGTTCTTTTGAGGTAGAAGCCAAAGGATTTTCTATGGTAAGCAGGGAAACCGGACCAGATAAAAAAATCTCATAGGGATCTTTTCCATCTGTACGGGAAAAATCATAAACGCTCTGGATTTTGTTGGTTTCATAATTATATACTACTGCCTGGTCTATAGCGTCATTGGTGAGATAGTATAAAGGTTCAGAGCTAAGAGGCAGGGCTGATTGTCCTGCATAAACACCTAGGAAATCAGAAGTAGCAGTTTTCTTTTGGTAATCCTGTTTTAAGCTGGTGCCCATGGTCTTGGCCAGATGATTTGCCACATCCTCAATGCACTCTTGCCGCCAGTGGGTATCTGTCTTATAAAAATCTGCCTGTTCCAGCAAATGAGAAATGGAAATATTCTCTGCAAACTCCATTTTTTCTGCCATAGATTTTTCAAAAGCAAGATAATCCATGGAAAGATGACCGCTTTTTGGAGCAAGGAAATAATTTTTGTCTGGAATTACACAGAGATACACAGAGTTTTCTTCTGTTAAATACTTGTTATAAATATGACGAAACCTTTGGGCTGCTCGGTTAAGAGAGGATTCGTTCATAGGATATTCCATGGCAGAAGCATAGCCTTCTGTTTGGTAAATACCATGATTATCCTTTCTTTGGAAAGCATCTGTGGCAGCAAAAGCCTTTAATCGTCGGAAGGATTCGCGGAATGGAAACTGGTCCTGAGCATAGGAGTCAAAATCGGTCATAAAACGTCCGTTTAATACAGAAGCCCAGGAAAATTCAGGCATTTTTGCCAGCTTACGCCGCTCACTATAGGAATAATCCTCCTTTGGAAAAAAAATACAGAGGAAAAAGCCAAGACTTAGAAAACAAGCAAACAAAACACACATGATTTTATTTTTCTTACGCATGTCCATAAATTTCTCCAATCAAAAACGAAAATATAGGAAAGGATTAAAGGAACCATCTACCAGAAAAGCAGTCATAACAAGAAGCAGCAAAAGCAGAACAACAGGCTCTGCAATAGCTAAAACAATGGCAAGTATCTTGTTATCAAAAAGGCGTTTTTCCAGTGTGGTCCACAGATATTTGCATACCGGAGTAGCGCCAATAACTGAAAGAAAAAGAAGCAATCCAAAACTTTTCAGATAATATATAGCCTCGGGAGAAACCCAAGGGATTTTTCCCATGCCAAACAGACCGCCTATATGAGAATATGCCTGTGACAAGGTCTCTGCATGGAACAGGACAAAGCTGATGGCAACAAAAAAAAGCACATAAACATGAGATAACAATTTGTGTCTGGAAAGAAGGGGAAGAAGCCACAATTTTTCCACTATAAGCAGAAGGGCAAAGAAAAGTCCCCAAAGTACAAAATTCCAGGCAGCTCCATGCCAGAATCCGGTGAGCATCCATACAGTGAAAATGTTGAAAAACCATCGTGCCTTGCCTAACCTGTTTCCACCCATGGGAATGTACACGTAATCCCGAAACCAGGTTCCCAGAGAAATGTGCCATCTGCGCCAAAATTCTGTGATACTGGCAGAAATATAAGGATAATTAAAGTTTTCTGCAAAATGAAAGCCGAAAATTTTACCCAAACCAATAGCCATATCACTGTAGCCAGAGAAATCAAAATAAATGTGTAAACTAAATGCTATGGCATATATCCAGTGAAACAAGACCGATTTTTCTCCAGAAGCAAGGAAAGCATTACATAATTCCCCAAGTTGATTGGCTAGGAGAATTTTTTTTCCAAGCCCAAGGAGAAAGCGTCGGATACCAAGAGCAACCAAATCTACAGAGTGAGTACGTTTCTGAAGCTGTGCAGCAATCTGGGAGTAGCGCACAATAGGACCCGCAATGAGCTGGGGGAACATGGCAATATAGGTTGCCAAATACAGGGGATTTCTCTGTGCAGGTTCACCTCGATACACATCTACGGTATAGCTAATCATTTGGAAGGTATAAAAACTGATACCAATAGGCAGAGCAATCTTTAAAAGTCCTATTTCAAATCCAGTGACAGCATTGATATTTTCCAGGAAAAAATCTGCATATTTAAAATATAGGAGAAATCCAAGACTGACTGCCACAGAACAAAAGCAAATCCATGGTGCAGCAGGCTTTTGCCGGTATCGTTCCAACAAAAGCCCAAAGCCATATCCAAATCCAATGGAAATCACCATAAGAAAAAGATATTTTGGTTCGCCCCATCCATAAAAAATGAAGCTAAATAGCAACAATACATGGTTTTTAAACCTTGCAGGCGCTAAAAAATAAAATATCAGTACCAGAGGCAAAAAATAATACAAAAAAGGAATACTGGAAAAAAGCATCCGTTACCTCCTAATTATGCTTAAGGCTCTGTGACAGAAGTTTCTAAAAGCACTTCGGAATCTTCTAAAGAAGAAGCGACATTTTTCTTAAAAGTTTCTATGAGTTCATCAGCCCCAAAAGCAGTGATTACATATTCGTTATCTGCTTTCAGAATTACCAGAGTGTCCGGCATTCCACAAATCCACTGTCTGGACAAAATATGTTCTTCCACAGCCTTGGAAAAATCCTCCATATCAGTATCTTCTGTTAAATGATAGGCAGCTCCAGTAAAGGTATTGGCATTCATCATATGCACCAGAGAAGCCGCATCATCAATGTGTGCCGCCTCTTCCTTTGGGAGACCTAATACAGTATCTAGTTCATCTGTTTTGGAAACATCAAAGGCAGCCGGTCCTTCTGTAGATAAATTCTCAGAATCACCGCCGCTCATAGGAAATTTTTCATCTTCTGCGTAGGAATCAGCAACTGTATTTAACACATCCAGAGCGCTTTCATAAGAAGAATCCTTACTCGGTTCCTTACCTGCCTCCTTATCGTTACCACATCCTATCATAGTAACTGCCATAACAGCACTAAGAAGAAAAACTATAGATTTTTTCATATTTAACATACCTGTTCCTTTCTTAAATTATATGGCCATTGTACCATAGGAAAATTTATAAAAAAAGGCATTGACATTCTTCTTTTTTTTCGTTATATTAAAAACATAAAGATTAAACGATTGTTTAATTGTTAAAAAAGAAAGGAGTATTTATTTATGAAGAAAACTTATAAAATTGAAGTGGATTGTGCAAACTGTGCCAACCTTATGGAGAATGAAGCAAAAAAAACAGAAGGTGTTGCAAATGCTGTTGTAAACTTTATGACACAGAAAATGATTGTAGAGTTTGAAGATGGAAAAGAACCAAAAGCAGTGATGAAGGATGTGTTAAAAGCTTGTAAAAAGGTTGAGCCGGACTGCGAGATCGAATTATAGAAAGAGAATAAGAACTATGAATAAGAAGCAGAAAAAAATGCTCACTCGGATTATCATTGCAGCAGTTATGGTGATTGGGCTGAATTTTATTCCGGTGGAAGGATGGTTAAGATTGGGTCTCTACCTGGCTGCATATTTGATTATTGGCTATGATATTCTGAGAAAGGCATGGAGAGGGATTCTTAACAGACGTGTATTTGATGAGAATTTTCTAATGGCAATTGCTACAGTGGGAGCTTTTGCACTGGCTATTTACAGCAGGAGTGGAGATTACAATGAAGCCATTGCAGTTATGCTTTTCTACCAGGTGGGAGAACTGTTTCAGAGTTATGCTGTGGGAAAAAGCCGCAAGAATATCAGTGCCCTTATGGATATCCGCCCAGACTATGCCAATATTGAGCGAGATGGAAAGCTGGAACAGGTAGACCCAGATGAGGTAGAGGTTGACAGCGTGATTGTGGTGCAGCCAGGAGAAAAAGTTCCTCTGGATGGAATCGTTCTGGAAGGAAATTCTACTTTAAATACCAGTGCACTTACAGGGGAAAGCCTCCCAAGAGATGTGAAGCAGGGAGATGAAATCATCAGTGGATGTATTAATATGACAGGTGTGCTGAAAATACGCACTACGAAGGAATTTGGGGAATCTACGGTATCTAAGATTCTGGAGCTTGTGGAAAATTCCAGTTCTAGAAAGTCAAAATCAGAGGATTTTATTTCCAAATTCGCCAGAGTTTATACACCGGCAGTCTGTTATGGCGCTCTTGCCCTTGCCCTTTTACCGCCTTTGGTGCAGATGCTGTTCTTAGGCAGTACAGCCCAGTGGGGAATCTGGATTTATAGGGCTCTTACCTTTTTGGTAATTAGTTGTCCATGTGCTTTGGTTATTAGTATTCCTCTTAGTTTTTTTGCAGGAATCGGAGGCGCCAGCAAGGAAGGTGTACTGATTAAAGGTTCCAATTATATGGAAACACTATCTAAGATAAAATATGTGGTTTTTGATAAAACAGGAACACTGACAAAAGGCGTTTTTGAAGTAACAGCCATTCATCATAATGAAATGGATGAAAAAAAATTACTGGAATACGCAGCTTTGGCAGAATGTGCTTCTTCTCACCCTATTAGTAAAAGCCTCTTGAAGGCTTATGGGCAGGAAATCGAGAGAAATCGTGTAACCGATATTCAGGAAATCAGCGGTCATGGAGTGGTGGCAAAAGTAGACGGTCATGAAGTGGCAGCCGGAAATAGCAAATTAATGAAGCAATTAGGCGTAGAGTATAAGGATTGTCATGAGGTGGGAACCATTATTCATATTGCAGTGGATAAAAAGTATGAAGGACATATTGTGATTTCCGATGTTCCTAAGCCACATGCAAAAGAAGTGGTTTCCAGGCTGAAAAAAGCAGGTGTGAAGAAAACTGTCATGCTTACAGGAGATGCGAAAGCAGTGGCAGAACAGACAGCGAAGGCTCTTGGCATGGATGAAGTGTATAGTGAATTGCTTCCAGGAGATAAAGTAGAGAAGGTGGAAGCTCTGCTGAAACAGAAAGCAGAAAATGAGAAGCTGGTCTTTGTAGGAGATGGTATTAATGATGCGCCGGTACTTACCAGAGCAGATATTGGAATTGCTATGGGAGCCCTGGGATCAGATGCAGCCATTGAGGCAGCAGATGTGGTTCTTATGGATGATGACCCGCTGAAAATCTCCAAGGCTATTAAAATTTCCAGGAAATGTCTCAATATTGTATACCAGAATATCGTCTTTGCATTGGTGATTAAGTTTGGTTGTTTGGCGCTGGGTGCTGTGGGAATTGCCAATATGTGGTTTGCTATTTTTGCAGATGTGGGAGTTATGGTTCTGGCAGTGTTAAATGCAATCAGGGCCCTTAGGGTTCACGATTTATAAAAAAATACTACAGAAATTTACAAAGAAGTGCTATAATAAAACAGAAAAAAGAGAAGTACAGGAACTGTCGCATCACATGGTGAAAAAATACTATGTGATGCGGCAACACCTTTGTGTTTGAGTTAGATAAGACTAATGCAAAAGATAGGAGAACAACACAATGAATCTTAGTAAATTACCAATTGGGAGTACTGCTACCATACAGTCTGTAGGTGGCGCTGGCGCTCTTAGACAACATTTTCTGGACATGGGCCTTATACAGGGAACGGAGGTTACTGTTGTGAAATATGCGCCCATGGGAGACCCTATGGAACTTCGCATCCACGGATATGAGCTGAGCATCCGTTTGGCAGATGCAGAAAATATCCAGGTGGGAAAGCCCCATGAGCCTAAAACAGTGGAAAATAAGGCAGAAAAAAAGGAAAAACATCACCCGGGATATGGAGAAGGTGGAAAATTCCATAATAGAAAAAGTGAAAATCCCCTTCCGGAAAGTGAAACTCTCACCTTTGCCCTGGTGGGAAACCAGAACTGTGGAAAAACGACACTGTTTAACCAACTAACAGGTTCCAAACAGCATGTAGGGAATTTTCCAGGTGTTACAGTAGATAGAAAAGACGGTGTTATAAAAGGTCACGAGAATACTTTAATTACAGACCTGCCAGGAATTTATTCCATGTCACCTTACACCAGTGAGGAAATTGTTACCCGTGAGTTTGTAATCAGGGAAAAGCCAAAGGGTATTATTAATATTGTAGATGCTACGAACATTGAGAGGAATCTGTACTTGACTATGCAGCTTTTGGAATTAGGTTTTCCAATGGTTGTGGCCTTGAATATGATGGATGAGCTTAGGGAAAACGGTGGTTCTGTTCTGGTAAATGAAATGGAAGAGGCTTTGGGTGTACCAGTTATTCCCATATCTGCTGCAAAAGGGGAAGGAATTGAGGAACTTATACGCCATGGGATTCATGTGGCGAAATATCAGGAACGTCCTGAGGAAACCGATTTCTGTAATCGGAAAGAAGGGATTCACAGAGGAATTCACGCAGTGATGCATCTTATTGAGGATCATGCAGAAAAAACAGAGATTCCTATCCGTTTTGCTGCCAGCAAGGTTATGGAAGGGGATAGCAAGATTCTGGAGCAATTAGAGCTTACAGAGAACGAACAAAGACTCTTAGAAGATATTGCTATCCAAACGGAGGAAGAAACCGGTATGGACAGGGCAGCCGCAGTGGCACAGATGCGTTTTGACTATATAGAAGAAGTGTGTAAGGATACCGTAATCAAGCCAAAAGAGAGTAAAGAACGGGTGCGCAGCCGGAAAATAGATCATTTCCTCACAGGAAAATATACAGGAATTCCGGCTTTTATTGGAATCATGGGGATTGTATTCTGGCTAACTTTTAATGTGATTGGAGCCTTTCTTCAGGGTCTTTTGGAATCTGGAATTTCGACGCTGACGGAGATGGTAGACCATGCCATGGAAGCAGCTCATGTAAACAGTGTAGTTCACTCCCTGGTGATTGACGGTATTTTCAATGGGGTAGGCGGTGTCTTAAGCTTCCTTCCTATTATTGTAACCTTGTTTTTCTTCCTGTCTATGCTAGAAGACAGCGGTTATATGGCGAGAGTTGCCTTTATTATGGATAAACTTCTTCGGAAACTGGGACTGTCAGGCCGAAGCATTGTTCCCATGCTCATAGGCTTTGGATGTACCGTGCCAGGAGTTATGGCGAGCCGGACCCTTCCATCAGAGCGTGACAGAAAGATGACCATCCTTTTGACACCTTTTATGAGCTGCACAGCAAAACTTCCTATTTATGCGTTCTTTACTGCAGCCTTTTTCCCAAAACATGGGGCATTGGTTATGATTGGGCTGTATGTATTTGGCATTGTCATGGGAATCCTTATGGCGCTGATTTTTAAGAAAACAGCTTTTAAAGGGGAAGCAGTGCCCTTTGTTATGGAGCTTCCAAACTATCGTATGCCGGGGGCAAAAAATGTATTTCATCTTCTGTGGGATAAGGCGAAAGACTTCCTTCAGAGAGCGTTTACTGTTATCTTCTTAGCAACCATTTTGATTTGGTTCCTGCAGAATTTTGACACAGGATTTAATATGGTAACAGATTCCCAGGATAGTATTTTGGCTCTGGCAGCAGGTACGTTGGCTCCTGTTTTTATTCCTGTGGGATTTGGAGACTGGAGAATTGTGACAGCTCTGATTTCGGGATTTATGGCAAAAGAAAGCGTGGTCTCTTCTCTTACTGTACTTTTTGGCAGTACAGCGGCTTTGCAGAGTAGCCTTAGTACAATAGGAGCAGGTGCGCTTCTAGTATTCTGCCTTTTGTATACTCCTTGTGTGGCAGCCATTGCCTCTGTAAAAAGAGAATTGGGAGGCAAATGGGCCATAGCTATGGTAATCGGTCAATGTGTTATTGCGTGGATTGCCGCGTTTGCTGTATATCAGATTGGCATGTTTTTCTGAAAACAGGAAATATCCATCATTTCTTCAATCATATGATGAAGAGACTGGGCTTTTTTGCTTTTGCTGGCTCGGTAATAAGTTTCCTTGCCATCTCGGCGGGATTCAATTAAGCCGCTTGCCCGAAGCAGGCGTAGATGGTGTGCTACGGCAGGACTGCTCATTTCCATTAGGGCAGCAATATTAATGACACACTCTTCACAATGACAAAGAATCCAGAAAATGCGGATTCGAGTGGTATCGCTAAGCTGCTTGAAAATATCTGCAATGATTTGAAAATTTTCTGTGGATGGTATATTTTCCATGAGTTGATCTTTGGACTGTCCATGCTGATGGGGCAGGGTAAAATGTTCCATATGAATTCCTCCTTTCCGCTTAGTGTACCATAACAGAACCTGTTTGAACAACTGTGGAATTGCAAGAATTTCTGTATTTTGGGCAGACTAAGAGAAAACAAGCAGTTGGAGGAAGCTATGGAAGAGGAAGTTCTTAGCAGGGTGCAGGTTCTTAGCAGGGAAGAATTTGCTGCCTTAAAAGGTGATTATCCTCATAGACATCAAGTAATAAACAGTTTGGGATATATACCCTACTGTAAAGCAGAAGTGTACAAACAGTGTATTTGGGGAATGCTGCGTATTCCAAATAAGAAAAATCTGGAGGAACAGCCTGAGATGTTCGGGTATTATGTTCAAAAGGGCAAAGTATTCTTTATTGGAACCGGCAATTGTTTAGAAGAATTTTTAGAGAGAATCAAACAATGGAAAGTTTTTTCAGAACATGGGCAAAAAGTAGAACACCAGGAAGTGGAGGTTTTACTAGCACTGTTTAACCAATTAATTGACCAGGAAGTGTCCTATTTGCAGAAATTTGAAGAAAAGAGTATTGAACTGGAAAATATTCTTTTGGAAGAAACTTCAAGGGAGATACCGAAAATTCTTATGCGTCTTAGGAAGGATATGATGAAACTTCACGCATTTTATGTACAACTCACGGATATTGGAGAAGCAATGCAGAGAAGGGGCTGCGATCTAATATCCAGGGAGCAGGCAGAGGACTGGAATATTTTTACCAGTCGAGTTGCCAGGCTTCATGGATATACAGAGAATATCCGAGAAAATCTCATCCAGCTTCACGAGCTGTATCAGGCGCAGATAGATATTCGACAAAATGAAACCATGGCTGTGCTTACGGTAGTCACTACGATTTTTCTGCCTCTTTCTCTTCTGGCCGGATGGTATGGCATGAATTTCACCAATATGCCACTGGTGGATTGGAAATATGGGTATCTGGCGGTGATTCTGTTAGCGGTGGTGATCTTAGGCTTAGAATTGAGATATTTTTGGAAAAAGGGGTATTTGAGGAGAAAAGGCAGTTGGCATTACCATTGATTTATGGGTGCAAACTGCCCGTAATTTTTTATTCTATTTAGAAGCCCCTTCCCCGTTAAAATATTCTTTGACTAATTTTACTACCGTACCGGAAAGTAGGAATACAGCAATCAAGTTTGGAATGGACATCAGCCCATTAAAGGTTTCAGCGATACTCCAAAGCAGTCCCAAATCCATGGTAGCTCCAAGAATAGCAACCAGAGAATAGGCAACCATAAAAGGTTTAATAATTTTTGAAGAAAACAAAAATTCAATACATCTAGCGCCGTACAGTCCCCATCCAATAATAGTTGAAAAAGCAAAACAACACATGGCAACTGCGGTAAAAATAGAAACCCAGTTTCCGTAGGTGGAAGTAAAGCCAAGAATCGTAAGCTCTGCTCCTGCAGCTTTACCATAAGCAACAGGAATATCACTGCACAGAATAACCAGAGCAGTCAGGGTACAGATGACGATAGTATCTGTAAACACTTCAAAAATACCAAATAATCCCTGCTTTACTGGTTTTTTCGTATCTGCACATGCGTGTGCAATAGAACCGGTACCCAAGCCAGCTTCATTAGAGAAAATTCCTCTGGAAACACCTTTTTGCATACTTAGGAAAAAGCTTCCTACTACGCCTCCGGTAAAAGCGGCAGGATGAAAGGCCCCATAAAAGATGGAATACAAAACTTCTGGAATTCTCTGGATGTTCAAAAGAACTACTCCAAGAGCCAGAATAATGTAAAACAACGCCATAAATGGAACCAGACGCTCAGTTACATGACCGATACGTTTAATACCTCCAAGGAGAACCATGCCTACTAAAGCAGCCAGGAGAATACCAAGAATCAGGTTAGAGATTCCAAGAGAATCCTCTGAAATTATGTGGTAGTTTAACAGCGCAGAATTAATTGCTGCAGTAATAGTATTCACCTGAGTGGCATTTCCAGTACCAAACACCGTAAGAACACCAAAAACAGAAAATAGAACAGCAAGCCACTGCCATTTCTTTGACAGACCATTTTTTATGTAATACATAGGGCCGCCAACGAACTCCCCTTCAGAGTTTTTTTCTCGAAAATGGACAGCCAGGGTAACTTCTGCAAATTTTGTACACATCCCCAACATGGCGGAAACCCACATCCAGAATACAGCTCCTGGTCCTCCAATAGCAATAGCTCCAGCTACACCGGCAATATTACCGGTACCTACAGTAGCTGCCAGAGCAGTACAGACTGCTTGAAAAGGTGTCAGAGCCCCATCAGAAGCATCTCGTTTGCGGAACATCCTTCCAATGGTCGTTTTTATAGCGTAAGGAAACTTGCGAATCTGCAGGAAGTGTGTGCGGATACTGAGATACAGACCTACGCCAATAATGCAAACCATGGCAGGTACACCCCAGACAAAGTTGTTTACCGCAGTATTGATAGATTCAATCAACTGTATCATGAAAATAACCTCTCTATTTTATTATTTCTGTTGCATAAAAATATACAGATATTACTCATAATATCACATTTTGTAAGAAATGTATATTTTGCAGCAGACTTTCTTTTACAAATTATTTTACATAATAAGTGATTTCCTCTTTTGCCCGCTGGTATTGTTCTAAAAACATAGTTACTTTGCCTTTGCGGATGCCAATGAGTCCATCCTCCTTTAATTTGGCAATGGTGCGGTTAATGGTTTTTACAGTCATACCAAGCTCTTCCCGAATCCCCTCCTTGGTCTTGCAAAGGATCATTTCCCCTGAGTTTTCAATCTGATGGAGAGCAGTGTATTTCAGTAGATAATCGAGAAGCAGAAAATATAGGATTTCTTATACTACTTGGTATTACTACAGGAATGGTTTGTGCTTTGTCTGGAGCAGGTGGTCCAATACTTGTCATGCTCCTTTGGGTAGTGTGTGGTGTTTTAGCGAGAATTGTAGTAGGCGTTGCGTTATTTGATTCTGTTTCTCATTGTCATTACCCATGGAATTGGTGTTGGGGTCGGAAGTCGATTTGCTGGAAAGATACCAGTTCAGAGATTGAAAGCATTTATTGCTATATTTTCAGTGGGACTTTCCCTGTATATGTTGTTTGTGGCGTGATATCCTCACGCCACAATTTTTCTAATTAGAGCTCATTTTCATCTTGTTTCCAATATTGTTCCAGATAGGCAGCAGCTTCTTCGGAAGTGATGGAAAATTTTTCAGTCAGCTTCTTCAAAGTATCTTCATAAGCAAGGTGAAAATCCTGGCATACAGAAATAAAGGCTTGTATTCCCTCTGCCAGTCCACGCTCTCTCGCCTCTTCGCGTAAAAATTCTCTATAATCTTCTTCATCAAATTCTGTAAGTATCATATTCATTACCTCCGCTTTGTTTTTGCGAAGCAGATCAGACAAAATCCCGTTTTGGATACAAGTATCTACAGCTTTTATAACAGCCTCTTCTTGGTTGTATCCGTTGTTGATAAAATCTCGGATACAGTCCACAAATTGTGCGTACTGCTTTAGAAGAGAGCACTTTTCCATGAGTTCTCTGTTACAACCCAAATTAATGTTAAGCATAACAGCAGTACATTCTAAAGCCGGATCCTTCTCTTTCTGTATAAATAAGTCACTAAGACGTAAAGTTTGCCTTTCTGGCTGGTCCTTTGTACCATTATAGAATACAAAATATTGTGGTGTTGGAATGAATAACGGGGTTTCTGTATAGAGACGTCTCTTAATAGGCTCAATGTGGGCGCGGTATAAGTCAGAAAAATAGAGCAGCCCACGAAGAGGCAGATTAGGGCTAAAAGAACTCTGATGTTCATAGAGATTTATCATATGGTCTATGATAAAAGAAGTGTCATTTTTCATGCCCATGTATACAACGTCTTCTAAGGTGGTAATTTCTAAATCTTCTTCATTGGTATAAGCGGTTCCGTTTAATGCATTGTAAAGAGCCAGAAGGTCTTTCTTTTTGCGGAAAATCTTACGGAAAAGTTTGTCTTTATGCTTCTTATTTACTTTTAATTTACCCATAAAGTGTTCCTTTCTTATTGTAACAAATTTTTTTTCTAAGAACAATAACAGACATCTTTTTTCAGAGTATTTTTGTTTTATAAAACTGTTTTAAGGAATAAATTGGCGAATGCCAAAAAGTGAAGAAAGCAGAGAACACTGCTTTGATGAATCCATGGTAGCATTGAGAAACAAAAATGTCAAGAATAATCTATTTATAAAAAATAGACAGAAAGTAGATGAGATATTTGGTTGGATTAACTAATTGATGAAATCACATATCTGTGTTATGTTAGTGATAAAGAATATCGGAAACGTTACCGAAACCGTTACCGGTAGCGTTTTATATAAATGAATTTAAGGAGAAAAAATATGAGAGCAAGTGGTGTATTACTTCCAGTGTCCTCTTTGCCGTCTAATTATGGAATTGGCAGTTTTTCAAAAGAGGCTTTCGAGTTTGTAGATCAATTAAAAAGAGGAGGACAAAAATATTGGCAGATTCTTCCTTTGGGTCCTACAGGGGAGGGGGATTCACCGTATCAGTCCTTTTCGACTTTTGCAGGAAATCCTTATTTTATCGATTTGGAAACGCTTATCGAAGAGGGACTACTTACACGGGAAGAGTGCGAACGTGTGGATTTTGTAGGGCATCCTTCTTATATAGAGTATGGAAAAATCTATTATGGTAGATCTCAGGTGTTGAAAATAGCCTTTCAACGTTTTGTTCCCAGTCAGGAATTTTATGATTTTGTGGAAGAAAATAGATTTTGGCTAGAAGATTATGGTTTGTATATGGCTATTAAAAATAGTTTGAATGGTATTAGCTGGAGTGAATGGGAAGATAGTTTGAAGCGCAGAGTACCAGAGGTTTTGAATCAAAAACGTCAGGAATTGGCAGAGGAGATTCAGTTTGTATATTTTCAGCAGTATGAATTCATGAAACAGTGGAGTAGGCTGAAACAATATGCAAATGAAAGAGGAATCCGTATTATAGGGGACATTCCCATTTATGTGGCTTTTGACAGTGCAGATGCGTGGGCAAATCCACAGCTGTTTCAGTTTGATGAGGCATGCAACCCTATAGGAGTAGCAGGATGTCCACCAGATGCTTTTGCAGCAACAGGACAGCTTTGGGGAAATCCTTTGTATGATTGGGATTATCACAGGGAAACAGGATATGCATGGTGGATTCAGCGTTTACGCTATTGCTATAAGCTTTATGATGTGGTACGGGTGGACCATTTCCGCGGGTTTGATGAATATTACGCGATTCCTTTTGGACATGAAACTGCACAGTACGGAAAATGGGAGAAAGGACCAGGGATTGAACTGTTTCAGGCAGTAAAGAGAGAATTGGGAGAAGTAGAGATTATTGCAGAGGATTTGGGATATCTTACAGAGAGCGTGTTAAAACTGGTAAAGGATACCGGATATCCAGGGATGAAGGTACTGCAGTTTGCTTTTGACTCTAGAGAAGAGAGTGATTATCTGCCTCATAATTATAATCACAATTGTGTGGTCTATACGGGAACTCATGATAACAATACGATTCTAGGATGGTTGGATGAGATGGCACCTCATGACAGGGAATTTGCCCTCCGTTATATGAATAACTATCATACACCTCATCATGAAATGCCGTGGGATTTTATTCGCCTAGCTATGAGTTCTGTGGCGGATTTGGCTGTGACACCCATTCAGGAATTTTTATGTCTAGGTGGAGAGGCCAGAGTAAATAAACCTTCCACTTTAGGAATGAACTGGAAGTGGAGATTAACACCAGGGCAGATAACAGACCAGGTGATAGGAAGAATGTATGAAATGACAAAGTTGTATGGACGGCTTTAAGAGAGAAAAAGGCGGTGTCTGAATGGGGAAAATGACGATTAAGGATATTGCCAGAACCTGTGGGGTCGGAGTTAGTACGGTTTCCAGAGCTATGAACAATCATCCAGATATTAACCCGCAGACCAGGGCTATGATTATGGAAACCATTGCCAAAGAAAATTATATACCAAACAATAGTGCCAGAAATCTGAAGAGGATAGAAACAAAAGCAGTTGTAGTGCTAGTAAAGGGTATAGGAAATGGATTTTTTGGCGACTTGGTAAGTGGACTGGAACGGGAGTGCAAAATGCGGCAGTATAGTTTTTTGCTTCAATATGTAGAAGAACAGGAAGATGAAATGGATGCTGCCATACGGATTGCCAAAGAAAAGAAACCAAGTGGTATGGTGTTTTTGGGAGGGGATTTTTCTCATCCAGCACAGAAAATGGAACAGTTGAATGTTCCTTTTGTGCTAAGTACTATTGAAGCGCCAGAGGATGAAGATGGGAAATATGCTTCTGTTTCTGTAGATGATTTCATGGAAAGCTATAAGATGACGGAGTATTTATTAAATCTGGGTCATGAAAGGATTGCTGTGATTACAGCACCAAAAGGAGATAAAAGTATAGGAAGACAGAGGTTGCTGGGATACAAGAAAGCACTTATGGATAAAGGTGTTCCTTATAGGGAAGAGTTGGTTAAATATATGGATGCTGAGGAGGATGGATATTCTCTTCGGTCTGGATATAAGCTGGCAGGAGAATTGCTGCAGGAGACCTCTTTTTCAGCCTTGTATGCAGCATCAGACAGTTTGGCTATGGGGGCATGCAGAGCATTAAAAGAAGCAGGACTTTCAATTCCAAAGGATTGTTCGGTTGCAGGATTTGATGGAACGGAGGAAGCGGAGTTTTATATTCCAAAGATTACTACTATCCGTCAGCCAGTAGAACGCATTGCAAAAGCTACAGCGGATATTCTGTTTGATATGATTATAAATAAAAAACCTCCACAAAAAGTTGTATTTCCAGGGGAGTTATTGAAACGAGAATCGACAGATGTATTCTGTTTAGAGTCGACATAAACAAAAGAGAAAATCTGATAAATATGTGCCGCTGCTGCGGTTCTGGACGAGAGAAATTTGATGTTGCAGAACTGTTGGCAGCGTTTCTCTTCTATACAAAAAAAGAAAAGTATGGTAAGTTATTAAAGAAAAAATAGGACAAGGAGGGATTTACTATTAAAGAATTAGTGGAATTATTTTGGGTTTTTATGAAAATGGGAGCTGTAACTTTTGGAGGTGGCTATGCCATGCTTCCTATTATTCAAAGAGAAGTAGTGGAAAAAAGAGGTTGGGCAACAGAAGAAGAAGTTATGGACTATTATGCTATTGGGCAATGTACACCAGGAATTATTGCAGTGAATACTTCAACCTTTATTGGATATAAGTTAAAAGGTGTTTTGGGAGGCTTTGCGGCTACTTTTGGCTTTGTATTTCCGTCTCTCATCATTATTACGATTATTGCGGCTTTTATTCAGAATTTTGCGCACCTTCCCTATGTTACCTATGCCTTTGATGGTATTCGTGCCTGTGTATGTGCTTTAATTCTGGATGCAGTTATAAAATTGGGAAAAAAATCTGTGATTGATAAGTGGTGCCTGGGAATCTGTGTTGTGATTACAGTCCTTAGTGCTTTTACTTCTCTTTCTCCTGTGATTTTGGTGGTTCTGGCAGGAACAGCGGGAATTTGTATTAAAAACTTCGAGAAGCTGAGGGGGGAGAAGAAATGACACTTTGGTTATTGTTTTATGAGTTTTTTAAAACAGGGCTTTTTGCAGTGGGAGGCGGTATGGCTACCATTCCGTTTTTGTATGCCATTTCTGAGAAAACAGGATGGTTTACCGCTGCAGATATAGGAAATATGATTGCAATTTCAGAGTCCACGCCAGGAGCAATTGGTGTGAATATGTCCACTTATGTTGGATTTCATGTGGCGGGTATTGCGGGAGCGTTGATTACTACCTTTGGTCTGGTACTGCCTTCCATTCTTGTGATTATTGCTATCAGTAAAGTACTGAAAAAGTTTAAAGATTCCAAGATGGTGCAGAAGATTTTTTATGGTCTGCGTCCCGCTTCTACAGGATTGATTATTGCGGCAGGAGTTGGCGTGGCCTTGGAGACTTTCTTTCCAGGAAGTCAGATAACAGAACTTTCCGGTTTACTTAGTAATGTACAGTGGGGAAGAATGATTCTGGCAGCAGCACTGTTTTTCGGAATTAAAAAATGGCAGAAGCATCCTGTAGTTTATATTGCCATAGCAGCGGCAGTGGGTATGTTATTTAAGTTGTAATGGTAAGATTTTGACAAAGGATAGATAGCAGAATGAAACATAAGAGATGGCTGTGGATATTGGCGGTAGTATTGGTAATTGCATATTTTATCGGAGCAAATTTTCTGGTAAGCGCTGCTCTTGTACCATCAACCATGGAAAAGCTGGACGCGTTTTCTCGAATCACAGAAGATAGCTATGAAGCGTTGGTGCAGACTGAGGATATTCAGCAGCAGAATGCCAAAGCTTGGGATGAGACCAGAGCCTGGGCCGAACGTGCTCATGGACAAAAGCTGGAGAAAACAACAGAGGATGAATATGGTCTTATAGCTCAGGAGATTTTTACAGAAGAAGAAAGCCATAAGTGGGTGTTACTTCTCCATGGATATACGGGATGGAAAGAGGCGATGTATCCCTTTGCAGCTTGGTACAATCAGCAGGGGTATCATGTGATTGTTCCTGATATGCGCTGTCAGGGAGAGAGCGAAGGGGATTTTATCGGCATGGGATGGACAGACCGTCTGGACAATATGCTCTGGATTGATTATATATTGCAGCAGGATTCAAAGGCGGAGATAGTGATTCATGGTCAATCTATGGGTGCGGCTTCCGCTCTTATGATGACAGGAGAGGAGAGTCTGCCAGATAATGTGCGAGCCGTGATTTCAGATTGTGCTTTTACAGATGCTTATACCATGTTTGGAGAGAAGATGAAGGAATGGTTCCGCCTTCCGGAATTTCCTCTTTTAGACACGGCAAATTTTATACTACAGCTAAGAGGAGGCTATGATTTAAAAGATGCCTCGGCTTTGGAAGCAGTGAAAAAAAGCGAAACACCTACTTTATTTATACATGGAAATCAAGATGAAATGATAGATGTAGAAATGGCGAAGGAACTTTATGAGGCGGCTTCCTGTGAAGAGAAAGAATTATTGATTGTAAAAGGAGCAGGACATGCACAATCCCAGGACAAGGATCCAGAGGGGTATTTTGGAACTGTGGAAGAATTTTTGAAAAGGTGTAATGTGGAAGTAGTAAAATAAAACATATGTCAGAATCGAGGAGGTTCATAAAAAGCTGTATACCCCATTTTGTGGTTTATACAGCTTTTCTGCTCTGTTGTTTTTATACAACAAAATAATCAGGATATCTTTCCAAGAGTTTTTCTTTTTCGGTCCGGTGTCTGGTTAAGTGACGGGTCATAAGCATCTGGGCTAATTCGCTGTCTTGCCGCGTGATTTTGGTAGGAACTTCTATGGATGTTACGCCAACAATTATGATTCTTACTCCAGTGCTTCTTCCGGCAGTGAAGGCAGCAGGAATTGATGTGGCATACTTTGGAGTAGTATTTATTTTGATGACCGTTATGGGACTTCTGACACCTCCGGTAGGTACTGTGCTGAATGTGGCTTGCAGTGCTGGAAAGATAAATATGGAACGTATTGTAAAAACAGTATGGCCATTTCTTCTGGCGGAAGCTGTTATTCTCATATTAATGGTACTATTCCCACAGCTTGTCACTGTTCCAATGCAGTTTTTCATGGGAAGCTGATAGGACTTGTTTTGCAAAAAAGAATATAAAAATTTTTCTGCCAGTAGTTTATACTACTGGCAGTTTTTTGATATGAGCATAATGTATTTATCCCTTTTGGGTGAGGGCGCATTCCGTACGAGCGCAATATACGGTTATGGTTGAAAATAGGTTTATAGAAAATAGATATTTAAATAAAACTATAATATTTTAAATAAAATTAAAATAAATATTGCGTATTTGATTATATTGGTGTAAACTAAAGCTAATAAAACAATTTACCCTTTCTTGGAAGTGGGTAAAAAACATTCCTATTTCTAATGATTGGATGGTTGTTGGAAAATTTTGCGTTTTTGTAAGCACTTTGAAAACTTTATAATTTATGAATGCAAAGATTTTGGAAACAAACGCGCTATTGTATTGATTGTTGAGGGAAATTCATGTATAGTATTGTTTAGATAAATCTAAAATGTTTAAGGTTATCTGGAAAGTGGGAAGAAACAATGTTACATATTAAGAGTTTAGATGATGGTCTTGAAGTATTTAAGGCTTTAGGGTCAGAGGTTAGAATCAATATTGTCAAACTACTGCTGGAAAACCGCGAGATGAATATGAACGAACTTGCATCCAGCCTTGGTATTACCAATGGAGCTCTGACCAGTCATATTAAGAAGCTGGAAGAAGCAGGGGTTATTAAGGTGATTACGGAACATGGAGGACATGGAAACCAAAAATTATGCAGAGTCGGTGTGGATAAAATTCTGGTTGAAGTCGAGAGCGAAGATACAGAGGATGAAAATAATATCTATAATACGGAGGTACAGGTAGGACATTATTCTAATTATGAAGTATATCCCACCTGTGGTTTGGCTACAGATGTAGCTTTGGTTGGGGAGGTAGACGACCCAAGGTATTTTGCTCATCCAGACAGGATTAAAGCAAGGATTCTCTGGTTCACAAGGGGATATATTGAGTATATGATACCCAATTTGCTGCCTTTTGCCACAAAGATAGAACAGATTACCCTTTCCTTGGAAATCAGTTCTGAGGCGCCAGGAGTCAATAGCGACTGGCCTTCTGATATATCGTTTTATTTAAATGATGTGAAGATTGGAACCTGGACTAGTCCGGGAGATTATGGAGAAGTGCATGGGATTTTCACACCGGATTGGTGGTTCTCAAATTGGAATCAGTATGGCCTTCTAAAAATGATTGTGATTAATAAGAAGGGAACTTTTGTAGACGGGTTAAAAATATCAGATGTAAATATCAATAACTTTAATTTAGATTATAAAAGTACTATTCGTTTTAAATTCCAAATTGAAGAAGATGCTAAAAATATTGGAGGCATTACAATTTTTGGTAGTGGATTCGGAAACTACAATCAGGATATTAAAGTACGGATAGCGTATAGTCAATGTAAAGATATTTAGAAAAAACGGCTTGCATTCTGTGATTTTACAGAAGTGAGGAATGTCTCCTTCGTGATATGGAGGAGGCAGAAGTTTTAGAAATATGTACAGGTATATTGCAAATCTGGTGCAGGAGGATAAGGTGTCAGATAAGGAATATGAAAAGCGGCTTATGACATGCCGGCAGTGTAGCCACCTACTGTCAGGTATGTGCCGTAAATGTGGCTGTTACGTGAAAATGCGGGCAGCCATGAAAATAAGGCATTGTTCGGATGTTCCGGGCAGGTGGTGAAAAAGCAAATTGATTTTACAGGAGGATTTTTACAATGACAAGAAGAGTAAAAATGGTTTTGGACAAAGAGTTTCAGATTGCACCTATTGATAAACGTATCTACGGTTCTTTTATTGAACATCTTGGAAGAGCTGTATATGAAGGAATCTATCAGCCAGGACATCCGGCAGCAGATGAGAACGGATTCCGTCAGGATGTAGTGCAGCTTGTAAAAGAACTGGATGTGCCAATTATTCGTTATCCAGGGGGTAACTTTGTTTCAAATTTTTACTGGGAAGATTCGGTGGGACCTGTTTCTGAGAGACCTCATCGTTTGGAATTGGCATGGAGAAGTTTGGAAAAGAATGAAGTTGGATTAAATGAATTTTCCAAGTGGACGAAACAGGTAAATTCAGAGGTTATGATGGCAGTAAACTTAGGAACTAGAGGGATTCAAGATGCATGTAATCTTCTGGAATATTGCAATCATCCGTCAGGAACAAAATATAGTGATTTGCGTATTAAGCATGGTGTAAAAGAACCACATAATATTAAAGTTTGGTGTCTGGGAAATGAGATGGATGGACCATGGCAGATTGGTCATAAGACTATGGACGAGTATGGAAGGCTGGCAGAGGAAACGGCAAAAGCAATGCGTCTCATTGATTCGAATATTGAACTGGTTTCTTGTGGAAGTTCTAGTCGTGATATGCCAACATTTCCGGATTGGGAAGCAACGACTTTGTCCCATACCTATGATTATGTAGATTACGTTTCTATGCATCAGTATTATGGAAATCGTGATAATGATAGTAATGATTACCTGGCACAGTCGGACGATATGGATGATTTTATTCGTACTGTGATTTCTACCTGCGATTATGTAAAAGCAAAAAAACGTAGTAAAAAGACTATGAATTTAAGTTTTGATGAGTGGAATGTATGGTTCCATTCCAATGCTGCTGATGATGA
>CAJKMA010000031.1 GCA_905200905.1 uncultured Bacillota bacterium
AATTACGCTGTTTACATTCTGTACATGCCAATGTGATTCTTACGCGCACGACTTCTCCACCTCCATGTGTCTTTTATCGCAGGCAGCTTCACGTAACTGCCTCTATGCAACGTCTTGTTACGGCGACAAAGACCTCCTTTTCGTATTAAGTCCACCGCATCTGCGGCAAATTAGGCACAAAAAAAAGACCTACTTCCACTGTCGCTGTTCAAGCGTATCATAGAAGTGGTCCTTTGTCAAGCTAAAATTATGGATTTTCAAGCCTTTCTTCTCGTTTCAGTCTTAGAAAACAAGACCTCCACAAGATGCTCCAGAGATTGCCATTCTTCCTCCTTCAGACTAATAAGCGCCAAAAAAAAGCGCTTTCTAAAAGAGGTATCTTCTTCTTTTAATATCTGCCCAAACCACTTGGATAATTCCAAGTCTAGTGTGGTTTTCTGGTACATCGCCCCTTCTCCAGTACGCAACCACTCTTCCCTGACCCCAAATTCTCGGCAAATAGAAACAATGATTGCATCAATAGGGACTCTTACACTTGTTTCATAAGTCGCAATCGTATTTCTGGAAACACCAAGTTTTTCCGCAAATTGCTGTTGTGTCATTCCGGCATTTTTCCGTATTGCTTTAATTCTGTCTCTCAATGTAGTCATTCCCCTTTTAGCACTCTCATTAATGTCACATTACATTCATATTGTAACTGAATCTAGTTTCGCTATCAACATTTTCTCGTTGACACTTGTTGCAAAATCTGTTCTTTATATGCAGCTATTGCCAAAAAACGTAACGCAAAACCTTCTAGTGTGGAACGAGCTATTCGCCATGCTTTTGAAACCGCTATTTCCAAAGGAAATCGGGAAAGCGTGGAGTATTACCTGGATTTAATAAATACCCAAAATTCTAATCTTCTAAGAACACTCTTCCTGAAAATGAAGCAGGAAGAAGGCCGTAAATTTTCTCAGCCGGCCATGGAAGCAAGATGTAATTTTGAACATTGTATTTACAGAGAACAGCTATATCAAGAAGCGCTCTCTTTACACCACTAAAGAACTTTCATCAACTCAGGTAGCCAAGCTGCCTTAACAGAAAAATGGTAGTAAACAACGTAACTATAGATACCGCTGAACTAAACACCACCAATTGTCCCGCAAGCTGCTCATCTGCACCTGCCTGCTGAGCCATAATATAACTAGACACAGCTACCGGAGTCTGATAAGCCAGCAAAGCTGCCAAAAGGTCTGCATCTCGGTATCCCATACTAACTACAATGGGAATCATCACCATAGGCAATGCGATCATTTTCACAAAAATAACTCCGCCCGCTGTCTTTAAGTTTCCTTTTATCCTGGAAAAATCAAAATCCCCACCGAGAATCAGAAATGCAATGGGTGTTGCCAGTTTTGCCAAATCCCCAATGGTTGTTTCTACCGCCTGAGGAAGAGGAATTCCAGTATAAGAGAAAATAATTCCCAGAACAGATGCAAGAATTAAAGGATTCTTCACAATATTACCAATGATTTTTTTCCAGTTGTGCTCTTGTTTTTCTCCAAACACAGATAAAGCTATCACAGCCAAAAAATTATACATAGGTACCAAAATAGCGCTTAGAACTGCTGCTGTGACTGTATTTTCCGGACCATACATTTTCTCTACAATCGCCACTCCAAAAATCACATAATTACTGCGGAAAATCCCCTGAATAACAACTCCTTGCTGGTTCTCCTGCTTCACAATCCTGGGCACAATCAGACACAAAAGCAAAAACAGCACAAGAAGACTGCCTGCTGCAAACAGGCAGAGTTCTCCTTGCATCTGCGTTTTAATATCACTCTGATAAATATTTTTAAAAAGCATACATGGCAGAAACACCTTGAACACCAGGGTATTCGCCTTACTGCATAGGTTCTTATCTGCCAATTTTGTCCCATGTACCAGTATATAACCAATGACCATGAGAAAAAATAATGGGGCGATTACATTAAAGGATAGTATAAGATTTTCCATTTGTTTTATTCTTCTCCTGTTTTAATTTGATAGTTCCATAGACATTCTAGTGGAAAAAATCCTCAAACAACTCTATCTTGCAAATTCGCTTCACACTGCCTATCATCTTTACATTCCATTCCTCATCAATTTGGGTCCACAGCTTTCCTCCCGGCATGTGTACCATAACATCCGAATCAATCAATCCTTGACGAAGGGCTGCTCCAGCTGCTGCACAGCTACAAGTTGCCGAAGAAAGAGTATATCCCACACCTCGCTCAAAAATTTCAATCTGAATGTTGTTCTTATCTAAAATTTTTACAATAATGGTATTGGTTCTGTCTGGAAAATAATCTGCACATTCTGAATATTTTCCAATTCCGCATATTTTTGCTCTGGAAATATCCTCAGTTATCATAACACAGTGAGGATTCCCTGTAGAAACGCAGGTACAGTCATACTCTTCTCCTCCAAAGTTAAAATATTCATGAACTGCTTCTCTATCCGGTCCCGAAAGCCCCAACTTCTTACTGCTAAACGAAAGTCTGCCCATAGTCATTTGAATCCTGGTTCCTTCTCGGTTCAAAAAACGAATTTCCACCTCACCACTTTTCGTAAACAGAGAAAAACTTTCTCTCTGAACTTCCCCGATGCTCTTTAAGTAATGGGCAAAAATACGAATGGCATTTCCTCCCTGCTCTGCCTCTGAACCATCTGCATTATAAACTTTTACATGCATCTGACCCTCCTGCATGTAAGGTCCTGCCACAATACCATCTGCCCCAATACCAAATTTACGCGCACAAATTCTGATAATCTTCTCAGGCTCTAGTTCTTCTTCATTCTTTCTACAATCATATACTAAGTAATCATTCCCCAAGCTGTGATATTTATAGAATTCCATACTTACCTTCCCTTTCCCCTAATTAGTTCTATTGTTAAAATTAAAGTAATAAAGTCATCATTATAATTTATTATTTATGAATGGACGCTGCATTTTGTGCATAAACTCTATGTTTAGCTTTGCTTTATTATATCTATAATTTCAGAAAACCTCAACACTAACCTGATTTTTCCCTCTGTGCAGAACTCACATTCTATGTTAGAATAAACCCATAGTTTTCAAAATACCGGAAAATTTCCGGAACTTCACACAGGAAGAGAGGTTTGTATCATGTATAATTTTCTCAATGATTACAGTGAAGGCGCACATCCAAATATTCTTCGTGCCCTTGAAACCATTAATTATCATCAAAACAATTCTTATGGATTAGATGAACATTCTCAGGCAGCTAGGGATTTAATACAGGAAGCGCTAGAGGATTATAGTGTTGATATTCACTTTATTGCAGGGGGAACTTTGACAAATCTTACCTTTCTCTCCCATGTTTTAAAGCCTTATGAGGCTGTTATCAGCGCTGAAACCGGTCATATCAACACCCATGAAACTGGCTCCATTGAAGCAACGGGCCATAAAGTTTTTCCGGTAATAACACAAGATGGTAAGCTGACTCCTGATTTAATCCGTCCAGTTCTGGATTTACACGAAAATGAACACTGGGTAGAACCAAGACTGGTTTATATTTCCAATCCGACAGAAATCGGAACTGTTTATACAAAAGAAGAATTAGAAGATCTGTATGCCTTTTGCAAGCGCCATGACTTATATCTTTATATGGATGGAGCAAGGCTGGCTGCTGCTTTAGCTGCTAATGACATTACTCATCTGACTTTTCCAGACCTGCCAAAACTTTGCGATGCCTTTTATATTGGTGGAACCAAAACCGGTGCTATGTTTGGAGAAGCTCTGGTTTTAGTTCATGATGTGTTTAAAGACCATTTCCGTTTTAACATGAAACAAAGAGGTGCCATTCTGGCAAAGGGCTGGATGCTTGGCGTACAGTTTGAAGAATTATTTAAAGACAATCTTTATCTGGAATTAGGAGCAAGAAGTATCCGACTTATGCAGCCTTTAAAAGAGATATTTCAGAAAATGAACATTCCTCTGCTGTGCGAGGCTCCTACCAATCAGATTTTCCCCATCTTCCCTAATGAATTAGCCAAGGAAGTAAACGAAATCTGCCTGACCACCTTCCAGTGTAAACCAGACAAAGAACACACCTGCCTCCGCTTCTGCACCTCCTGGGCAACCAGCGAAGACGCAGTAAAAGACTTTGTCAAAGACTTCCAGACATTAGCAATTAAATATCAATAAAATAACCGGCACAAAAAACGGTCTACGAACATACTCACAGAAATATAGCATGTTCATAGACCATTTTTTTATTTTTTCTGCAACAAAGTAGGTCCCAAGGATGCACATACAACAACTACGGCTCCTATTACCTGTAACACTGTCATAGATTCATGAAAAATCAAAATCCCAACTACGGCTCCCACTACTACCTCAAGAGAAGATAAAATACTGCAAGTGGTAGTATTGATATACGCAGTTGCTTTTACCACAGAAACATTGGCAACCATGGTACACAAAAGTCCAAGACAAAGAGCATTAACAAGCACAGAAACTACATCTGTACCTTGCAGGCTTGCCCCAATGGTTTTAAAATCCGTTAAAAAAGCAAGTCCAACTGCTGCTCCAAGAAATCCGTAGACCAGCATGGTATCACGTTCATATTTTTTTACAAAATATCTGGGAATCATAATCTGCAGGGCAACACCAAAACCATTTATAATTCCTGCCAGAATCCCAACAAAATCCATACTTCCGCCAGCACTTCCAAATACATCGGCCACCATAGCAGCTCCCAGAATACAAACAAGAATCACCAACACAGTCTGTTTGCTCAATTTTTCCTTAAACACAAGAACACCCAGGATTGCGACCCAGACAGGGCTCATAAACATCAACACAGTTGCCACTGCTACAGGAATCCTTTCTACTGCAATTCCATAACATACAAACCCCATAGCATAGGCAAGAATACCGTATAAAAAGCAAATAATCAAACCTTTTACATTGATTTTCAAAACTTTTGGCTGTGTAACAGCTTTAAAAAGAAAAAATCCAATTCCTGCCAGCAAACATCGCAAAAAAGCAATGTCATAGCTGCTATATCCTGAGGCAGACAATTCCCTGACAAAAATACCCATGACACCCCAAAGAGAGGCACCTAGGATAACAAGCATCATTCCCTTCATGGAATTATGCACAAATGAACGCTTTGTGTTTTGAGTATCCATTTTCTAGCTCCTTTATTTTCAGTATTTCGGCTACTCTAGTATAATAACAAGACACCAGAAACTTGTCTACATACAATAATCTTCTGCTTCGTTTACAAATTTTCTTTTAGAAACCGTCTCACATTTTTCCAACAGATTTTCTCTATCAGACTATACGGCATATGCGCCTGCTCCATAGCTGCTGCCAACCTGGGCATTCCTGCACCGTTTCTCATCTCCGGCACCTCTCCAATTCCATCAAAATCCGAACCAAGTCCCAGACATTCTTCACCGCCTATGTTTACAATATACTTCATCTGACGAATCAACTCTTCCATGGTAGCCCCTTGTTCTCCAGGCGTCCATTTTTCCCGCACAAAAGATACACAGAAATTTAGCCCCATAATTCCACCCTTTTCTGCCAAAGCACGAATCATATCATCCGTAAGATTCCTGGCAGCATCCGGCGCCACACCTCTTGCATTAGAATGAGTAGCCAGAAAGGGGCGTTTGGCATACCTGGCTACATCCCAGAAACCTCCGTCCGAAAGATGGGAAACATCTGGAATCATATGCAGTCTTTCCATTTGTTCCAGAAATTCCACTCCCCTTTGTTTCAAGCCCCTAGGATTTCCTGTACTCCATGGACGTTCCTTCATTGGATTCCCAAAATCATTGGGATAGCCCAGACTGTTTTCATGATTCCAGGTGAAAGTAGCAATTCTGGCTCCCTGATCATAAAACCATTTCAAATCATCCGGACTTTTCTCAAATATGGCACCCTCCTCCAGAGAAAGCAGTGCAGACAGCTTTCCCTCTCTCTCATTTTCTTCAATATCCTCAAAGGTATAAACCTGGGAAATTACATCTTGGTTCTTTTCCATCTCCTCTTTAAAAAGCTTTACCATATTTTTAGCTTCCAGACAACAATTCTCTGCTTCCCCTTTGTTCACAAAAAGAGCAAAGGTCTGCAAACCATAACTGCCTCTTTGCAATTTTTCCAAATCCAAGTGCAAACTGTTACTACGTAGCTCTGCCTGTTTTCCCTGCTTTCTAAGCTCATAAACAGCACTGATGGTATCACAGTGCAAATCATAAAATCCCATGAAAATATCCCCCTGTTTCAGCTAAAATTGAAATACTGCCACCCCATAAGCTGGAAGTGGGTATGCAAAGGAGAATGGTCTTCCGTCACATTCTTTTTTTACAGCTTTATATATCAACTGTTCTTTGTGAACATCTCCGCCAAATTCCGGTTCCTTGCTGTTCAAAACTAATTTGTATTGTTTTCTCTTAGGAACTCCTACTCTATAGTCATCTCGTGCCACTGGAGTATAGTTAATCACAAATAGCAAATTATTTCTACCTGTTGGTGACCATCTCACAAAACTGTAAATACTTCTGGCAGCATCATCTGCATTTATCCACTCCAATCCTTGTGGGTTCTGGTCATTAGCATACAGTGCCGGATATTTCTTATACATCTTCAGAAGTTCTTTCACATAATTTTGCAGATTCCTATGGCTCTCTTCGCCTAACAAAAACCAATCCAATTCTCTGGCTTCGCTCCATTCCTGATACTGTCCAAAATCTTGTCCCATAAATAATAATTTCTTTCCAGGATGACCAATCATATAAGAATATCCTGCTTTTAGATTTTCAAACTTATCCTGCCCAAGTCCTGGCATCTTATTAATCATAGAGCATTTCAGATGCACAACTTCATCATGGGACAACACCAGCACATAATTCTCACTGTATGCATATGTAGTAGAAAATGTCATCTTATAATGATTATACTGTCTAAAATAAGGATCCAATTTCATATATTCCAAAAAATCATGCATCCATCCCATGTTCCATTTCAGGCTAAATCCTAATCCGCCATCTTCCGGTTTTCCTGTCACTTTGGGCCATGCTGTAGATTCCTCTGCAATCATAACGGTTCCTTTATGTTTTCCCAGAACCACAGAATTTAAATGTTTAAAAAACTCAATGGCCTCCAGATTTTTGTTCTCTCCATATTTATTGGGAACCCATTGACCTGCTTCTCTTCCGTAATCCAGATATAACATAGACGCAACCGCATCCACACGAAGGCCATCCACATGAAATTCTTCAATCCAGAACAGTGCATTAGCAATCAGGAAATTCTTTACCTCATTTTTACCATAGTCAAAAACTTTGGTTCCCCAGTCTGGATGTTCTCCTTTTCTGGGGTCTGCATATTCATACGTGGGTGTTCCATCAAAATCTGCCAAACCATGAGCATCCTTTGGAAAATGTGCTGGAACCCAGTCTAAGATTACACCAATTTTGTTTTTGTGCATATAGTTTACAAAATATCGGAAATCCTCTGGGGTCCCATAACGAGAAGTAGGAGCATAATAACCGCTTACCTGATATCCCCAGGAACCATCAAAAGGATGTTCTGCAATCCCCATAAGCTCTACATGGGTATAACCCATTTCTTTCACATAACCAGCCAGAGCATGAGCCAATTCCCGATAATTATAAAATCCAGGGTCGTCGTCTTTCTTTGCCGGATGTTTCTTCCAGGAACCTGGGTGAACCTCATAAATGGACATAGCATCCTTACCAGGGTCAAACTCCTGGCGCTTCTTCAACCATGCTGCATCACCCCACTTAAACGGCTTTGCTAAATCTGTAACCCTGGATGCATTGCCTGGACGCAGCTCTGCATAATTTGCATATGGATCTGCCTTATACAGCAGACGGTCATCATACGTAGTAATACAGTATTTGTACAAATCTCCGTTCTTCACCCCTGGAATAAACAGCTGATAAATTCCCATATCATTATCACACTGCATCTCATGAGCCTCTGGATTCCAGTCATTAAAGTCACCCACCACAGACACACCTTTTGCCCTTGGCGCCCATACAGCAAAAAAAACACCTTCTTTTTTTCTCTGAGTGCCTGGATGTGCCCCAAATAACTTATAAATTTCATAATGTGTTCCCTGACCAAACAAATAACGGTCCAACTCTGTTACCTTCATATTCGTTCCCATAAGACATTCCCCTTTTTATCACTTTTTACCTTTGAAACCCAAAACAACACTGCCTGCTGCCTGTAACCTTATCTGAAGCCTTCCATTCTCCGGCTTCCATTCTTCTTTCGTCTCTAAGTTTACATAATTCATATCCTGCCTTGGCACCGGAACACTCACGGAAACCTCCTGCTCGTCATTATTCACAGCAATCACAAGACATTCATCCTCCGTAAATCTTGCAAAAGCATATTGCCTGTTCGTCAGTAGTAATTCTCGATATCTTCCGTAGGCCAGGCATTCTTTATACTCCCTATGCATGTTTCCAAGCCAGGTCACCCATTTTAAAATCTTGGAATCCTTCTTCGCTTCCAGAACCTCCTCCAGATTTACAGCCGGTCTTAAGGGGTCATCATTTCCACCTTGCTTCTGCCCCTCTATGCCCCATTCTGAACCATAATAAAGAGATGGAATACCTGGAAGTGTATACAATAATGTATAAATAGGATAAATATGCTCCTTGTTCTGAATCTTACTGATAATCCGATCCACATCATGATTATCTACAAAAGAGTAAAGCTTCATTCCCCTATAAATTCCACCGTTTTCATCAAATTCTCTGCGGATGGTATGGGCAATTTCAAAATAATTATGGTCATTGTGGCCTGAATAAAGCCCTTTATGCAACTCGTAATTGGTAACACTGTGAAGCATCCTCTGTCCATCCTGGATATAACGGCTGTAATCACCATGAATCACCTCACCCATAAGCCAGAAATCCGCCTTTTTCGCTGATGTCCGCCTACGCATTTCCTCCATAAAGGAAAACTCCAGACAATCCGCACAATCCAAACGGATACCGTCAATATCAAAAGTATCAATCCAGAAATCAATAACTCCCAGCAAATACTCTCTCACTGCCGGTTCCCAAAGATTTAGGTTTACCAGTTCAAAACAGTTTCTCCATGCTTCATACCCGAAACCGTCATGATAAGGATTATCCCATCCAAAATTAATTCCCTTATACCAGTTACAATACTGGGAATGCTCACGGTTTCTCTGAATATCCTGAAAAGCAAAAAACTCTCTCCCTGTATGATTAAATACACCATCTACTACAACTTTGATATCTAGTTCATGAGCCTTTTTTACAAATCTGATAAAATCCTCATTATCTCCCAGACGGCGATCCACCACTTTATAATCCCTGGTATCATAGCCATGTGTGCTAGATTCAAATAATGGTCCTATATAAATAGCTGTACAGCCAATTTTTGCAATATGAGGAAGCCATTTATCCAACTGTTCAAATCTGTGGACAACCCCCTCCTCTGTGTTTTGTCTTGGCGCCCCAGTCATGCCAATGGGATACATGTGATAAAACACTGCCTCTTCATACCATGTTGCCATACCCAAAAACCTCCTAATCATGTATAAATTCCGTATAAAAATTGATGAACGATTTCATAAGTGGTTTCATTAGAAATTTCAAATTTTTCATTTTCGGACAGACCATAACTCACCATCATAATGTGGTGATTCAAAACTCCTGTAAAACCTACTGCAAACAAACGCTGTCTGCCACGCATGTTTCCAAGTTCTCCTGAAAAATGTTCAAAAATCCCCACAATCAACTGATAATGTCGTTCGATTAAAGGTGACACTGTCTGAAATGCTTCATTTTCCCTTCCTGAATAAAGCAAAGCCAACATGAACAAATAAAACTTCTCATGGGATGCTGCAAAGTCAAAAAACACTCTGGCCACCTGATAAAGAACTGCCGGAAGGTTTCCTGGAGTTCTAGATGCCTCTGTAATCTTTTCTTCTAAAATGCTATACTGGCTTTCTAAAAGACTCTTCAAAAGTCCCAGTTTACTGCCAAAATAGTAGTAAAGCGTGGGCTTAGTAACGCCTGCCCTGTCTACGATTTCCTGCACGCCAACCGCATCATAGCCCTTTGCGTGAAACAGTTCCAGCGCCGTATTCAGAAGCAGCTCTCTGTTATCCATGTGTACCACCTTCTTTCTATACGTCATGCATCGCTCACATTTCTATGGTTATTATACCAATCGGTATATTAAAAATCAACTATTCATTTCAGCAAAAGTGATAAGTTTTATGTACCTGGTTTTATTCGCATATTCTATAGCTTCCTGGGTAAATCCACTTTTAGAAAATATATAAAATACCTTCTCAGTATAAGGAAATAAGGTTCCCCGTTCCTGCAACGCATGAATCACATCTGTTCCCACCAGACTATTCTTCCATTTACACTCGCCAAAAAAAGCATGATTGTCATATACTGACATAAGATTGATCTCTTCCTGGCACTTTTTTCTGGGATTATTTCCCCACCAGCGTCCTAAATTCCCAATGGGAAAAGGAATGGAAGCATAAACCTGTGGTAAAAATAAATACTGCTGGCATATCTCTTCAAAAATAGGCCCCATAAAATCACTTATATGGGACTTCACCATTCTTTCATAAACCATTTCTCCAGTCCCCCGCATAATGCTGCTTAGATTTGGTCTTACAAACCGATACCAGAATAAAAACATAGTATCATTCAACTGATATAAGGTTTTCTTTCCTCCTGAATTTTCTGTAATAGGCGTCTCTTTTTGCACAATTTCCAGCTTAATAAGAGACGAAAGCTGACTACTACATCCACTGGTCTCTAAGCCTGTTTTTGTGGCAATCTCATTAAGCCTGCTGGCTCCTCCTGCAATGGCTGAAATAATGGAGTGATACGTAGCAGGATCTCTTAATTCCTGTTTCAACAAATTAGACGGTTCATCAAACTCTGGAATTCCACCTGTAACACCATAAAGAACCGCCTGTTCTTCATTGGTGTAAGAAGAAAGCATTTCCTTCGCCTCAAAATAAGTAAAGGGATGAATCTTAAACTGTGCGGTTCTCCTGCCGTATAAAGGGCTTTTATATCCTAGAACCTGTTCTTCCATAAAACTCATAGAAGAACCACACAAAATAAAAAAAAGACAGCTTTCTTTCCAACAATGGTCAATATGACTTTGAATCATAGAAGAAATAGCCGGATAAGAAGCTGCCAGATTTTCAGACTTTGTTCCTTCTACAGCCATATAATAAACTGACTTTTTGTCTTTTAAAGATTCATTCATTAAAGTTGTTTTTCCTACCCGCCTTCTGCCATAAAAAATAACAAATTGAAACTCTCTCTACTCATATAAAGTTTCCAGTTTTTTTAATTCCCTGTCTCTTCCAACAAACATAACCATTCCCCCAAATATACTTTATCTTTTTACTAATCATAGGAGCTATTTTCACGTCAACCAGGGAGACCGTGTAAATCATTCTTACCGAAACGCCGCCCTCCTGGCATTTTCCATCAATTTTTCTATTACCTTATCTCCTATTCCATAATATCCCTGTAAAAGTTCAATCTCCTTTGTCAGGCTGGTATTGCTCACTGTCCTATTATCTGTATTGATGGTTATTGGTATTCCTGTCTCTAGAAATTTGAGAAAAGGATATTCCTCCATGGACCTCACTGCTTTCGTTTGCAAATTGCTCACAGGACACATTTCAAAAGGTATCTCATGCTCCGCACAATATCTCATCAGATTTTCATCCTTTGCTGCTGCAATACCATGTCCAATCCTGGAAGCGCCAAGCTCTATGGCATCCCAGATACTTTGAGCGCTTCCGCATTCTCCCGCATGAATAGTAAAAGGAATTCCCAGTTCTTTTGCTTTCTGAAACATACCTTCCTGCTGGCGAACCGGAAATGCAGCTTCGTTCCCCGCTAAATCCACAGCACAAACTCCATATCCATAATACTCTGCCGCCGTTTCCACTAATTTGGTATTGACCTCTACAGGCATGTGACGCATACCGCACAGAATCAGGTTTCCGTCTATCCCATAGCGTTCCCTTCCCATGGAAAGTCCCTTCAAAGCGCCTTCTATAATCTTGGCTGCTGAAAAATTTTCTGTAACAGAAAGCATAGGAGCAAAACGGATTTCCATATAAACCACATGCTCTTTTGCTGCTGTTTTCATCACATCCAAAACTGCCTTTGTGAAGCTATTCTCTGAAATCAAACACTTCAAAGGTAAATCAAACTTAGTTAAATACTCTGCCAAACTTTCACAATTTTCATCTGCCCGAAGTTCTTTGGACAAATCTTTCCCATCTATAGAAATTCCAGCTTCCTGTGCCAGATTTTTAATACATTCCTCAGATAAGGAACCATCTAAATGACAATGTAAATCATACATATTTATTCCTCTTTTCTATGCATAATATAAATTTATGCTCATTTTATCATGAAATTAACGAAAAATCCCTATAATTTTCCTCTTTTTCGCGTTATACTAACTAAATAAAAACCACAAAACCAAGCACACATGAAAAGAGGTCCTTATGATGAAATTAAACCCTAACTTACAGGCACGTATGAATACCTTTCGTTCCATGTATTCCACAGAACAAGAAGCAGTCTCCCGCATCACAAAACCCTCCATGCCTTTTTACGGCACAGATATTTTGGAAAAAGCAGTTACAGCTCTTTTAGAAGGAGAAAATCTTCTTCTCTGCGGAGATAAAGCCACTGGAAAAAATGTACTGGCTGAGAATCTGGCATGGATTTTTGGAAGACCCATTTATAATATTTCTTTCCATGTCAACACAGACAGCAGCAACCTCATTGGCACAGATACCTTTAAGAATAATGAAGTCCAACTCCGCAAAGGACCTATTTATCAGTGTGCCCAGTATGGCGGTTTCGGTATTCTGGATGAAATTAATATGGCAAAAAATGATGCAGTTTCTGTACTCCACGCCACCCTGGATTACCGACGCATCATGGATGTTCCAGGTTATGACAGGATTCAGCTTCACCCTGCCACCCGCTTTATTGCAACCATGAACTATGGGTATGCTGGAACCAAGGAATTAAATGAAGCTCTGGTATCCCGTTTTATGGTTATCAATATGCCGCCCCTTACGAAAGAGCGCCTGGAACAGATTCTTACCAGCATCTTCCCCTCCATCAATCCTGATGCCTTGGAGCAATTTTCCGGTTTATTCCTGGATTTACAGTTAAAAGCCAAAAACGGAGAAATCTCTACAAAAGCTGTAGATTTACGTGGACTTATTGGTTCTGTCCGTCTCATAGCCGGAGGACTTCGTCCTGCTGATGCCATTGACATGGGTATTACCAATAAATGTTTCGACAGCTTTGAACGGGAATTAATCCGAGATATTGTCATGACCAGAATTCCAGATGACTGGACCAGCCATGATGTATTCCAAAACCAGTGATAAAGGGGGCTTGAGCATATGGAACATTCTCTGGATGTACAAACCAGACTGGAAAATCTCATATGGACAGTAAGCGGAAACTATGACCTGGAAATTTCTCCGGAAGAACTGGATGAAAGACTTTTTGAAAAATCTCCTTATATCGCCTTTTATCATGCCATTGAAAAAGGATGTTTTGAAAAATATTTTGATACTAAGGTTTTTAGCAGTTTTTTTACAAAAAAAGTATACCAGGGGCTGGAACCCTCTGTACTTCAATGCCTTGGCAAACTCTGTATTGACAGTGCTATCTGGAAAAAGGCTTCTAAAGAGCGCAAAGGCATCTTAAATATCCGCAAAAAAGCTTTTCTAGATACCCTGGAAAAAGATGCTTTTCGCCTGTCTCACACAGACTGGGAGTATATCGAAGGCTGCTATCTGGAATATGTGGTGCATGGACAGATTGCACCTCCACGATTCCAAGAAATCCTGGAAAAGATTATGGCTCTAGAAAACACTTCTTCTACTATGGAGATTTGCCTGTGTTTAGAAGAAATTTACCATATGGCTTATGAAAAAGGGTTTGCCAAACAATTTAAAGGACTGACCCGCCATGTAAAAAATTCGGATGAGAATAAGAAAGATTATACAGAGAAGGAATCCGGACTTGAGGACTCCCAAGATGCCCAGGAGCATCCTGTCAATATTTTCAGCGGACATGTGGATGCCCAGGATAACGGCAAAACAAAACGCCCGAAGTCTAGTCTCATTGTGTTAGACCAGGATTCCGTAAATAGAATGGCTCAATATATAGAGTTAAATTATGGAAAATCCTATCTCACCCGACAGGAAGCATCTGTCCTAAATACTCAGTTGTGCACTGGTATTCACAAAGACTGCCGGCTGCATCTTACAAAAGGACTTCTGCACAGCCAATTGGAAAAAAACGCCAAAACCGCTTATGTCAAAAATATTAAGGAAGAAAATCTGCGAATTCTCAGAGGTAATCAACTAGTAACACGGCAGAATATACAAGTTCTTGCAAATACCCTGCGCCGCGCCCTGCTAACTAGAACAGAACGGGAAATCTGCAGCAGTGAATACGGACAAATCTGTCCAAATAAACTTTGGAATCTCAACCGCACAGAAAACCGTCGGCTTTTCCAGCGAGAAATCTTAGGAGACCAGACAGATTTTGTTGTAGAAGTGCTTATTGACGCTAGCGGTTCCCAACAAAGCCGCCAGGGATTAGTAGCCCTTCAAGGTTATATGATTAGCGAAGCCCTAAGCATTGTACAGATTCCCCACCGCGTTATTAGCTTCTGCACTTTTGGCGCTTATACAGTCTTAAACGAATTTCGGGATTATGAAGATGCCAGAGAAATGAATGAACGGATTTTTGAATTTTACGGTTCTGCTAACAACCGAGATGGTCTGGCTGTGCGGGCAGCCGCTCACAGCCTAGACGCCCGCCCGGAAGAAAATAAAATTCTTATTGTATTAAGTGATGGAAAACCAAATGATATTATTGCAGGAGAAGACTCTGTGAAGTACCGAAAAAAAACAGAAGCGCCTAGGAAGAAAGAGCCTTATTGCCTGGAATATGCAGTGAAAGACACTGCTACAGAAATCCGAAAACTCAGAAACCGGAAAATTTCCGTTTTGGGCGTTTTTGCAGGAGAAGAAGAGGATCTGCAGGCAGAAAAACGCATCTTTGGCAAGGACTTTGCCTATATCCGAGATATCTCCCAATTTGCCAATGTAGTAGGACGGTATCTGCGAAAACAAATCACTTTATAAATCGTCTTTTTCTCACATAAATCACATTACTTACCAAAGGACTGCTGTGCTTTTGCACATATTCCCAATACTCCTGAAGGCGGACATAATATTGTCTGCCCCAGGAGGAAATCTCTAGCCATTCCGCTGAAAATCCTGTAATTGTAACAAAGTGGGCTGCTGTTCTACAGGCTTCTTGGTACTTTTCTCCTCTCTTTTCATAAAAAGCCAGCTTATGCCGTTTTAAAGGAAGAGGAAAATTAGGTCCTATTGCCAGCACAACAGGAATATCGTGAGCCAACATTGCTCGGATTCTTTTGTTAAAATTTCTTTTCCGTATCCCAAAGGAGGCTCTAAGCGGAAGCCTGTTTTTCAGAAAATATCGGTTAAGTCCTAAAACCAGCATCCACCCAGGCATTCCAAGACCCGGCAGAACCGGAAAATATCTGCGCCTCATATTCTTCACAAAATCCAGATACTTTTTTTCTTCTATGCTTCCTGTATTTGTCCTTTTCAGATACAGAATCAGATCCGCACCTGCTATGGCTCCACAACCATATTTCTTCATAGTGGAATCCAGACCCCATGCCTGGTTTCCACCATAAGATTTTTTTCCATCCTTTTGCACTTGTATGTAGGAGTGCTTTAATTCTACCATGTAATTTCTACCGTCATTTCTTCTGAAATTTCTACCGGGCCACCCATTTTACACAAAACAGTTTCTCCATTTTGTTTCTGCACAGTTGCCTCTATCATACCTCCTGGCTGGTGGAGTTCATAAACATATGTTCCATTGTCTTTCTCCCTGGACAGATAAACAGCAGCACCCATGCTGCCGCTTCCACAGCTGCTTTCCCATACCATGGAGCCTGTTTCCTTCACATAAACCACAGGGGTCATCTTTTTCCCTTCCAGGAACATAACCCCATAGGCATCGCAATCCAGCATTTTTTCTGCCTCTGCAATCACATCATTGACAAATGCCTGGTCCCTTGGCGCTGATTCCACAATAATGTGACATACACCTTCAAATACTACCATGTTGTATTGCTCTCCCTGCACAGACGGTAACGTTACAATATTCTGAGGCAAAGGCATCTGGGTTCTGCTGGTTCCCTTTTCCAAATCTACCTCTGCTTTTAAAAGCTCTTTGGAGCCACTAACATCTACTTCTACCTCCTGGGGCTTCTCCTCTGACAACAAGCTCATGAGATAACCAAAACTTCTAGTAGCATTTCCACAGAATTCTCCTCCCATCATCTGCATATGAGTGGTTCCATCTGCATTTTGTTCTACAAATCCCACTTGCTCTGCTCCTAAATCTTTCCTTGCCAAAAGCTGATTGGAAATAGCTGCATAATCCTTTCGTTCTGCCTGATCCATAACAAAAATTGTAATGTTCCCTGCAGGGTCTGCCCTGCGAATTCGCATCTTCATAAATACCTGCCTCCTTTGTAATTTCCCCTTAATACTATAATGCATTTTGTTATTCTCAGAATACCATAGAAGCCACCAAAAAATAGTAAAATATTATCGACTTTTTCAAAAGTCTGTGCTATATATGAAGATAGATTGATTTTACAAAATGAGGAGGGATTTCATTGAAAAAAAAGATGCTTCTGTAAATCAGATTACAGAGGGCGTGATTTGGAAACAGCTTTTGTTTTTCTTTTTTCCTATTATGTTGGGAACACTGTTTCAGCAACTTTATAACACCGCAGATGCTGTGGTGGTGGGACGTTTTGTAGGCACTCAGGCTCTTGCTGCTGTAGGTGGTTCTACAGGGCAGATGGTCAATCTTCTGGTGAATTTCTTTGTTGGTCTGGCTTCTGGTGCTACCGTTATTATCGCTCGTTATTATGGGGCTAAAAAAGAGAAGGAGTTAAATGACACACTGCACACTGCAGCAGCTTTGTCTGTAGCTGGGGGGATTATTATCAGTATTACAGGTATCCTTCTTGCCCCCTTTATGATGGATCTTCTAAAAACACCGGCTGATGTTATAGAAGATTCTATTATTTATCTGCGTATCTACTTCGCAGGTATTATTTTTGTTTTTATTTATAACGTAGGCTCTGCAATTCTAAGAGCTGTGGGGGATTCTACCAGACCTTTATATTTTTTAATTGTATGCTGCTTCTTAAATATTTTCCTGGATATTATCCTGGTTGTGGGCTTGAACATGGGAGTAGCCGGCGCTGCCATTGCCACTGTAGTTTCTCAGGCAGTCAGTGCACTTCTGGTTATCCGGGCACTGATGAAATCCAAAGACCTTTACCGTCTGGAAATCCCAAAAATCCGCTTTCATAAGTTTCTGTTGATTTCCATTGTCACCATTGGGCTTCCTGCCGGTCTTCAGTCTGTGATGTACAATGCCTCAAACATGATTGTCCAGTCTGCCCTGAATGGTCTTGGAACCAGCACCATGGCTGCCTACACTGCCTTTGGAAAGATTGATGCCATTTACTGGATGATTTCCGGTGCTTTCAGCGTAGCCATCACAACTTTCATTGGCCAAAATTATGGCGCCGGAAAATACAAACGCATGAAACAAAGTGTTACTACCTGCTTACTTCTGGATTTCATAGCAACTCTTCTAGTAACTGCTGTACTTCTCCTGACTGGAAAGTATTTGCTGCAGCTTTTTACTACAGATCCAGAAGTCATTAAAATCGGCCTGAAAATTATCCATTTGATTGTTCCTTCTTACGCACTGTTTGTTTTCATTGAAATCCTATCCAGTGCTTTAAGAGGAATCGGTAATGTTCTGATTCCTATGATTATGACTTGCTGCGGTGTATGTGTTTTGCGTATTCTCTGGATTTTCCTGGTAGTGCCTCACAGGCCAGGCGTTTCCAGCATTTTATTATGCTATCCAATCTCTTGGGGACTCACTACACTTCTGTTCATCCTATACTATTACAAAGAACAGAAAAAATTCTTCAGAACCCATCAGGAGTGAATTATATTTAGGAGGTATCTTTATGTTCATTACTTACACCACAAACTCTGATTTTCTAAACCTGGAGGATATTCGTCAGGCAGCCAATCTCTTCCTGCAGGACTTTTCCTGGGACACACCCCCACAGCTTGAGATTGCTGTACATTTTGTCAGTGACCAGAAAACTCTGTCTTGTACAAAAGAAGGTAATTCCTGCACCATTATTTGCCAGGAGCCTTCTCATTTCTTTAAAGCTTTAAACACGATTTTGCATCACTCTCAGGAGGATTTTCACATGGAAGAAACACCCAGCTTTACCAAAAGCGGTTTTATGCTGGATTGTTCCAGAAATGCAGTTGCTTCTATTACGGCAGTGAAAAAGCTCATTCATATGTTGGCAAGAGCTGGTATGAATCAATTACTGCTCTACACAGAAGATACCTATGAAATTCCCAATCTGCCCTATTTTGGCACTTACCGAGGACGTTACACCAAGGAAGAACTCCGTGAACTAGACGCTTATGCCCATGGTTTTGGTATTGAACTGGTACCCTGCGTCCAAACTCTGGCTCATCTTAGGAATTACCTGAAATGGCCTCAAGCAGAACCTTTAAAAGACAGTGCGGATATTCTGAAAGTGGGCTGCCCTCAGGTATACGACTTTATCCGCCAAATTCTTACCTCCTTAAAAGACTGTTTTCAAACCCGAAACATTCACATTGGTATGGACGAAGCAGTTTTTCTTGGTCTGGGAAACTATCTGCAAGAAAACGGGTATTGCGACAGTTCAAAACTTATCCAAGAGCATAGCACAAAAGTATTGGAACTCTGTCGGGAACTGGGTTGGAAACCTATGATGTGGAGTGACATGTATATTACTGCCAATACAAAAAAAGGATATTATGCAGTGAATGAACAAACAGATACTTCTTCCTGGAAAAAGCCAGACCCAGATTTAGGGCTGGTATACTGGGATTATTATAACTGGGATCAAAAGATATATGAAAATCTTCTTCGTGTTCACAAGGAATTGTCCAATCGTACTGTATTTGCTGCTGGCGTATGGAATTGGAACGGCATTTCCCAAAACTACAGAAAAGCAATCACCTGTACTTCAAAAGGACTCCTTGCCTGCCAGAACCAAGGTGTTCAGGAAGTCTTTACCACAGGATGGATGGACAATGGTGCAGAAACCCCATTGGAAGTCATTTATCCAGGACTTCTGGCCTTTGCTTACCTTTGCTTCCATAGGGAACTATCTTTACCTGATTTTTCCCGTTTCTTTAAAGACTGTACAGATGCATCTTTGGACAGCTTCCTACTGTTAGATGAATTTGACTCCTTATTCCAAGGTAAAGGTAACAATCTGGCTACGGATAATCCTTCCAAATATCTGTTGTATCAAGATGTCATGCTTGGTATGTTTGATTATCACCTTCAGAATGTAGATACGCAAGCCTACTATAGCCGCCTTGCAACAGAACTGGAAAAAGCAATGCCAACAGTAGAAAAGTACCATACACTGTTTGAATTTTATCATTTGCTGGCTCTGGTGCTAGCAGACAAAGGAGACCTTGGTATCCGCTTAAAACAAGCCTATGATTCCAAAAACTTATCCACCATGGAGGAAATTTCACAGAAAGTTATCCCCAGACTTCTGGAAAATCTCCAGGCTATGCACATGATTCGGGAAACACTATGGATGAAAGATGCGAAACCTTTTGGATATGAACTCTTAGACATTAAACTGGGAGGAGTTGCTACACGTCTTTGTAGTTGTCAGCGAAGAATCAATGAATACCTACAAGGCAATATCTCCCACCTGGAAGAACTGGAGCAGGAGCGCCTGCCTTATTGGGAAATAGAAACAACTTATCCTCATTCTCAGGAAAACGCCCTCAGAGAAAACCTCTGGAATCGTATTATAAGTGGCTGTGACCTAATCGATACAATATAAAAAACTGCCGCATTCAACAGCTATCAGGAATATTTATACAGTTCCAGCGAATTTGCCGAGTACGCTTTGAGACTACAGGCTCAAAGCGAACACAGGCTGGGCTGGAAATGTGTAAATATTCTCGATATATGTGAATACAGCAGTTTCTTTTTTAGAAAACTAACGCTATTCCTGCGGGGATTAAAAACAACACTGCGCAGAGTAAATCCCCCAAAAATCTGCACACAATTCGCTCCTCATCAGACAACTCACTAAAAGAAATAACCTTTTCATCTGCAAAGTCAACAATGTCTTTGGTAAAATGTTGTTTCTTTTTCTTCTTTTCCTGTTTCTCTTCCATAAGATGGTGAATACGAGCGCCATCCAATCTCAAATATTGGAACCAGGCCAAAGCCAGAAAGAAGGCCCCTGCCACGAAGAAAGCAAACTCTACTAAAGAATAATACTGTTCGCGGTTAATAAAACGATCCCAAAGCAAACACAACACAAGTGCAATGGAAACCTTTGTGGCACACTGATACAACATGGGGCGAATCATATATTTTTCAAATATGGTGCGGATTTTCTTAATCATTTCCATTCCTTTCAGTTAAGAATAGCCAGCCACAGTTGGCAAAACCAACTAGGGCTGACTATTCTTAAAATCAAAATTAAATCTCTTTGCGGTATTCTTCCAACTCTTTCTGATTACCATAAACAAAATGTCCTGGAAGAATTTCTTCCCACACAGGTTTGTCCGTGCTGTAATCATGAATAGAAGGATCATATACCAGAAGTTTTTTGTTCTTTTCCCGCTCTGGATCCGGAATTGGTACTGCGGAAAGCAGTGCCTTTGTATATGGATGCAGAGGATGGATAAACAGTTCTTCTGCTTCTGCCAACTCTACGATTCTACCCTTATGAATAACTGCAATACGGTCTGAAATAAATCTTACTACAGATAAATCATGGGCAATGAAGAGATAAGTTAAACCTTTTGTCTTCTTCAGTTCATTGAGCAGATTCAATACCTGCGCACGAATGGAAACATCCAATGCAGAAATTGGTTCGTCTGCTACAATAAACTCTGGCTGCATAATCAACGCACGGGCAATACCAATACGCTGTCTCTGTCCACCAGAAAATTCGTGAGGAAAGCGGGAAGCAAACTCTGGAAGTAATCCTACTTCACGAAGCGCTGCCTGTACCTTCTCATATCTGTCCTTCTCATCTTTATAAAGATGATGGTTAATCAAACCCTCAGAGATAATATAGTCAACTTTTGCACGCTCATTCAGAGATGCCATTGGATCCTGGAAAATCATCTGACACTTTTTAATCACTTCAAGGTCCAGTTCCTTGGAAATTTTTCCAGTAATTTTCTGACCCTTAAATAAAATCTCTCCTGCAGATACAGGGTTAATTCTGGTAATGGCACGTCCGATAGTGGTTTTGCCTGAACCGGACTCTCCAACCAAAGAGAATGTCTCTCCTTTGTAAATATCAAAATTCACATGGTCAACTGCCACAAATTTCTTCTTTCCACTGCCGAAGGTAATCTGCAGATCTTTAATTTCTATTAACTTTTCTCTTTCTGCCATATTAATTACCCTCTCTCCTGCATTTTTTGTCTCAGCGTTTTAATAGCTTTTGGCTGTTCGATTTTCGGTGCTCTTGGATCTAAATACCAGGTTTTTGCCTGGTGTGTCTCTGTGATTTTGAAGAAAGGAGGTTCCTCCTCAAAATCAATCGCAAGCGCCTGTTTGTTACGTGGTGCAAATGCATCACCTTTAATGGTATTAAATAAGTTTGGCGGTGTTCCTTCAATAGTCGGAAGTGGTTCTCCCTTAATTCCCAACTGCGGAAGGGATGACAGCAGCGCCCAGGTATATGGATGCCATGCATCATAGAAAATCTCATTTACCAAACCATACTCTACAATTTGTCCTGCATACATAACTGCTACACGGTCAGCAACATTTGCCACAACACCAAGGTCATGAGTGATGTAAACAACGGTCATTTTCAGCTCATGCTGCAGTTCACGGATCAGGTTCAGAATCTGAGCCTGAATAGTAACATCAAGAGCTGTTGTAGGTTCATCACAAATTAAAATTTCTGGATGACATGCTACCGCAATGGCAATGACAACACGCTGTCTCATTCCGCCGGAAAATTCGTGCGGATACTGATTATAACGGCGCTCCGGATCAGGAATACCAACCTTTGTCAGCATCTCCATAGCCAGCTTTTTGGCCTCAGCGCCTTTGATTCCCTGATTCAGTTCAATACTTTCCTGAATCTGTTTTCCAACTTTTTTCAGTGGATTTAAGGATGTCATAGGATCCTGCATAACCATGGCAATTTTCTTACCGCGGATAGTTCTCCACTCTTTTTCTTTTGTATATTTTGAAATATCGGTTCCGTGATACATAATGGAACCATTTGTAATTTTTCCGTTTGCATCCAGCATACCCAGGAAAGACTTTGTAAAAACAGACTTTCCAGAACCGGATTCGCCTACGATTGCAAGGGTTTCCCCTTCATAGAGATCCAGGGAACATCTACGGATAGCTGTAAGCAGCTTGCCACGTAAGCTGAACTGGATTTCCACGTCTTTAGCAGATAATATTGGTTCTTTCGCCATTACTGGTCCTCCATTCCTTATACGTGATTTCTAGGGTCCGCTGCATCTGAGAAAGCATTACCGACTAAATAGAAAGTAATGGTAATCAAAGAAACAATCACTGCCGGGAAAATCAGCAGATACGGACGATCCAAAAAGTAGTTTCTGGCATTTCTTAACAAAATACCAAGTGACGGATTTTCAATTCCCAGTCCAAGACCAAGATAGGACAATGTAGACTCCAGTGCAATGGTCGCAGGAATGGAAAGTGCAAGTCTTAAAATGATGATACTGATGAGATAAGGAAGAATGTTCTTGGTAAGAACACGCCTAACCGGAGTTCCCAGACATCTGGACGCCAGATTGTATTCCCTGTCACGATACATCATTACCAGGTTTCGGACATTTCTTGCCATGGTAAGCCAACCAAAAGCAATTAAAGAAACTGCCATCGTAGTAAAACTCTGGCCAACAAGCAAAGCAATCAATGTCATATAAATAATCATAGGAACGTTGTTGATAACATTATAAACCTCTGTAAGGAAACGGTCTAATTGATGCACATATCCCCAGATACAACCAATAATAACACCAACCACACATTCACCGATTGCAACAATCAAAGCCAGCTTAATAGAGGTCTGTGCTGCATACCATACCTGACACCAATAGTCACGTCCCAGGTTATCTGTACCAAACCAGAACTCACTATTTGGGTTCTGGAAAGCCAGAGCACTGTCAGACTTCAAAGTTGCAAAATCATATTTTCCAATCCACAGAGCTACAAAAGAGAAAATCACCAGTGCAAAAAACACACAGGACATAACTACTGCGGATTTCTTTTTGAAAAAGTTCTGGAATACAGACTTCCAATAAGAATAATCAGAATAGCCTGTACGCTCTGCTGCTTCTGGAGAGTACTCCACAAAACGGAACAGATCATCTTTATTCTTATTTTCCATTATCGTGTACCTCCTCTTCCAGTAAGTTTAATTCTTGGGTCAACCAGCATCATCAGGATGTCTCCAATAAATACACCCATAATACCAAGGGTTGCATACAGAATCGCCAGGGTCTGAACAACATTTACATCATAACGGATGATTGCATCTGTCAGAAGAGGCCCCATACCTGGAACAGAGAAGAATCTCTCCACCAACAGAGAACCACCGATGGTATAAAGGAATGATGCCGGAATCTGCTGTACTAACGGTACAAATGCATTTTTAAATACGTGTTTCACCATAATTGCGCCGGAAGACATACCTTTTACACGAGCCAGTCTGATATAATCTTTGTTCAGTTCATCTACCATATAACGTCTGGTCCACAATGCATAGCTGGCAATGGATGCCAGAGCCAGACACACAATTGGTAGAATCGAGGACTGGGAGACATTTCTCGTAGAATATAGCGGAGGTAGTCCCAAGACCTTTGAGCCAAACACCAATACCAACGAGTAGGAAACCAAACTTGGCACAGCATTTACAAAGACGGTATATGCTGTTCCTACATGGTCCAGTAGTCTGTCCTTGTTCAGAGTCTGGATAACACCAATGATAACACCCACAAGGAGAGCGATTACCAGGGCGGTACATCCCAGTCTCATGGATACTGTAAATTTAGAACCGATAACCTTTGTAACATCTACGCCGCTCTGAATTCTCCGTGACTCACCAAAGTCAAAACGGATAATCTGCCCATAATAGCGGACAAGCTGTTCTGGAACCGGGTCTAATAAGCCGGCTGCCTGCAACTGCTCCTGTCTCTGTTCCGGTGTGAGATGTATCAACTGATCTTCTGTAAAGAAATAATCTGTTGGCAACATTCTCATTAACAGAAACACGATAGTTACAACAACCAGGACTGTTACAAGAGATTGTAACAGTCGCTTGATTGTATATTTAAACATTATTTATTAAAATCCTCTTCAAATTTTTCATACTGTTCTGTAGTATAGGCTTCTACAGATGTATCCCAGTTTTTGTACATGTAGTTCTGGATACCAAACATAGCATTAGATCTTGTAAAATCATTTACTTTTGTAAGCTGCCAAGCTACTTCATAAACAACTGGAACGGAAAGTGCATGATTCAACATAAATACCTCTGCATCTACATATGCCTGATATCTCTTATCCATGTCATCAGAAATAGCATTTGCTGCATTTACCATCTCTGTAAACTCTTTGTATGTTGCAATGAGTTTTTCATCTTTCACTTCATTGATATGTGAATAGTTCTCTGAGTAGTAAGCAGTATCTTCGCCATATGTTTCCTGTCCTAAGTAGTTCTGAGGATCACCGTAGTCAGCACCCCATCCATTGATGATAATAGACTGTAATCTTGGCTCAACAACTTCTTTCTGAACACTAGATACGAAAGTTCCGATATTTAATTTGATGAAATCATCGCCAAGACATTCTGAAATTGCCTGTTTTAATACTGTTGCTGTATCCTGTGCATTCTGGTCACCAGCCTTAATGTAGTAATCCATTTCTACTGGGAAGCTTACGCCCTGAGCTTTCAGCTCTTCCATCGCTTTTGTCTTGCACTCTGCTGCTTTGTCTGCATTTAATCTTCTTGGTGTTTCTCCATCAGATTCTGGCAGTCCCAGACCTTCTTCTACTTTTGTTACATAATCTGTTCCATCAGAGAAGTACAGAAGACCCTTCATGGTATATGCATTGTTTTCACAGTGCATTGGGTAAATAAAGTTTGTTCTTGCCATATAAGTTGTGAAATCTAATCCGTAGTAAATTGCCTGACGGAAGGATTCATTAGCAATAGCTTTGTTCCAGTTTTCGTCTAAAGAACCATCGTCATTATTCTTAGCATAGTTGAAGTGCATCTGATAAGAAAATTTCTTTGGTGTTTTTTCTACTAACTGATCGTGGAACGGATTGCTTTCATCTTCGTAGATGGTTCTCAGGTTTGCTTCTCCCAGGTCAATGTGGTCGATTTCACCTGCTTCGTACAGAGAATATCCAACTGTAACATCATCAATGATACGGATGGTTACAGTATCAAACAGTTTGCAGTCTTTATCCCAGTATGTTGGATTCTTTGTCAGAGTTTTTGTATTTCCCTGAATGAACTCTGTTAAAGTATAAGGTCCGTTGTACCACAGTCCTTCAATACCTGTAGATTTAACATTGTCAACACCAACTTCGTCTACGAATCCCTGAGCCAGTGGATACAGACATGCAGATACAGCTACTGTATCAAAGTATGGTGCATTCTGTGCACAGTGGTAAATTACAGTATAATCATCTGGAGCTTCGATTCCAACCATTTCCAGGAATTTGGAATTATCCATAGATTTTGCTTCTTCTTCAGAAAGGCCTTTGGTATATTCATAATATTCCTTAGCACCTTTAATTAATGCTGTAGGCATAGAAGTGTTTGTTGCACCATTTTTATGGTAGTTCATAACCCACTCAAGACCTGTAATAAAGTCCTGTGCTGTACATTCTCCTTTTTCGTTACCCTGCTGGTCAACCCATTTTACGCCTTTTCTTAATTCAAATTTCCAGGTAAGACCGCCATCTTCTGTTCCCCATTTTTCAGCAAGACCAGGAATCAATTTTCCTTTGGCATCTGTTTCCAGAAGACCTTCGTTTGTATTACACAAAACGTTCAAGTCACTTGACATCTCAGTACCCAGGATGAATACGTTTTCCATTTCTCTCAGACCAACTTCCCAAGTAACCAGGTCTTTGATCTCTTCTGCAGATGCAGAATCTCCACCTTTGCCACCATCATCCTTGCTTCCGCTGTCTTTACCGCCGCCACATGCAGTTGTGGTTAAAGTAAGTGCTAAAGACAATGCAACAGCAAGCCATTTTGCTCTTTTCTTCATATTATGAGCCCTCCTTATTTTGCTAAAATAAAGAAGCCAGTATCCTGTAAACTGGCTTCTTTACATTAATGCAATTTTACTATCCTGAACAAATGATGTCAAGTATTTTCCCTATTTTGTTCAAGTTTCAGGTACTCCAAAAACATATTATGTTATTATTTGACATAATATTCATATGAATTATTTCTTTTTTCTTACGAAAGCGACTTTTTTCTTGTATTTTCTATTATCTTCTACTAAAAAATTTCTTAATTCTTCCGCCAATAGTTTCACGGTCTGTTTTCAATACATGCATCTGCGCCAAGGTTTCTTCTGGTGCACGACTATCTCTCCAATCTGCATAAGAACTGTCATTTAATGCTACAAACAAAAAATCCTCTGCGTCAATAGATCTTCCTAATGTCAATGTTGTCATAATAAAATCCCCCTTTCACAAACGTCTTTCCACAAAAGACATTTGTTAACCATAAATAAACATCAAAATCTTCTAAATTTCATCTTCACGTTTTTTATATATATTATTATAATACATATTTTCTTCCTGTAAATGGTAGCGAAGTCTAAATTTTTGTGTTAAAATTTGTATTATCAGTACAAATAAGTTTCAAAAAGGAGGTATAAAAATATGTCCGCCAGTCTGAAAAAGCTTTATATGGAGAATGAAAACCCCTTTAAATTGTCCTTGTGTGCAGGACAAAATAGTATTAGAAACAAAGTCACTTGGGTCTATATGCTGGAAGACGAGTATATTATTCCTTATTTTCACGGTTCTGAACTTACTGTAACCGCAGGTTCGAAAGCAGAACATGACTCAGACTGGCTTATGACTCTTGTACGCAGCCTGTCCCAACAAAAAACAGCAGGCCTGATTATTAATGTAGGAAAATATGTACATACAATCCCACAGGAAGTCATTGATTACTGCAATGAAGTTGATTTTCCACTTTTTACTATGCCCTGGGAAATTAGTATGACAGAGATGATACAGACCTTTTGTGTCCGAATCATTCAAAGGCAACATGAAAGTGCTCTCCATGACCGTGCCATGGCTGACGCTATTTTTCAGAGAGGAAATGAAGCTGATTACCGAAAAGTTCTGGAGCAATATTATAATTTGGATGGAAATTTTATTGTCATTATGATTTGTGTAAACAGTGAACAAGAAGATTTGCAAAAAGCCAGCGAAATGGAAGATTTTCTTTTAAACCGTGTCCGAAGATTCAAAACCAGTCACAACTTAAAACATGTAAAATTTGGTCTCATCAGCCAGGATCATTATGAATTGATGGTATTACACAATCTAGACCCTGCCCTGCTGCCGGAAATCAGAAATATCATTCTGGACACCTACCAAGATGCTGCCAGAGCACAGGCTCTTCACATGGGCGTTGGCATCGAAATCCAGGGGATTTCCAATATTCATAAAAGCTATGACCGGGCTGTCACAGCAGTGAGAATGGCCATGTACCGGAAAGAAACTTTTATCCGCTTCGAAGATATGGGATTTTTTAAGATTCTCTTCTCCGTACAGGACAAGGATATTC
>CAJKMA010000032.1 GCA_905200905.1 uncultured Bacillota bacterium
TACCTTTTAATTCAATTTCTCCAAACCGGATGGTGATTCCGGAAAGTCCTGTAACGAAAATAACAGAGGTCAGAGCCAGATTCCGGCTGCGACCATAATCTACCTTGCTATCCACCAAGATACGGATACCCGATGTTCCGATCATACCATAAAGCAAGAACGAAATACCACCAATAACTGGTCCTGGAATGGTATTAATCAAAGCTGTCAGTTTTCCAATAAAAGAACAGATAATGGACAACACCGCAGCACCTCCGATGACATACACACTATATACTCTTGTCATAGCCATAACACCAATATTCTCACCATACGTTGTTGTTGGTACAGAACCAATAAAACCAGAAATCATGGTAGAGAAGTTATCCGCAAACAGGGAACGGTGCAGACCAGGATCTTTGATTAAATCTCTTCCTACGATTTTCCCTGTAACAATCTGATGCCCGATATGCTCAGAGGCAATGACCAGAATAACCGGAAGAATAATAACAATGGCCTGGGCATTGAATTTCGGTGCAGAGAAGTTCGGCAATGAGAACAGCGGCGCCTGGGCAACAGCTGTAAAATCTACGATTCCACAAGCAATGGCTGCGATATAACCGCAGATAATCGCAATCAAAATTGGAATAACAGAAAGAAATTTCCGAAATACAACAGAACCAAACACTGCCACACCTAAGGTTACCAAAAACACAATCACATTTCCAGGAACCAGAACTTCATCTAACATTCCAGCATTACTTGCCGCTGTACCTGACAATTCCAAACCAATCAGCGCCACAACCGGTCCCATAGCTGCTGGCGGCAATACTACATCAATCCAGTCTGAACCAAACTTGTAAATAATCAAAGCCAGAATACAGCCACAAAAACCCACGGCTACAAAGCCTCCCAGGGCATATTCATAACCAAATTTACTAATGACAATTCCAGCTGGCGCAATAAATGCAAAGCTGGAGCCAAGATATGCCGGAGCTTTTCCTTTTGTAATAAGAATGAATAGTAAGGTTCCTATACCATTCATAAATAACACAATTGCCGGATTAATGCCAAACAAAAACGGCACCAGCACAGATGCCCCAAACATGGCAAACATATGCTGAATACTAAGGGGAATCAAAAGTTTTGGCGGTACTTTTTCTTCTACTTGAATAATTTTACGATTTTCCACTTTTTTTCTCCTTCTTTCAAATTTCTAGTTGGTTTTTCTACAAACCATTCGTTTTATAATAGCATAAAAAGGAAAAAAAAGCTACGTATTTTTCACTATATCTCACCACTTCACATCTCCAAACAGAGTATCCAGTATGGTTGCATCCTTACTAATACTCATCTCGACTCCTTCTGGCCTTGTCTGGTCTATTTCACAGCCTAATAAATATGTTTCATCTATAGAAGTCCAGGTAATATAACGAATTTTTTGCAAATGATATTCTGGATAAACTTCATATATCATCATATAAGTCACTTCCAGGTCTCCAACCTGTCTGGTCTGAATGCCGCTGCTCTCCATGGTTCCTCCCTGCTCCTGTGTAAGTTTCTTGGCAGTTTTCTCCGAAATCAATGCAAGGTCTTTTTTTGCCTCTGCCCTCATAGCATGCTCTGCCAAAGAAGTCATATCATAAGTAATGGTAATATCTCTGGAACCCGATTCATCAAGAGTCTTGAATCTTACTATCTCTGTAGAAGAGCTATCCTCATCATCCAATATATATTCTTCTGGTAGGCGAATTCTAACTCCTTTTGGCTCATCTTCACAGGTCACTGTAACATATCCATTTTTTAAATCTTCTTCTTCCTCCCTTGCTGCACGTTCTATTTTCTCCTCTACATTTGACCAGGTGTTTTCTAAAGTTGTATCATAAGCCAAGGTGTAAGGACCAGCTTCCATATTTTTTAATTCATCATAAATCTGCCATCTCTCCTGGCTGTCATAATCTGTTGGCAACTCCTTTTTCCAAAAAGAGTATCCATATAAATAGCTTTCAGCTACACCCTCCCAATCCTGATAGGTAGCTTGAAGTTTCTTTGCTATAGGCAGAGACATATCCAGACACTCCTGAAGATTAATATATTCTGCCTGATAGCAATCCCCTAAAATCTGTAATGCTCTACAATAATCCCATCCGTCAATTCCTACTTCACCATATTTTTGATAAGCCTCATATACAGTCTCATATCTTGGACGATTTTTATCATCCGGCACATTTGCCATGGCTTCTTCTTTGGACATTTCCAAAAGGTTTTTCTTCTCCATTTCTTTCACAACCTTCCGATATTCTTCCTTATGCCCATGCGCAATCAGTTTTTCTACCGTTCCTTCTACAGCATCTCTGCCCAAAATTCCCCAACCATCTGCCAGTGCTATTTTAACAGAATCCTGATACCATTCCCTATCTTTACCTTCCAAACCTCCCACTGCATCCAAACTCTTATCATTATATTGAGAATAAATAGCATAAGCAGAACACATCCACTGAATCGTATCACTTTCCACATCGGTTTCTTCAAAAGTAGAAGCCTCATAGTCCCCTTTTAACATTTCCTGCTTCACATTTTTCTTTTTACTTTTTTCCTCCTGTACGGTTTCCTTTCCACATGCATGAAAAAATACAGTTCCCGTTACAAGCACTACTGCCAAGAAAATCTTACTTCTCATTTTCATAGTATTTTTCATCATATTGTAGTTCCTTTCTTATTTTCTGGTATTGTAACACAATTATTTTTCATATACCAGCTATTTTATGGCAAAAAATAACAAAAAAACTGCTGTAAAAACCACAAATCCAGCATTTTTCTGATTGCAATTTTTACAGCAGACTATTCGTTTCTATTCTTTTTTACTTCGTTTCCAAATTAAATCCAAAATAACGGACAGCATTGTTATAAGAAATACCTTTTACAATCTTTTCCAGATTCTTCATATCCTTTGGATATTCCCCATTTTCTACCCAGCCACCAATCAGTTCACACATGATTCTTCTGAAATATTCATGTCTTGGATAAGAGAGAAAACTTCTGGAATCTGTCAGCATACCAATAAAGTTTCCAAGAAGTCCCAGGTTTGCTAAAGATGTCATCTGCTTCATCATACCGGTCTTGTTATCATTAAACCACCATGCAGAACCCTGCTGAATCTTTCCTACTGCATCACTGTTCTGGAAGCATCCGAGAACTGTTCCGATTAATTCATCATCAATAGGATTTAAACTGTAGAGAATAGTCTTTGGCAGATTTTTTGCTTCATTAACAGCATTTAGAAAATCTGCAAGCTCTGCTCCAGGTGTGTAATTGCTGATGCAGTCAAACCCTGTATCCGGACCAATTTTTGCATACATTGCTTTATTATTATCTCTTTTGCATCCATAATGAAGCTGCATTACCCAGTTCATTTCTTCATATTTTCCTGCTACAAACAACATAAACGCTGTTTTGAATTTTGCTGCATCTTCCTTTGATACTTCTTTTCCTGCCAAGCGCTGTGCAAATACAGCCTCCACTTCCTCTTCTGTTGCAGGTGCATACATTACATAATCCAGGCCATGGTCGGAAATGCAGCAGCCCATGCTGTTAAAATGTTCCATTCTTTTTGCAATGGCTTCTTTTAAATCTGCAAAAGTCTTAATCTCTACTCCGGAAACCTGAGCCAGTTTTCCAAGATAATCCAGGTAATCCGGTTTCTCAAGATTCATAGCCTTGTCCGGTCTCCATGCAGGAAGTACCTGTACATCAAAACTTTCATCTTCTTTGATGATTTTATGCCATTTCAAGTCGTCTACCGGATCATCTGTGGTACAGAGTAATGTAACGTTGGACTGTTTAATCAGGTTTCTTGCACTCATAGATGGATCTTGAAGTTTTTTGTTGCACAGATTCCATACTTCTTCTGCTGTTTCGCTGTTTAAAACACCGTAATAGCCGAAGTATCTCTGTAACTCCAGGTGACTCCAGTGAAACAATGGGTTACCAATTGCTTTTTCCAATGTTTCTGCCCATTTCTGAAATTTTTCTCTATCCGGTGCATCTCCTGTGATATAATATTCCTCTACACCATTGGAACGCATCTGGCGCCATTTATAATGGTCTCCTCCAAGCCATACCTGCGTAATATTTTCAAACTGTCTGTCCTCTGCGATTTCCTGAGGATTAATATGACAGTGATAATCAAGCACCGGAACCTGAGAAGCAAACTCATGATACAATTCCTGTGCAGTCTCTGTGCTTAATAAAAAATCTTTGTCCATAAATGCTTTCATAATGAACAACCTCCTTAATATATTTAAAAATTTGTTGTTTTCCTTTTCACAAGATAGCACGGCACTATCTTTTTCTGCTGAATAGAATGACCTGTTAAAAGTTGATTCATACTTTCTACGATTGTACTACATAAAAGTTCTCCGCGGTTATCAACAGATGACAATTCCGGTTCACAGCAAACTGCCAGCTCCGAATCATTAAATCCTATGATATTTACCTCCTGTGGAACGGAATACCCAAGCTCTCTTACATACTTTAATGCTCCCACTGCCAATCCATCATCTGTAGCCAGCACTGCATCAAAATTCTGCAAATTTCTCTTCAAAAGCATGTCTCTGACTTTCAAAACTTTATTCTGTCCGAAAACTTCCAATTCTTCCAATACAGGGATGTTATTCTCTTTTAATGCATCCTCATATCCTCTTCTTTTTTCTGAAGCACTATAGGAATTTGAATCGTAAAGAAATAAAATACGCTTTCTTCCAGCAGCAATTAATTCTGATACCATATCATATACAATTTGATATCCATCCGAAAGCACACAATAAACACCAGGACAAGAAAGATATCCGTTCATTAAAAAAACAGGAACTTCACTGGCTGCCTGATTCAAATAAGAGGTATTACAGTCTTCTCCATCTCCAGCATAGTTGGAGCCCACCAAAATCAACGCATCAATACGCTTTTGAAGAATCCTTTGTATGGCATTGACCTTGTCCTCATATTCATACCCACTACAGGCTAAAATGCAATCATATCCATATTTTTTTAAATGCTTTTCCAGATGTGCCACTGCATTTGCCATATAAGCATCTGATACATCAGGACAAACAATTCCAACTGTATGCATAGAATTTAATCCCAGTCCTCTTGCAAATACATTAGGCGTATAATTCTGCTCTTCCATAACTGCTCTTACTTTTTCCTTGGTTTTTTCACTTACCTTGGGACTGTCATTTACCACTCTTGAGACCGTAGCAATAGATACTCCTGCAAGTGCTGCAATATCATAGATATTCATAATTCATTTTCACTTCCTTTTTTCCGGACGTATTTCTCTCCAAATTGTAAGCACTTACATTTCATCCGTTATTATACACATTTTCTTCAAAAATTTCCACCTGTTTTCTCAAAAAATATTGACAATTTTTTGTCCTTTTTTTATGCATACTTCTGTTTTTTCTTTTTTATATGTTTTCCACTTGACCTTTTCACTATATAGACTTACATTTTATGTAAGCTCTTACATTTTTTCATCCCACTCTATTTATAGGAGGAACCATTATGCAGAACTACATTAAAATTCATCCTGCCGACAAAGTGGCAGTTGCCCTTTCTCCATTAAAAGCAGGTACAACAATTTCCATAGAAGGTCAGGAAATCACTTTAAAAGAAAATATCCCTCAGGGGCATAAATTCGCACTTCAAACAATCGAGGCACAGGAACCGGTAATCAAATACGGCTCCCCTATCGGTATCACAAAAGAAAGAATACCGGCAGGCACCTGGGTTCACACACATAATATGAAAACAGCCTTAGGCGATCTTCTTACTTATACATACGAAAAACAAAACACTTCTGTTATCCCTACAGAAGAACGTTTTTTCCAGGGTTACCGCCGAGCTGACAAAAAAGTGGGTGTCCGCAATGAAATCTGGATCATTCCCACGGTTGGCTGTGTCAACAATATCGCCACTTCCGTAGAAAAGAAAGCCCAGTCCATGATAAAAGGAAGCATTGATGCCATTGCGGCATTTCCTCATCCTTACGGATGTTCTCAGATGGGCGATGACCAGGAACATACCCGTCAAATCCTGGCTGACCTGATTAATCATCCAAATGCCGGAGGTGTACTGGTATTAGGACTTGGATGTGAAAACAGTAACATCGGAGAATTAAAGAACTACATTGGTTCTTATGATGAAAACCGTGTAAAATTCCTGGTTGCTCAGGAATCTGATGATGAGATTGAAGATGCCCTGAAACTGATTCAGGAATTAGTAGATTATGCGGCTCCTTTGAAACGAGAACCTATAAGCTGTAAAGAACTGATCATCGGAATGAAATGCGGTGGATCTGACGGCCTCTCCGGCATCACAGCCAATCCAACCGTCGGTGCATTCTCTGATCTTCTGATTTCCAAAGGCGGCACCACCATTCTTACAGAAGTACCAGAAATGTTCGGTGCTGAGACACTGCTCATGAACCGATGCGAAACAGAAGAACTGTTTGACAAAACCGTTTCCCTCATCAATGACTTTAAACAGTATTTTACCAGCCACAATCAGACGATTTATGAAAATCCTTCTCCGGGAAATAAAAAAGGTGGAATCTCTACCCTGGAAGATAAGTCTATGGGCTGTACCCAAAAGTCAGGAAGTGCTCCTGTGCGTGGTGTACTTTCTTACGGAGAACCTGTAAAAGAAAAAGGACTGAACCTGTTAAGTGCTCCTGGAAATGATCTGGTAGCCTCTACAGCCCTGGCAGCCTCAGGTGCTCACATTGTACTGTTTACCACAGGAAGAGGAACGCCCTTCGCTTCCCCAGTACCTACCGTTAAAATTTCCAGCAACTCTGCTCTTTACGAAAAAAAGAGCAACTGGATTGACTTCAACTGCGGAACCATGGTGGAAGGTACAGATTTAAAAACTCTTGGCAATCAGTTGTTTGAATATGTACTCTCTGTTGCTTCAGGAGAAGAAGTAAAATCTGAGAAGGCAGGTTTTCATGATATGGCAATTTTTAAACAAGGCGTGACTTTATAACTATATGTTTGTATCAGAAAGAGGAAGATTATGAATAAATTAAACTATAAGACCTTAGAAGAACAAGGTTACCAGGGATATCTTTTAAAAGAAGCTCCTGAACGGATTCTTCAGTTTGGGGAAGGCAATTTTATGCGTGCCTTTGTAGATTATTTTGTTGATGTAATGAATGAAAAAACCGATTTTAACAGTAAGGTGGTACTGGTGCAGCCAACAGGACGGCACACCGGACCAGACAGCATCACCCACAAAATCAATGAACAAGAGGGCCTTTATACACTGTACTTACGAGGCTTTGAAAAAGGCCAGAAGGTAAATGACAAACGTATCATTTCCTGTGTCAGCCGCTGCCTCAATGTGAAGGAAGACTACGAAGCAGTCATGGCCTGTGCCGAAAATCCTGAACTTCGTTTTATCACCTGCAACACCACAGAGGCCGGTATTGTTTATGACCCTGCCTGCCAGTTTACAGAAATGCCGCCTGCTTCCTATCCTGCAAAACTGACTCAGTTTTTATACCGCCGTTTTCAAGCCTTTGGACAGGAGACAGGAAAAGGCTTTGTAATCCTTGCCTGTGAACTGATAGAAGAAAACGGAAAAGCCTTAAAAAAATGTGTGCTGGATTATGCGAAACAATGGAATTTAGAAGAAACTTTCTTGAATTGGATTGAGAAGGAAAACCTCTTCTGTTCTACTTTGGTGGACCGGATTGTAACCGGATATCCCAAAAATGAGGCAGAAAGCCTGAATGAATGCAATGGTTACGAAGACAATCTGATTGATACCGGAGAGGTTTTTGGTTTCTGGGTTATTGAAGGTCCGGATTCTCTGAAAAAGGAGCTTCCATTTGAAGAAGCAGGTCTTCCGGTTCTGATCACGGATAACCACAAACCATACAAACAGAGAAAAGTCCGGATTCTCAATGGTGCTCATACCTCCATGGTATTAGGTGCCTATCTTGCAGGGCAGGATATTGTCCGGGACTGCATGGATGACGAGACAATCCTCAGCTTTATGAACAAGACCATTTATGAGGAGATTATCCCCACTCTCTCCCTCCCTGCAGAAGATTGCAAGGATTTTGCATTTGCAGTTACAGAGCGGTTTAAAAACCCGTTTATTGACCATGCACTGCTGTCTATTTCTTTAAACTCCACCTCAAAATGGAGAGCCCGTGTTATGCCATCTCTGGAAGGCTATGTAGAAAAGTTCGGAAAGCTGCCAGAATGCATCACCGCTTCCTTTGCCTTTTATCTGGCCTTCTACCGCGGTACAGAGCTTACAGACAAAGGATTAGCAGCAAAACGTTCCAATGGAGATTCCTACACCGTATCAGACGACAAACAGGTACTGGAATTTTTCTATGCACACAAAGATGCAGGAACAAAAGAACTGGTACACGATGTATGCACCAACACTGAATTCTGGGGAAGAGATTTAAGTAAGCTTCCAGGTTTTGAGACAGAAGTGACAAGCATGCTGGATATCATAGAAACCAAAGGGGCTTATGCCTTAATGGAGAAATGTTGTAACTAGGAACATAACAAAAAACCCTTGAAAAATCAAGGGTTTTCACATCAGCTGCCTAGCGGATTTGAACCGCCGACCTCCGCCTTACCAAGGCGACGCTCTACCAACTGAGCCAAGGCAGCATATTTATTATTTCCGTCTCACAAGTATGTATTTTATCAAACAAAGTTCACCCTGTCAACTCTTTTTTTGTTTTTTCTTTTTGCAGAGGCAAAAGTAATACTGTTTATACAAAACTTTGCCTCTGCCTTTTTTCTTTTATTTCACAAGATTTTTCAGGGATTCTCCTTTTTCGTATCGTTTTACATTCTCTATGGCTATTTTCACTACTAAATTCAAAGTCTCCGGCAAATGATAAAAACCAGAAACATGCGGTGTAAGAAAAACATTTGGAATGTCCCAGATTCTATGGTCTTTTGGAAGAGGTTCCGGTTCGGTTACATCCAGTGCCGCCCCTGCCAGATGTCCTTGCTCCAATGCCTGACACAAATCTTCCGTACATACCACAGCTCCTCTGCCTCCATTTAACAGAAAACTACCTTTTTTCATATTTTCCAAAAATCTCTTATTAATCAGCCCCTTGGTTGCTTCTGTAGCCGGCAAAAAAGAAACCACTACATCTGCCTTTGGAAGCAGGCTTTCCAACTCTTCCATAGTGTGTAATTCATCCATGATATCAGGACAGCCTCCCAGATGACGTTTCACACCAATTACATAAGCGCCCAAGGCATGAGCCATAGCGGCAAAATGAGTTCCAATGTTTCCTGCTCCCAGAATTAAAATCACAGAATCTGTAATTGAGGTTACCTCACCTTGATCTCCCCAAACGTGCTTCTTTTGGTCATCCCGATATAAATGTAATTTTTTCTGCATAGCTAGCAGCATGGCAAACATATGCTCAGATACAGCTTTTCCATAAGCGCCTGTACTGTTGGTAAGCAATGTTTTTTCATTTAAAATACCAGGCACCACATAGGCATCTGCTCCTGCTGAATTCAAATGAAGCCATTCCAATTGTTCCGATTCTTCAATCCACGCCGGCGGCACATTTCCCAAAATAATATTTGCTTTCTGCACCTGTTCTTTGGTGAGCTCATTCATTTCTTGATAAAGAATTTCAGCTCCCTGTGCTGCTTCTTCCAATTTCCTCTTCTGTTGTCCATTCATGGGAATCACCGATAAAATCTTCTTTTTCATAACACACCCATGCCTCCTATCCCAGTTTCATTCCATGAATTTTATTTCGTATCCTCTGAAGGGCATTATCAATAGATTTCGGCTCTCTCTCCATCTCCCTTGCAATCTGCACATAATCAGACCCATCCAGATATGCCTTAAGCACTTGATTTTCAAAAGGGCTGAGTCTCTCCTGAATCTCCTCCAGCATATGGTTAGCACTCTCCTGCCCAATCACAATATCCTCCGGATTCTGCCACACCGTATCCTCTGCATTTTTCAGCGGGCTGTCCTCCTGGCTAAGAGAGATATACGAATTTAAGGGTTTGTGTTTCTGCCTGCCGGAAATCTCAATGGCTTTATACATCTGCCGTTCCACACACAGATTTGCAAAAGTGGAGAAAGAGGCATTTTTATCTGGCCGGTAACCTCGCACCGCCTTAAACAGCCCAATCATCCCCTCTTGAATCAAATCCTCCTGTTCTCCGCCAATTAAATACATAGCATGGGCTTTTTTCAACACCATACCCTTATATTTATCAATGAGATAATCTTCAAGTCCTTCTCTACCCTTATGAAGCAACTCTAAAAGTTCTTCATCAGACAGTTGCTCATATTCCTCTATTTTCTGAATTTCCATTATTTCCCCATTCTTTGCCTTACAATTTCATAGGCCAAAACACCTGCAGCCACAGAAGCATTTAAAGAATCAATGTCTCCCTGCATGGGAATGGATGCAATAAAATCACATTTTTCACGAACCAGTTTAGAAACCCCGTCTCCTTCATTTCCAATCACCAGACCTATAGGACCTTTTAAATCCAAATCATACATCTGGGTTCCACCCATATCCGCACATACGAACCACATCCCCTGTTTTTTTAGGTCATCAATGGTTCTTGCCAGATTCGTCACCTTTGCCACTGGTGTATAATGCAAGGCTCCAGCAGACGTTCTAGCCACTGTAGCGGTAAGTCCTACTGCACGGTTTTTTGGTATAATTACCCCATGCGCCCCAGCTAGATTAGCAGTACGAATAATCGCTCCCAGGTTGTGTGGATCTTCAATATTATCCAAAAGCAAGATAAAAGGTGGCTCTCCTTTTTCTCTGGCTGCTTCCAAAATATCCTCCACCTCTGCATAATCATATGCAGCAGTCATAGCAATCACACCCTGATGTTTTCCTGTTTCAGACAACTGATCCAATCGCTCTTTTTTTACAAACTTCACCATGGTGTCTCTTTTTTTGGCTTCTCTTAAAATCGTTCTCACAGGGCCATCTTCACAGTGTTCCTGAACAAATAACTTATCTACAGATTTTCCAGAGCGGAAGGCTTCCAGCACTGCATTTCTACCCTCTACCTTTGTCTCCTGGAATTTAGTTTCCATCTTGTTCTACCTCTCTTATTCCTATTTTCATCAATTCCAACATACGCTCCCACTGCTCTGTCAAGTATAAATATCCCATAAGTGCCTCAAAACCAGTAGCCCTACGGTAATCAGACATGGTAGCATTTTTTGCCATGGTAGCCGCTTTGGCATTTCTCCCACGTTTAAATACGCCCATCTCTTCTTCTGTAAGATAAGGTTTTAATTTCTCGATCATGGCAGACTGGGCGGAAGCCTTCACCAGCCTGCTTGCTCTTTTGTGCAGTTTATTTACCTGAGTATTCCCTTTTTCCACCAGAATCGTGCGGATAACCAGCTCATAAATAGCATCCCCTATATAAGCCAGTGTAAGAGGAGAATATGTCCTGATATCCTGATATTCCAGTTCAAAGGTTTCTTTTAAAAATTCTAAGCCCTTTTCCATTGTACACCCTCTCTTGTGTCTTTCAGGATAATGCCCATAGCTGCCAGCTCATCACGAATCTCATCTGCACGCTTAAAGTTTTTCTCTTTTCTAGCTGCCTGGCGTTCTGCAATCAGTCTTTCAATGTCTTCATCCAGCACTTCTGCTTCCTTATTTACTAAAAGTCCCATAACATCACTTAAATGCACAATGGTATCCAACAGATATTTTACAAAAGCTTCTGTGCTTTCCCCATCTGCCTTTGTATTTGCAAATTTAACCAGCTCGAAAATTGCTGCAATGGCATCTGCAGTGTTAAAATCATCCTCCATAGCCTCTTCGTATTTTTTTACAAATCCCTGCACTTCTTCTGTGAAGTTCTTTTCTATTCCTGTCATGTCTGTTTTTGGTGCAGTTTCCAGAAGGTGTTTTAACTGCTCTACACAAGTAATAATTCTGTCCAGAGCATTCTTAGACGCTTCCATTAATTCTGCACTGAAGTTTAATGGACTTCTGTAATGTGCATTCAACATGAAGAAACGAAGTACCTGAAGGTCATATTTTTCTCCGATTTCTCTTACTGTAAAGAAGTTTCCGAGAGATTTTGACATTTTCCGGTTGTCAATATTTAAAAATGCATTGTGCATCCAGTATCTTGCGAATTGTTTTCCGTTGCAGCACTCAGACTGGGCAATTTCATTTTCATGATGTGGGAAGATCAGATCTTCACCGCCTGCATGAATGTCGATTTCCTCTCCCAGATATTTTTTGGACATCACAGAGCATTCAATATGCCATCCTGGGCGGCCTTCGCTCCATGGAGATACCCAGAAAGGTTCCCCTTCTTTTTTTGGTTTCCAAAGTACAAAGTCTAAGGGATCTTCCTTCTGATCTTCTCCAGACACCTGCAAAGCACGGAATCCAGACTGCAAATCTTCTAGATTCTTATGAGACAATTTTCCGTATTCTTTGAAATTTTTCACTCTGAAATAAACTGTTCCATTTACTTCATACGCGAAGCCTTTGTCAATCAAGATCTGAATCATATCAATCATACCGTCAATTTCCTGTGTAGCCAGGGGATGTGTAGTAGCTTCTTTTACATTCATGTCTGCCATGTCTTTTTTGCATTCTTTGATGTAACGAGAAGAAATCTCATCTGCACTTACCCCTTCTTCCACTGCCTTTGCAATGATTTTATCATCCACGTCTGTGAAGTTTGATACATAGTTTACCTCATATCCTTTGTATTCCATGTAGCGGCGGACAGTGTCAAATACGATCATAGGTCTTGCATTTCCGATGTGGATAAAATTATAGACCGTAGGTCCGCAAACATACATTTTTACCTTTCCTTCTTCTAATGGAATGAATTCTTCTTTTCTTTTTGTTAAAGTGTTATAAATTTTCATTTGCGTTTACTCCTTTTTCATATTTTGTTCTGCAAGTTCTCTTGCCCTGCGGCATTTTTCTTCTCGTTCCTGCATATCCTTCAGTTCATAGCTTACCCTTTGTAGTTCAAAACGAAGCTGTTCATTTTCCCGCTGCAGGTAATGAATATCATCCAAGGTAGGATCTGGAAGGTGTATCTGATCCATATCTACTCTTGGTACTTTTTGATTTTCTTTTTTTACCACTCGTCCAGGGACGCCAACTACTGTACAATTTGGGGGGACTTCCTCCAGTACAACACTTCCTGCTCCGATTTTTGAATTTTCCCCTATGGTAAAAGAGCCAAGAATTTTTGCTCCTGCACTCACCATGACATTGTCTTTTAAAGTGGGATGACGTTTTCCTGTTTCTTTACCGGTTCCTCCTAAGGTAACTCCTTGATATAGGGTTACATTATCTCCAATAATGGTGGTCTCACCAATAATCACCCCTGAACCATGGTCAATAAACAGGCCTCTTCCAATCTTTGCTCCCGGATGAATCTCAATTCCTGTTTTTCTAGCAGCTCTTTGGGAAATCCACCTGGCAAGGAAAAAATGTCCTTTTTCATACAGTTTGTGAGCTCTCCTGTATTGTATCATAACCCGAAAGCTGGGATACAGTAAAACTTCCAAAGGCGTTTTAATTGCTGGATCTCGCTCCTGAATCACTTGAAATTCTTCTTTGATATGACCTATGAATCCCATGCTCTGACATCCTTTCTATTGAATTTTATTTTATAAAAGAAAAAGCCCCTATGCTGCTCTTTCACAACATAGAGGCGAAAAGTTTCCGCGGTTCCACTCTACTTGAAGGCTAGATTTAGCCCTCCGCTCATCTCCCATAACGCTGGTTCTGCGGATTCCGGCTATACCTGATATCTGCATAAAAATCAGATAGTCACCGAATCAGCTCCCGGATGCACCTTCTCAGATTTCTTTTAAGACAGCTTTCAGCCGGTGACTGTCCCTCTCTGAAAAAGAAAAATTCTGATACTCTTTCCGTTCTTCGCTTTTTCTTATCTCTTCTTAGTTTATTCATAAATGATGGATTTGTCAATGTGTAATTTTTTCTCTTTGCAATAAACATATACCATCAAAGCTGAAGAAAGGATTGCTACTACCAGCCTGCCTGTCATATTGCTGACCCATATGGCATTAGGACCCAGGCTTTCTGCCAGTATCCAAGCAAGCCCTATATTCAAAACCAGAAATACCAGGGTGGTCATCAGAAACAGTTTCATTCTTCCAAATCCCCTAAGCAGACTTTCCATTAAATATTCCACTCCTGTGAGCAGGTAAGCCAAAGCAGAATAGGACAAATAATGACAGGCAAAAAGAAATCCTTCCGAACCTTCTGCTTCTTTTAGAAACAGAGACACCACACTTCCTGGCTTCCACAGGAAAAACGCATCCATAATCACAATGTAACCAAGAACCCAAACCATGGTAAACCTGATAGCTTCTCCAATTCGCTTATACTGCATGGCACCACGATTGGCTGAGCCAAACACAGACAAACTCTGGGCAAGTCCAACCACGGGCATCAGACCAAAAGAAGTAACTCTCTGCACCACCACATAACCATTGGAAATCTCTGTCCCAAAAGAATTAATAAGAGTCTGCATCAAGGCTCCTCCAAAAGTAAGGGCAAACTGCTGAAACATAGACGGAATGGAAATTCCCAGAATTCTCACAAGAAGCCCCTTGGGTACTGGTTCCCGGTCCTCTGGCAGAGACTTTAACCTTTTTCTTAACAGATACCCGCTTCCCGTCATTCCTGCTGCCTGAGCAATGACGGTTGCAAGGGCTGCCCCCTCTGTTCCCATACCCCCAAAGCGTATGAAGCAGTAATCCAGAACAATATTTATCACGCTGCTGGCTGCGGAAAGAATCAGAATGCTTTTTGAATCTCCCATAGCCAAAATCGCGGAATTACTGATAGATTGAAGAAACAGAAAAAGAATCCCTGCCATATAAAGGACAAAATAACGCCCTGTTGCCCCATAGAGTTCTTCTGGAAGCCCAATGGCAGAAAAAATTTCATTCCGAAACAAAATCGCCCCAGTGCTGATAATCACTGCTGTAAAAGCACTGAAAACCAGCATCTGTACCACGCCTTTTTTAATTACACCATAAGTTTTCCGCCCCATGGCTTCAGAAAAAAGCATCTGTCCTCCCAGTTCAAAACCACCGCACACAATCGTAGTGATATTAATAATGGTGCCTGCATTCCCCACTGCTGACAGCATATCTGCTCCTAACAATCTACCAACAATCAATGTATCACATATATTGTAAAACTGCTGGGTCAGAAGGCTGAGAATCATCGGTATGGAAAATACAATGAGACTTCTTTTACAGGAATCTTTTAACATGTCCATTTACAAAACCTCCCTATTCTTGTATAATCCGCATTATAAAGTATAACGTTAGGGAATAGTCAAGAGGGAGATTTTTATGCAGAAAGATGGGTTAATGACAACCGCAGAATTTGCCAAACTATGCCATGTTGAAAAACGCACACTATTTTTTTACGATGAAATCGGTTTACTGAAACCGGAACGTGTTTTAGAAAATCGCTACCGGCTCTACGGAATGAATCAATACCGAAAAATGGATATGTTAAAAGCACTCCAGTCTACAGGAATGTCCCTGGAAGAAATTAAAACTCTCATGAACTCCACTGACCGTAAGGAAACTCTACATGCGTACCGCACGCAGACACAGCAATTAAAAGAAAAAATTGCGGCTATGCAGGACACTTTATCCTACCTGGAAGAAGTGACAACCTTAATGGAGGCCTGGAACGCATATGGAGAACATGTATTATTCCAGCGAAAAGATAAAGGAAGCTGGCTTCATACAATTCCTATTACCCAGTCAGGAACACCCCTGCAGGTAGATTACCTCACCTGTGGTTATGAACTGGGTGTCATCAGCAATGATGTAGAACACATTCAGCCGGATTACTTGTTCCGCAAAGTAAAAAAGAATGCAGGAAATACCCGAATGGAGGCCGGCCTGTATGCTGTTATGTTTCAGCGTACACAGAACAATAGAATCGGTACGTCTGCCCAGCACTTCACAGCCGCTATAAGGGCTTCTGGCTTGCAATACAAACCACCTGTGTATATTTCACAGGTATGGCAGGATTGGACTCTTCATACAAAAGAAACCGTATTGTGCTTTGAAATTCAAATTTTATAAATAGTATGGAATTGTTCTATTGAATGCAAAAACTCCCACAGAAATCCATAACAATTTCTGTGGGAGCACTTTTCTTTTTTTCTATTTTTAGCAAACACCCTGTGCCAGCATAGCTTCTGCTACTTTTTCAAATCCTGCTGCATTCGCTCCTACTACATAGTTGCCTTCAAAGCCGTATTTCTTAGCAGCATCTACCATGTTATGGCAAATATTTACCATGATGCCCTGAAGTTTTGTATCTACTTCTTCAAAGCTCCAGCTTAAACGCTCGCTATTCTGGGACATTTCCAGAGCAGAAGTAGCTACACCACCTGCATTAGCAGCTTTACCTGGCGCAAAGATAATGCCATTATCCTGTAAATATTTGGTCGCTTCCAGAGTGGTAGGCATGTTCGCTCCTTCACATACTGCAAAGCATCCGTTCTGCACTAACAGTTTTGCATCATCAAGAGTCAACTCATTCTGTGTAGCACATGGCAGAGCAACATCGCATTTTGTGCTCCATACGCCTTTTCCTTCATGATACTGTGCATTTGGTCTGTATTTGGTATACTCAGACAGACGGGCACGTTTCACCTCTTTGATTTCTTTCAGTGCTGCCAAATCAATGCCTTCCGGATCATATACCCAGCCTGTGGAATCTGTACAGGTCACTGGTTTTGCTCCTAACTGGTATGCTTTTTCAATGGCATAAATTGCCACATTTCCAGCTCCGGACACTGCAACCGTCTTATCTGCTAAGTCTTTTCCATTGAGTTTTAACAATTCTTCTGTTAAATATAAAAGTCCATATCCTGTAGCCTGTGTTCTTACCAGGGAACCACCGTAAGTCAGGCCTTTTCCTGTGAGCACGCCTTCGTAAACGTCACGAATTCTCTTATACTGTCCGAACAGGTATCCGATTTCTCTTGCACCAACGCCAATATCACCGGCAGGTACATCGGTATTTGCACCGATATGGCGGTACAATTCTGTCATAAAACTCTGGCAGAATGCCATTACTTCACGGTCTGATTTTCCTTTTGGATCAAAATCAGAACCACCCTTGCCGCCGCCGATTGGAAGTCCAGTCAGTGAGTTCTTGAAAATCTGTTCAAATCCCAAGAATTTAATAATACCCAAATTTACAGATGGATGGAGTCTTAAACCACCTTTGTAAGGTCCAATGGCGCTGTTAAACTGCACTCTATATCCTTTATTTACCTGTACTTTTCCCTGGTCGTCTACCCATGGAACACGGAACATAATCACTCTTTCCGGCTCAACCAAACGCTCCAGAAGGGCTTCTTTACGATATTTCTCTTCGTTTGCTTCAACAACTGGTCTCAAGGAATCCAGAACTTCTTTTACTGCCTGATGGAATTCAGGTTCTCCTGGATTTTTTTTCACTACTGCTTCAATAACCTCATCTACATATGACATGACCGTTCCTCCTGTTGAAAGATATTTTACATGTTTTATTTTTTATGTTTTGTATTATAAAACCATCTTTTCTATTTTGCAAGTTTATTTTTTAATTCCTGCATATTTTTTGATTATATCTCCTATTACTCATTTTTATATAAGAGTTTTTGAAGTTTTGATTTTCAACTATTTCATTTACTATTCCGCTCTAAAGCGCTTCCTCAAATTTTAGTACTCCATGTAGAACAATCCCATACCTGGGTTGCCAGCCCCTCATAAAATTCTGGCTCATGGCATACCATAAGAATGGTTCCTTTATATTCCTGCAAAGCTCGTTTCAATTCTTCCTTGGCTTCTACATCCAGATGATTCGTAGGCTCATCCAGAATCAAGACGTTCGTTTCCGTATTCAGAATCTTGCACAGACGAACCTTTGCCTGCTCCCCACCGCTTAATACTCTTACCAGACTTTCAATGTGCTTCGTAGTCAGTCCACATTTTGCCAAGGATGCCCGCACCTCATACTGCGTATAAGAAGGAAATACATCCCAAATTTCCTGAATGCAGGTATTCTTATTTCCAGGAGCCATTTCCTGCTCAAAATATCCGATTTCCAGATAATCTCCTAAATGCACCTTGCCAGAAATTGGCTGAATCAATCCTAAGATACTTTTCAAAAGAGTTGTTTTTCCAATTCCATTGGCGCCAGTAAGAACAATCTTATCTCCTCGCTCCACCCGAAAAGCCAAAGGTTTTGATAAGGGTTCTTCATATCCAATCACCAAATCTTCTGTCTCCACCACAAAACGGCTAGGGGGTCTAGCTGTCTTAAAATGAAACTCTGGTTTTGGTTTCTCTTTTGCCAGCTCAATTACATCCATTTTGTCCAGTTTTTTCTGTCTGGACATAGCCATATTTCTGGTAGCAACTCTGGCCTTATTTCTGGCTACAAAGTCTTTCAATTCACTGATTTCCTGCTGCTGTCTATTATAAGCTGCCTCAAGCTGGGCTTTTTTCACTGCATAGACTTCTTGGAAATGGTCATAATCTCCCACATACCGGTTTAATTCCTGGTTGTCCATATGATAAATCAGATTCACCACACTATTTAAAAATGGGATATCATGGGAAATAAGAATAAAAGCATTCTCATATTCCTGAAGGTATCTCTTCAACCATTCAATATGCTCCACATCCAGATAGTTGGTCGGCTCATCTAAAAGCAGAATATCCGGTTTTTCCAACAGCAGCTTGCCAAGAAGAATTTTCGTCCTCTGGCCACCACTTAAATCTGTCACGTCCTTATCCAAACCAATGGCAGTAAGCCCCAGAGCTCTGGCGACTTCTTCCACCTTAGAATCAATAATATAAAAATCATGCATGGTGAGCATGTCCTGAATGGTTCCCAGCTCCTCCATCATACGCTCTAATTCTTCCGGTGAAGCCTCCCCCATTTTATCACAGATGCCGTTCATCTGCTCCTCCATCTCAAAAAGCCAGGCAAAAGCTGATTTCAATACATCACGGATAGTCATGCCCTTTTCCAGAACCGTATGCTGGTCCAGGTATCCCACACGGACATTTTTCGCCCACTCAATCTTTCCTTCATCTGGCATCAGTTTTCCGGTAATAATATTCATAAACGTGGATTTTCCTTCACCATTAGCGCCTACCAGACCAATATGTTCTCCTTTTAGCAGACGGAAAGACACATCCTGGAAAATTGCCCGATCTCCAAAACCATGGGAAAGGTTCTGCACATTTAATATACTCATATTCTCTTCTCCTTATTCTCTTATGTGAACAGTAACTATTATATCCTTGCCAGGAAAGAAAAGCAAGATTTCATCTTGTCTCTTTGCAAAACAGGCATTAGAAAAACCGGTTTTCCGCCTGGAAGAACCGGTTTTCAATCACATGAAGCAATATTTATTTCTGGGCAATATACCAAGAGCTTGATTGATTGGAATAATCAATTTCTACTGCTGCCCACAGCAGCCAGGGCAGGCTCTCTCGCCTCTGTCATCCCCTACAAAATCCTGCACATGAGTCAGAGCACAAATAGCCTGAGCGGAAATTCCCTCCATGCTTCCGGTAAAGCCCAGACCTTCCTCTGTCGTTGCTTTGATATTCACCTGACTGTTTTCCAGATGAAGGGCCTTTGCCACATTTTCAATCATGGTGTCAATATAGGGAAGCAGTTTTGGTTTCTGAGCAATAATTGTTGCATCAATATTATTAACCACATACATGTGTTCCTCTAAAAGTTTTCCTACATGCTGAAGCAGTTTGATGCTGGAAATACCTTTGTACTGTGGGTCTGTATCAGGAAAATGCCTTCCAATATCCCGAAGCGCTGCGGCTCCCAAAAGAGCGTCCATAATCGCATGTACCACCACATCTGCATCGGAATGTCCCAAAAGTCCTTTTTCCCAAGGAATTTTCACACCGCCTAAAATCAAGTCTCTATCTTCTGTTAATTTGTGTACATCATATCCCATTCCTACCCGAATCATCTGCTTTTCTCCTTTTCCTTATTCCACAGAAAGAACTTCATATCCTGCTTCTGTCACTGCTTTGGTTAAATCTTCTTTTGAAATATTAGCCCCTGCTTCCACATAGGCTTCCTTCTTTTCCAGATTTACCTCTGCTTTTACACCTTCTAAAGCATTGAGTGCTTTTGTCACTGCTGCCTGGCAATGTGGACACATCATTCCTTCAATTTTCATGGTAAACATAATTTTTTCCTCCTTATCTTCTTTTACTTCTATATCTGAAACAGTCTCTTTTATCTGCATCAGCGTTTCCTCCCTTTCTGCTTCCGGCTTTTTCAAAACATGGAAAAAGCGAAGACGAAGGGCATTAGACACCACAAAAAGACTGCTGAGACTCATGGCTGCAGCACCAAACATGGGACTTAATTTTAATCCAAACATGGGGTACAGAAGTCCTGCTGCCAAAGGAATTCCACAAGCATTATAAAAAAATGCCCAGAACAGATTTTCCTTAATATTGCGAATCACAGCCTTGCTTAATCCTACGGCTGTCACCACATCCAACAAATCGTTTTTCATTAACACAATGTCTGCGCTTTCAATAGCAACATCCGTTCCTGCTCCAATGGCGATTCCAACATCTGCCCGTGCCAGAGCTGGTGCATCATTGATTCCATCTCCAACCATGGCAACGGTTTTTCCCTCTTCCTGAAGTTTGGCTACTTCTCTCTCCTTATCCTGGGGAAGCACCTCTGCAATTACGGTATCAAGATCAAGCTGTTTCTGAATGGCTTTTGCTGTTCTTTCATTATCACCTGTAAGCATAATAACCTGAATTCCCAGTTTTTTCAACTCTCGGATTGCCTGGGCGCTGGTGGGCTTTACTAAATCTGCTGCTGCCAGAATTCCAAGAATCTGCTGTTCTTTTGCAAAAATTAAAGGTGTTTTTCCCTCTTCGGCCAACCTCTCAACTTGAGTCTGCACCTTGCTGATATCCATCTTCTGCTCTTCCATAAATTTCAGGTTCCCTGCATAATACTGGATACCCTGAATTTTTCCCTGAATTCCTTTTCCTGGCACTGCTTGAAATTCCTGCACCTCTGGCAAGGTAAGCTTTTCCTCTTTTACCTGTTCCAGTACTGCTTCTGCCAATGGATGTTCACTTTTTTTCTCCAAAGCACCTGCTATTTTTAAAAGCTCCTGTTTGTCTACTCCAAAAGTCTGAATATCTGTCACTTTCGGCGTTCCCTGGGTAATGGTTCCTGTCTTATCCAGTACCACACTCTGGATACTATGGGTCACTTCCAATGCCTCTCCCGATTTAATGAGAATTCCATTCTCCGCTCCTTTTCCTGTTCCCACCATAATGGCAACTGGAGTAGCTAGCCCAAGAGCACATGGACAGGAAATCACCAACACAGAAATGGCACCGGATAAGGCAAATTCAAAATCAGCTCCAGCTATCACCCATGCAATTCCAGTTATCAAGGCAATAGCCATAACCACCGGCACAAACACTCCTGCAATTTTATCTGCCATCTTGGCAATGGGCGCCTTACTGGCGCTGGCATCCTCCACCAAACGGATAATCTGAGCAAAGGTAGTATCTTTTCCCACCTTGGTTGCTTTCATGCGGAAAAATCCCGCCTTATTCATGGTAGCTGCTATTACTGCATCTCCCGTATTTTTCTGAACTGGAATACTCTCCCCAGTAATGGCCGCCTGGTCAATACTGGTACTTCCTTCCAGAATCACACCATCTGCCGGAACACTGCTGCCTGGCTTTACTTGAAGTACATCTCCTGGCAAAATCTCTTCTGCCGGAATCTCCACTACCATGCCGTCTCGTTCCACAAAAGCTGTTTTCGGAGCCATATCCATAAGCTTCTCAATGGCTTGGCTGGTTTTTCCCTTAGATCGAGCCTCCAGATATTTTCCAATATTAATCAACGCCAAAATCATCACAGCGGATTCAAAATACAAATCATGAAGATACCGTTCTACTAGCTCCATATCCTGAACTCCCAGTCCATACCCCATGCGATAGATAGCAAATACGCCATAAACCAAAGAGGCTGCAGACCCTACTGCAATCAGAGTATCCATATTGGGTGCCCCATGAAACAACGTGCTGAATCCTTTTGTAAAATATTTTCGATTAATATACAACACTGGCAAACACAGCAAAAACTGAGTCATTGCAAAAGCCACTGCATTCACTGTTCCATGTAAAAATCCAGGAAGAGGCACCCCAATCATATGTCCCATGGACACATACATAAGAGGAATCAGAAAAACAAAAGACCAAAAGGTACGTTTTTTCATATATTCCAAATGCTCCTGTACTGGATTTTTCCGGTTTTCTCCTGGGCTTCCTGTGTTTCCTTCTGAGTGTTCTGCCAATACAGAGCTACCAAATCCATTGTCATTTTCTGCCGGACTGGCTCCATAGCCAGCATGTACCACAGCATCTATAATTCCCTGTTCTTTGATTATCTTTTCATCATATTTCACCTGCATACTATTAGTAAGCAAATTTACACTAACCTCATCTACCCCTTCTAATTTGCTTACACATTTCTCCACCCTGGAAGAACAGGCAGAACAGGTCATTCCTGTTACATCAAATTTTCCCTTCATCACTTATCCTCCAGCTATCTATAATATCTTTCCCAGCATTGCCACCAGTTCATCCACCTTTTCTTCCCGCTCTGAATCAGACTTGGCATTCGTCACGCAACTTTTTAAATGTGCTGTCAAGATTTCCTTATTCGCTTTATTTAAAATAGCCTCCGTAGCCATAAGCTGTTGAGAAATATCCATACAATAACGGTCCTCTTCTACCATTCTTAAAATCCCGTCTATTTGTCCTCTGGCCGTCTTTAGCAGTCGTGTCACCTTCTGTTTATCTGCTTTCATTTTATCATCTCCCTACACCCCAGGGGGGTATCTTCTTTATATGCTAACTATAACACACAAAAAAGAGAAAAGCAACTGCTATCCCAGAGCCACATCCAGTATCATCATTAATACAAATCCCGCTGCAAAGCCTATGGTTCCTATATTGCTATGTTCTCCCTTGCTGGCCTCTGGAATCAATTCTTCTACCACCACATAAATCATGGCTCCTGCCGCAAATGCCAGCAGATAAGGCAGCATAGGCTGAATCAAAGAAAACAGTAGAATTGTAATAAAGGCTGCCACTGGTTCCACAATTCCGGATCCAGCTCCATATAAGAAGGCTTTTCCTTTTCCCATACCTTCCTCACTTCTTAGAGGCAAGGAAATTACTGCTCCTTCTGGGAAATTCTGAATGGCAATCCCCAAGGACAGTGCCATGGCTGCTGCCAGGGTAATCTCTGTATTCTCTGCCAGCATTCCGGCAAACACCACTCCTACTGCCATGCCCTCTGGTATGTTGTGCAGGGTTACAGCCAACACCAACATAGTAGTTTTCTTCAGACTGCTCTTTCTTCCTTCCGGTGTATCATTTCCCAAATGTAAATGAGGCACCAGACGGTCCATACCAAGCAAAAACAAAATTCCCAATAGAAACCCCACTGCTGCAGGCACAAAGGCAAATTTCCCCATGGTTTCCGACATATCCATAGCAGGTATAAGAAGGGACCACACAGAAGCAGCCACCATGACGCCAGAAGCAAATCCCAGAAGCGCTTTCTGCACCAAAGGTTTGATTTCTCCTCTTAGGAAAAACACACATCCCGCTCCAAGAGCAGTTCCCCAAAAGGGAAGCAGGATTCCAATCCATAACTCCATGTACCATTCCTCTCTTTCTTACTTGTTTTTATTTATTTTCTTCATTATACACTGTTCATTCTCCTAAAAGCAACGAATTCTTAACTTTTTTCCTCCAATTTTTCTTTTATTCTTATTTTTCCTTCTTTTATCCGTTTTTATAGAAGTATGCTCCCACCTCTGTTATACTATGCTTAAAGAAAAAAGTAATCTCAAGAAGGGAGTGACCCATATGTCACAAAAATGGAAATTACCAAATACTCGTTTCCATAACACTATGAATCTTTTCTCATTCCTTTTGCTTTTGGGCATGTTTCTCTACACTGCCTTAAAGTGGCCCTCCATACCCAAGACCATTGCCACACATTTTAATTTCATGGGCGAGGCAGACGGCTGGGGCGGCAAGGGAAATATTTGGCTTGTTCCCACCATGAGTTTTCTGCTCTATCTTCTTCTCACCGTAACAGCCCGCTTTCCAGGTATCTGGAACGTTCCAGGTCCAGTCACTGCCTATAATAAAAACTGGGTATACCGGAATGTGAAAAATCTTTTGGTATTTATGAAATTTGTGATGCTTCTGAATTTTTCCTATATTAATTACTGCACCATACAGGAAAAAAACATGGGCTGGTTATCCACCATTTCCTTCCTTGTTTTAATCTTTGGCTCCATAGCCTATTTTCTAATTCGTTGCAAACGGGTTCCACCTCTAGATGAAGAACCAGAGGAATTTGATGGATTTTAAAAAGAAAAGCTTACTGTTCTCCAGTTTCTCCCTAGAAATCAGTAAGCTTTTTCTTAAAACATGGATCTATTCCACTTTCTGCCCATAATAAGCATTTGCCCCATGTTTTCTAAAGTAATGTTTATCCTGTAATTCCTGTGGTGCCGGCTGTACTCTTGGCTGAATCATTTCGCAGCGTGCAGCCATTTTTGCTACTTCTTCCAGGACAACAGCATTGTGTACTGCCTCATGTCCGTCCTTACCCCAGGTAAATGGCCCATGATTTTTGCAAAGTACTGCCGGAACAGCCTCATAGTCTTTATCTTTAAAATATTCTGCAATGAGAAGTCCTGTATTCTTCTCATAAGCACCTTCAATTTCTTCCTTGGTCAGGCATCTCACGCAGGGAATTTCGCCATACATATAATCTGCATGGGTAGTTCCATAGCATGGAATTCCTCTTCCAGCCTGTGCCCAGCTTGTGGCCCAGGAAGAATGAGTATGTACTACGCCGCCAATATTAGGAAAAGCCTTGTACAACTCTATATGTGTAGGAGTATCAGAAGAAGGATTGTATTTCCCTTCAATTTTATTTCCTTCCAAATCCATAATAACCATATCTTCTGGTGTCAACTTATCATAATCTACACCACTTGGTTTAATAGCAAAATACCCTGTCTTCCTATCAATCTGACTTACATTTCCCCATGTAAAAGTGACCAATCCATATTTTGGCAAAAGCATGTTTGCCTCATACACTGCTTTTTTCAGTTCCTCTAACATTTCCTTTGTTCCTCCTGTTTTTATTCTTTGTTCATGGATTCCGTCTAATAACAGAATTCCCCTTTATGAATTCCGGCTGAATCAGTCTTGGTATCTGACTTTTTTCTTCCGGTATCTCCCTAATCTTTTCTAACAGTAGCTCTGCTGCCATTTCTCCTAATTTTTCCTGGGGATGGGCAATGGTGGTAAGTTTCAAATCTCCTGCTGCCATAAAAGAATTGTCATAACCAGTAATAGAAATATCTTCCGGCACTCTTTTTCCTAGTTCCTTTAAAGCCCTGATTACATCCACTGCAATCTGGTCATTGTAGCACACAATCCCATCTATTTCCATCTGCTGTTCCAAAAGTTGCTCCACTGCCAAGGCCGGTTTCTGCTTCCTGTCTTCTGTATGAAACCACACTACCAGGTCCGGATCATAGGAAAATCCAGCTTCCTGGAGTGCCTTTACATACCCTTTGTGACGCTCCTTCCCCTGAAAATCATCTGCTTTAAAAATACCGATTAAAGTTCTATGCCCCATTTCCAGCAAATATTTCGTCACCAGATACCCTCCCTGGCAGTCATCCATAAGAATATGAGGTTTCTCCTGCATCTGGGAATAGACGCCCTGGATAAACACATAAGGAATCTGATACTGGTCCAACAAAGCATACAAGTTCATGTGCCTACACAAAATCTGACTTTTACTTGGCTCAATAATCAGACCATCAATATCCTTAGTAAGAATATCCTCCAGCACCTTTGCCTCTTTGCTTCTGCTGTTGGCTGTGTTTTTCAGAATAATGCTGTATCCATTCTCTGTCAGCACCTTATCCATTCCCTGTATGAGCCTTGGAAAAATATAATCTGAAATATAGGTGGTAATGACCGCAATATTCTTAGATTGCTTCAAATGGCACATCCGTTCTGAGCAAAAAGTTCCTCTTCCATGCTCTGCTACAATATAACCCTCCTGGCTTAAAATAGAAAGGGCCTTCCTTACGGTATGTCTACTAATATGATACTGAGCCGAAAGCTCATTTTCAGAAGGAATCTTTTCTCCTCCTTTTATTTTTCCACTTAAAATAGAATTTTTAATTTCTTCCATAAGAACATAATATTTGGTTTTTCCATTTTCTTGTGTCATACTCCACCTCCTTGTGTATTTCTATTTTACAACTTGTACGCATGTATTCACAAGTTGTTCTTATTCTTTTTTTATGCACCGATCTTCCTGAATTTCTACCAGAATAATATCTTCTCCAATTTGACGAATACAAGAAAAGGGAATCACATATTCTGCAGTTGGACCAAACAATCCACATAGTTTTCCAGGAACTGGAACAATCAGTGCCTCCACGCATCCTGTCTTACAATTAAATTCTATGTCCAGAGGACATCCCAAAGTCCTGCAGGAACAAATATTCACAATCTCCTTTTGCCGAAGCTCACAGACACGCATAAAAACCCCCTGGATTTCTAGTCTTATAGTATCCTATGAATCCAGAGGGTTTTTCAACACTATTTTTTATTTTAAATTTGGAAGGAATGCGGGACCCATCTGGGGTCCCATGTATGAAAATGTTCCCTAATGGCAATAAGGGTTGGCATTTACAACATATTATCTCTGAACACGGCCTGAACCATCTCCACCTGCCAGTTTAGAAACTTCGTCCATGGAAACCATATTAAAGTCCCCTTCAATAGAATGTTTCAGGCAGGATGCAGCTACTGCAAATTCAATCGTAGACTGAGCATCATATCCGTTTAAGCATGCACAGATTAATCCACCCCCAAAGGAGTCACCGCCACCTACACGGTCAACAATGTGCATTTTGTATTTTTTGCTGAAGTAGTAGTCTGTTCCATCATATAACATAGCAGACCAGTTGTTATCATTTGCAGATAAAGATTCACGAAGAGTAATAGCAACTTTCTGGAATCCAAAACGATCAGCTAACTGTTTTGCAACATCTTTGTATCCTTCATGGTTTACAGTACCTGTAGTAACGTCTGTGTTTGCAGCTTTGATTCCGAATACGTCAGCAGCATCTTCTTCATTTGCAATACATACGTCTACATATTTGCAGATTTCGCCCATAACCTGTCCTGCTTTTTCTTTTGACCACAGTTTGTTTCTGTAGTTTAAGTCACAGGAAATAGTAAGTCCTGCTTCTTTTGCAGCTTTACAAGCATCCAGGCAGATAGCAGCTACTTCATCATTTAATGCTGGTGTGATACCTGTAAAGTGGAACCATTCAGCACCATCAAAAATGTTTTTCCAATCAAAGTCTTCTCTGGAAGCTGTTGCAATAGAAGATCCTGCACGGTCATAGATAACTTTGGATGGTCTCTGGGAAGCACCTTTTTCCAGGAAGTAGATACCTACACGGTCACCACCACGAACAATATCTGTTGTATCAACACCGTATTTTCTCAGAGAGTTAATTGCAGCCTGTCCAATTTCGTGTTTTGGAAGTTTTGTAACAAATTTTGCATCAAAACCGTAGTTTGCTAAAGATACTGCTACGTTTGCTTCTCCACCACCGTAGGTTGCTCCAAAGGTATCAGCCTGTACAAAACGATAATATCCTTCTGGAGCTAATCTTAACATAATCTCACCAAATGTAATTACTTTTTTTGCCATTTTCTTATTCTCCTCTATTCTGGTATTTTTATTTATTTCTGATGGAAGCAGCTAATTTTACAGCTTCTTCAGTAAGATTTTTGATTTCATCGAATTTTCCGGCTTTTACTAAATCACCTTTTACCATCCAGCTTCCGCCGCATGCAATAATTTTGTCACAGCTTAAATAGCTTTCCAGATTCTTAGCACTTACAC
>CAJKMA010000033.1 GCA_905200905.1 uncultured Bacillota bacterium
ACACCAATGGAGTTTCGATATAGAGCATGATTTCCGAACAAAGTGTTACCAAAAAGCTTGACCAGTACACAGGGCGTTCACCAGCTTTAAGATATCTTTCTCTGATTGGATATAAGCCAGCGGATTGTATTTCATGGATTTTCGGAAGTTTATCAGGTTGAGGCACTTGATACGGTATTTCTTCCGTTCCAGGAAAGTGCCGATCTCCGGCAGCAAGGTTCCTTTCGGATCGGTGCAGACATAGGACGAATGGGCTTGCAGCAGAGACGGCTTACAGAAGAACCGCGTCTTGCCGCTGCCGGAACCGCCGATCACCAGAATGTTTTTATTTCTGGCATACTTCGGCTGCTTTGGGCGGCTCGCCATCGTGATCCGTTCCGTCTGCGTCATGGGGATGTTTTGGAAAAAGTCCTTGTCCATGTAAGGAGCAATATCCGCCGCCGTACCCCACCGGGCAGAGCCATACTCGATCCCGTGGCGGTATTTCTTGGCGTTCTTGCCTTTCAGGTAGACTGCCATGCGGAAAATCACCGCACCGGCTATGCCGATCAGCAGGTCCGTGGGATGAAAACTGAGCCACAGGGAGGAAAGTGCTTCCGTTAAGCCGTCCCCGATGGAGAGCAGCTTGCCGGAGAGGTCAGCGCCGGGCGCAAGCCGGAAAGCCTGTGCCAGCTTATCGAAGGGATACACAAACAGAAGATACGGAAGGTTCAGCAAAAACACCTTTTTCATGTTCATCTCTGCACGCTCCGATCTTTGACCTTTACTTTCTCCCGGTCAATGGTGCGGTGTTCCGTTTTCTCCGCCGCCTGTTCCTTCGCCTGGGTCAGCCGCTCCCGGATGGAGGGCTTTTCTTCACAGCTCATTTTTCGACTGGCAAACTCCTGAAATGCCGCTGTGATGGCATCCGTGTCCCGGCTTTTGAAAAAGACCAGGTAACGGGGCTGCTCTGCGGCGGTGTCTTTCTTCAAGGCAAAATCTACATGGTATTTCTTCGCCACATGGGAGAAAGCCTTGATATTCTTGTCGCTGATCTCGATATTGGCAAGACCGGCGTTCTGGTTGGCAAGCTGTTTAAGGCTCTGCCTGCCGCGATAGATTTTGGGCTTCTGGTTTTTCTGGATTTCCTCCAGGAACTTTTTGACGGCCTTTTCAAAGACCTGCTCACTTAGCTTGGCTCCGTCAACAATGAGCGTCACGGCGCCCCGCGTTACTTCCTCCTGCATTTAGCCTCGCCCCCTTTGTCCATCCCCGTACATATCGTGCTGCACCAGGGAAGAATAGTAGCTGTTGATGGTGGTCGGGGCGTTATACAGCGCCGCCAGAAGGTATTTCTTGATATTGCGGACATAGGTGGTGTTGTCCTTCATGCAGTCCATAACATACTGAACATGGGAACTGTCCAGCTTCATAAACCGGGACTTTACCACCTCCGCCGGATAATCATCTCCGGCAATGCGGATGACTTTGCGGGCAGAACATACGGTATCCACGATCAGGTCAACGATCTCGTCAAGCTGCTCACGGTCGATATGGCTGTCCTGCACCAGATAGCTGTACTCGATGTTATCCAAAATCACTTCACGATAACATTCTCTGGCTCCCATCCGATCCGTTCCCATCCTTGCCCCTGCGGGGGTAGGGGGATTTGATTGGATAGGATTTGATAGTTCCGTACTTGATAAATCAGTCTTTGGTTGATTAGTATTTAATTGTGCGGGGGTTTCCGTACACGGTTCCGCCGTATCCGGGACACCCATATCCGGGTTTTCCGTATATGGCTTTGCCGTACCCGGTAAAGGCGTACCTGGGCTTGACGGCGGCTCGCACTGAGGCATTTCGTAAATGACATACTCGGTATCCGTGATCTTGCCTTTTTCATCCCGAAGCTGTGTGCGCCGGATATACCCGTGGGTTTCCAGCTCCTTCAACGCCGCACCGATGCTGTCCACACCTTCCCGGCAGATCGCCGCAAGACCTCTGGTGGTGTAATTCCACTCGTCAGGGAGCGACAACATCATGGACAGCAGCCCTTTGGATTTCAGGGTCAGCGTCCGATCTTTCAAGTGATGGTTCGACATGACCGTATAATCACGGGTCTTTTCAATACGAAAAACAGCCATCTTCGCACCTCCTTCCTGCGAAAATAAAAAGTGTTGGTTTTGAGCGGTTTATCCGTCTGTATGCCTCCGTTACCTTCCACATGGGAAAACATCCACGCCCTGTTCAGAACGCAAGCCACAGAGGGAAAAACAGAAGATATCCCACTAATTTTGATACAGTTTTCAGTCGGCTACCTCTCACGGTCTTTATGGTCATAGTGGAGGTCGCCGGAAAGCACCTTCGCATGGTTGCGGATTTTGATATGACCCTTTTCCTGATTCTCCAAAGCCTTGCTGTATCCGGCGTCAGTCAGGAACAGGCGCATTTTCTCACCCTTCCAGCCAACAGGCGAGTCATGGGTAAGAACATCAAAGACGATCATGTGTCTGGTCGCCGGGTCGAAACGCTCCAAAGCCATAATGTCATGGCCGGATAACTTCTGCGCCCCGGATTGCTGTCTGGCCTCTGCCAGCATTTCCCCGATGGTGCGGGCTTTCTCCGGCAGACGGTATTCGGCCTGCACCTTGCGGATCAAATCCATGCACTCCTGATCCGCCAGTGGGCGGAGCTTGTCCAGAAGGCCTTCCGCCGTTTCTTTCGTTGCCGGGTTCGGCGCATAGCGCCCTGTCATGTAAATCTCATTCAGGACAGCGTTCTGATTGGTACTTTCAATCTGAAACACCATCCTCATTTCTGCTTCTGTCAGTTTCATTGCCAGCCTCCTTCAAAAATGGGTATAAAAAAACGCCATAGAGTTTTCTATGACGTTTAAAATATGAGTTCTATGGAGTTGGTATAGAAATTTTGGTTGTTGGTGTAATCTGAGTTATAATAGGAGTATATAAATCAGTGTCTGTTTTAGGTGTTGATAAAGAGACTATCAGGGAATATCTTACTTTTTTATCATATCGTTTAAGATAATCTCGTTCTCTCCACCAACCAATAACAGGAAATACAGCAATATGATTACAGTCACATAAATCAACAGCATTTAGTTCACAAAAATCAGAGTGAACTGAACCAACATCTCGATTATCTGAGCCTAAATACCATCTATCGCTTCCGCTACTTCCGTCGCCTTTATCCTTTTTATCATCACCACGCATTTTTACATTTATACGTTTTTTAAAATCATCTAAAGTCTCGTCAGAATTGATTACATCAAATCTAAGACCACATGACGGATAACGATATTTATCTTTCCACCCAACTTCTCCTGGACCTGGTTCGATAAAGTACGATAAAGTTACTTTCAATGTTACAGGTATTTCTCCTAAAGATTGGAGAACTTCTTTTGGCCAAGGCAATGTGTGTAAGTGCATTTCTTTCATGCTTTTTTTATCATAAGGTTGCAATTCACCTTGAATAACCATATTTACACTGTTATTCATGCACTGTATTGCCTTTTGAAGATTCGGAATACCATAACCACAAGTTCTTAAAAGTCTACGCCTTCCTTTGGTTTTTGTATCTTCGGTACAGAATTGCTTTTTCATTTCAGGAGTCCAACTAGCTGAATGAATCATAAGAGCACGAACTGTTTCGGGCCATATATTAGGATATTCATTTAAAATTTGTGCACAGAACCATGCAGCTTGTGCTGTAGCAGAACTTGTTCCCCAAATGGTAGAAAATTGCTTTATAAGTGGTCGATAATTTGTTGTTAGTAATGACAAATCAGGACATTCGGTATAATCTGTACCGTTCGAACAAATATTTCCTCCTTCGAATAATACATCAGGTTTTATAGGCCATTTACTACTCCATGTTTCAGAGGTTGAGCTATAAGGAGATAATGCACCTAATGAGGTAAGCGGAGTATATCCAGAAAAATCAGGATTACTGATTGTAACATCATTAGTATAAGCACCAATAGTTATAGCATTCCAAGATTGTCCTGGACTTTCAACACAATGTAATGTATTTGCGTCAGGGTAGGGACTCCTTACAAATTCGTCAGGATAAACATTACCTGCACTGATTAAAAACAAACGTTTTTCATTTTCTTCATCAGCACCAGATGTAATACTATCTAAGGCAGCAGACCAAGATGTAGGGCTACCATCAAAAGTATTATGATCTGGAGCAGTTACGGCCATGCAAATAACACGTTTAGACTTTGGATTGGAGATTTCCGCCAAGGAAACAGCTTGTTCTGTTATTGCACCATATAATTCTGGTAAGTTTCCACCAGTAGGAGGTAGTATTTTCACTGATTCAATTTCATGAGATACTGAAATTGGTTTTCTTGATTCCAATGCCTTCTTTAAATCATAGAATAAGGCAATGCCGGCCATTTCGGTGCCATGACCTTGATGATCACCGTTTCCCCAAGTGGTATTTACTGATTGAATATGATTGATGTTTGTAGCTGGTGCTAATAAAGAATGACCAGATGTTATGCCTGTATCTAATAAACAGACCGAAACATCATCATTTTCATATGTAGTCCGAGAGAGCAACTCATCAACCCATTCAGTCTGTTCAGAATTTGACAGTTCGTCAAAAAAAGTAGTTGCCTCCGGAGCACAGCGTATTTCAGTAATAAATGGGCACATACTAATTAAATTTTTTAAAGTATGAGCATTGGCGCGAATTAATTTTACAATTCTTTCTGGGAAAATAATACGTTTTTCATCAATCGGAATATTGTTTTCTTGACAGATTAAAGTAATATTTTCCTCCGTGACTCTCCAAGATTCAGGGTTAGTAGTTTGATAATCATACCTTAACCACAGCTCACACCATATAGGGTCATCTGTAGGAATAGTATCGGGTTTACCAACCCAAAATGACTCCAACATTGCTAATTTAACATTTTCAATGCTGCTAACCAAATCGTTGTTTTTAGGCTTTCCTGATTTTGTTTGTTCAGAAGCATAAGCCTCGACTTTCTGAATAAAATAGTTCTCTTTTCCGGCAGGAATATAAACGGTTGCTTTAACAGTATTTGTTTCGGTATCTTCATGGACATTTAAAAGTCGAATACCTTGAGTTCGATTTTCCAGGCTTTTTACAGCCAGGTCATGTTGTGAAGCGCCCGAAAATTCAAGATAAACTCCTTCTTTATATCGAATAGCAGCTACCTGTCGTTGCGTAAGTGATTCAGCGTAGCATTCTCTTAACTTGCGCTGGATGAAATTAGCATGTGATGTGGCAGTTCTATGAGGATAATTACTACCTATAGGGCGTGATACAGAGGAATAAGACAGCGGCTCGGCTGTCTGAGATAAAAAAATATTCTTTTTGTCTACAGCCATTCGTCTTATGCCTCCTTATATGAATAGATATTTTTTCTTTCATGCAAAAGAGCAGAGAGCCCTTTTGAAGTCAGGGGTTGGTCTCCTAAAATTGAGGACTTTATTGCATCATCACATACTTTTACGATTTCTGCATGATTAAGTCCATTAGCAGCTTGAATAAGTTCTTTAGTTATCCTGAAATGTTTATCATAATTAACTAGTTTGTATTTGAACAAACGCTGTATCTCATCTGTGGTCGGTAAGGAATAATGAAGAACATCATCAAACCGCCTAAATAATGCTTGATCAAGTAATCGTTGGTTGTTAGTTGCAGCAATTATTATACTTTCAGAAGAGTCTTGCTCTATAAATTGAAGAAACGAGTTAAGAATTCTTCTCATTTCTCCCACTTCATTATCAAGACTTCTGTCTGCACCAATGGCATCAAATTCATCGAAGAAATAAACACCGGTAATTGATTGAATACTATCAAATATTTGGCGTAACTTTGCGCTGGTTTCTCCCATGAATTTTGTAACAAGTTTATCCATTTGTACTGTATACAAAGGAAGAGACAATTCGGAAGCAATAATAGACGCTGTTAATGTTTTACCAGTTCCAGGCTGGCCTTCGATTAGAATTTTTCTTCTATTGACCAAGCCGTATGAATATAGTTTGTTTCTGTTGCGATACTCATTAAGAATACGCTGTATTTTTTCACTAATATCATCAGAAACAATAAGTTCGCTTAAATCGTAGTTTGGAGTGGATAGCAAAAGCATAGGATTCTGAGATGTAAGTTGTACTATACTCGCTCGTTTATTTCCAAGTTTATCAATTTGCAATTTTAACTCTCGTGCGAAGTTATCATGTCCAAGTTTGGCTTCATGAGCAGCTATTTGCAATACAACAGTTTTAAATTTTTCATCATTACGGTCAACATATGCCTTTACAAGGCTCTTTATCTGATCAGCTGTTGCCATACACAAATCACCTCCCATAAATATAATAACTCATAATACATCATACTCTTTTTGGGCACGATAGTCAATTATCCAGCAATAAATAGAATATGATTTAAGTCAGTTTGTATTGAGCAAAAACGCCATAGGTTTTTTGATCCTACGGCGTTTCTTGCAATATTCACAATTCCAAACTTTCCAACCACTCGTCAAAAGATTTCTTGGAAACACGAATCGCATTTCCTATGCGAACGATTCTGAACTCCTCCTGCTTGACGAGCTGATATGCGGTTGTGCGGCCAATGTTTAGCATGGCTGCAATCTGTTCCACGGTATATGTGCGCGGTTCTGGCAGTGACTTTTTCTCTTTCTTGTCCATAGTAACCTCCATGTGTTTGCCTTGTCATTTTGACTAAAGGAGTGAAGAATGACAGTAGCAATCAGCTTTGGCGGGGTGTCCTCTTGCTAAGAATTTGCTAATAGGACTCCCCAACGGACACATAAAACTGCGTCAGAATAGGTGTTTTGCACCATAAAGTTCGTTTACTACAAGTCATTCTGCGTAAGGGATGATATTGGAAGTTACATCCGAACCGTGTATCACATGGTAAGCCATACTCCTAAGCGCTAGTTGTGGGTTCGATTCCCGCAGGGAACGGTAAAAAATAGAGCGGGAATCCAGCTATTTCAAAAACTGTCTCCCACTCCATCTTAATCTAATACTCAAACTCTACATATCCTTGGAGCCACACAATTCCTTTGAACCGCCTTCCTACCAAAGGAACACCCAGCAAGTCATTTTCATTAATACAGATATCCATTTCCAAGCCATTACAACAAATCCGCAGCTCATAAATTTTATCGCCTGTATCTGTATTGCAAACCTTGGTCACTTCTAAAATCTGTCCCATAATATTATACAAATCACATTCCATTCCATATGGAATAAAATAAGTATCTACAATACTATAGATATCCTCATTTTGTACTCTCTGGGAAATCATGGAATATGTATCCATATCTTCTATGGTAAGGCTTTCCATGGCTTCTTCGTCTCCGTTTTTTGCAGCTGCTATTAAGCGGCCCCTGTCAGCCGCATCCCGCTTAGACTGCTGTTCTTCTTCCTCCAAAGTCATAACAGGAAGCAAAATCGTACCTTTTTTTGCTAATCCTGATAGCGTAACATTATATACGCTATCTGAAATATGACCTCTACTCCGATGTGTCAGATATTCGCCTGCATTTTGCAGATAAAAAATCACAGTCACTCCAATGCGGAGGTCATCACAAGCCCCCGCAAAGGATTCTTTTCCTGCATGTTTTTCTATAGTCACTTCTTCCTGCATGGTGATTCCAGTGCCTCTGAAATACGGAAAATAATATTCCATTTCAAACTGGTTCTTTTCATTATATTCTCCACAAACAGTAATTCCAAAATCACATCCATACATCTTGGAAAGTTCTGTGAATAAATGACCGTTTCTGTCTTCTACCACAATTTTTTCATCATATGTCTGAATCACGTCATTCAAAACTGCGTCTAGCTGTTTTTTATCTTCTATCTCTGAAAATCCAATTGATTTTAAATAACTGTGCAATGATGCACCTCCATCTATTTGCTTGGAATAATTGCTTCCATACCGCCCATATATGGTCTTAATGCCTCTGGAATTTTAACAGAACCATCTACCTGTAAATTATTTTCCAAAAATGCGATCAACATTCTCGGCGGAGCAACTACCGTATTATTCAATGTATGTGCCAGATATTTTCCATCTGGGCCACTGACACGGATACCCAATCTTCTAGCCTGTGCATCCCCAAGGTTTGAACAGCTTCCCACCTCGAAATATTTTTTCTGTCTTGGAGACCATGCTTCTACATCCACAGATTTCACCTTTAAGTCTGCCAGATCTCCTGAACAACATTCTAATGTTCTTACCGGAATATCCAGAGAGCGGAACAAATCTACTGTGTTCTGCCATAACTTATCAAACCACATAGGACTATCCTCTGGCTTACACACAACAATCATTTCCTGTTTTTCAAATTGATGGATTCGGTATACACCTCTTTCCTCAATACCGTGAGCACCTTTTTCCTTACGGAAGCATGGAGAATAGCTGGTTAAAGTTTTTGGAAGTTCTTCCTCTGGTGTAATGGTATCAATAAATTTACCAATCATGGAATGTTCGCTGGTTCCAATGAGATACAAATCCTCTCCTTCAATTTTATACATCATTGCATCCATCTCAGCAAAGCTCATAACACCTGTTACCACCTTGCTGCGAATCATAAAAGGCGGAATACAATACGTAAATCCACGGTTAATCATAAAATCTCTTGCATAAGAGATAACCGCCGAATGGATTCTTGCAATATCTCCCATAAGATAATAAAAACCATTTCCTGCCACTTCTCCAGCGCTAGCAAGGTCAATACCATCAAAACGTTCCATAATGTCTGTGTGATACGGAATTTCAAATTCAGGAACGACTGGCTCTCCATATTTCTGCACTTCCACATTTTCGCTGTCATCTTTTCCAATAGGAACAGATGGGTCAATGATATTTGGAATTGTCATCATAATCGTTTTGATTTTTTCTTCTACTTCTTTTTCTTCTGCTGACAATCTTTCTACTGTTTCTGCATTGGCAGTAACTTTTTTCTTTGCCTCTTCTGCCTCCTCTTTTTTACCTTGTTTCATGAGACCGCCAATCATTTTGGAAATCTTATTTCTCTCTGCTCTTAAAGCTTCTACTTCTTGCTTGATTTCCCTATTTCTCTTATCCAATTCGATCACTTCATCTACCAAAGGCAGTTTGCTGTCCTGAAATTTATTTCTAATATTCTGTTTCACCACTTCTGGGTTTTCTCTTAAAAATCTGATATCTAACATATTCGTTCTCCTTCTTTATTTTTAAATATTTTCTTGACTAAATATATCGAATTCACTTTCCTCAATCCCAAAATTCACCGCTCTTTTTAAAGCTTCAATTTCTTCTCCGCTGAGCATTACATAGGATTCCCCATTTACAATTTCCTTGACATAAAGAAAACAATTTTCACGACTGTGAATAGCATTGAGCAAAAATCCTGTATTTTTTGAGTCTAACATTGCTAACACAAAACTTAATTTGCCTCCCATATCTTCAAAGGCATCGTATTTCACAATGCTATATTTATTCAAGGAAAGTTTCTGCATTTTTTCTAGTTTTTGAATATTTTCTGCATTAAGCTCTGAATTCACTGCCAATTTTTCAATCAAATCAAATTTTCTTTTAAACAGTTTCTCCAGTGATTGCCCGTCCTTTCCTTTCATAAAAAGAGCATATTTTCGATTCAGTCTATTAAGTCCTAAGGATAAATTAAACACACACACTAATAGTATAACCACAACTACCAAAAGCATAAGCAATAATATACCAGAGTAGGACTGAAGACTCTGTATAAATTTATTCATAAGTACATCTGGCTCCTTATCTTACACTTTCCAATAATTCTACAATACGTTCTAATTCATCCTGTGAATAATATTCAATCTCTATTCTTCCTTTATCTTTATTTTTTCTCCGAATAGCCACTTTCGATCCAACAATTCCTTTGATTTTTTCTTCTAATTGCTGATATATCAATTCTAAGGCTGAATCTTCTTTTTTTTCTTGTTTTTTCTCAGTTGGATTCAAAATATCCTTTACTAATTTCTCGGTTTCTCGGACACTAAGCTTTTCATCAAAAACTTTCATTGCAGCCCCATATTGCATCTCTTTGTCCTCAATAGAAAGCAAAGCTCTTGCATGTCCTGTTGAAATCATCTCGTCAATAAGCATCTGCTGTACCCTTTCATCCAGCTTTAAAAGCCGCATGGAATTAGTAACTGCAGTACGACTTTTTGATACTCTCTCTGCAATGGTATCCTGTTTTAAATGGAACTCCTCCATAAGACGTTTAAATGCCGCTGCTTCTTCTATAGGATTAAGGTTTTCCCTCTGTATGTTCTCAATAAGAGAAATTTCTACAGCTTCTTGTTCCGAAAAGTCTTTGATAATAACCGGAACTTCTTTTAATCCTGCCAATTTAGAGGCACGCCAACGTCTTTCCCCTGCAATGATTTCAAAATAATCATCCTTTTTCTGCACTAACAAAGGTTGAAGTACACCAAACTGTTTAATAGATTCTGATAATTCCACTAACCCATCTTCATCAAACTGTTTTCTCGGCTGTTTTCTATTCGGCTCTATTTGCGACATTTTTACAATTAAAACGGTTTCTTCTTTCTTCTCTTCTATGGATTTCTTGCTCTCTTTGTTTTGAGCTGTTTTTTTTGTGGTTGGCCTGGATTTCATAGCAGTCTCACTTATCATCGCATCCAGTCCTCGACCTAATCCTCCTTTTCTTGGCGTCATTCCTCATCCTCCCTACTTAAAACTTCTTCAGCTAAAAGTCGGTAGCTTTCTGCACCTACCGACTTGGTATCATAAATATTAATCGGCATACCATAACTCGGTGCTTCAGCTAAGCGCACATTTCTCGGAATAATGGTTTTATAGATGGATTGATTCAGATTACTTTTTACATTCTCCACAACCTGCAATGATAAATTTGTTCTGGCATCATACATGGTAAATACAACACCTTCCATTACCAATTCTGGATTTAATCTTTCTTGTACAAGTTCAATGGTATGAATAAGCTGAGTAAGTCCTTCCAAAGCATAGTATTCACACTGAATCGGAACCAAAATTGAATTTGCTGTAGTCATAGCATTAATCGTTAAAATATTCAAAGAAGGCGGACAATCCATAATAATAAAATCATAATTATCTTTCACTGTGTCAATCTGATTTTTTAATAAATACTCTCTGCCTTCAACGCCTACTAATTCAATCTCCGCACCTGCTAAATTCACATTGGATGGAATCAAAGAAAGATTTTCGTATACATTTTCTATAATACAATCCTTCAATTCACACTCTCCAACCAATAATTCATATAGCGTTTGCTCTGTGTGATCTTTGTCCACACCAACGCCACTAGTGGTATTTCCCTGCGGGTCAATATCAATCAACAAAACTTTTTGATTTAGTTCTGCTAAACACGCTGACAAATTAATAGCCGTTGTGGATTTTCCCACTCCGCCTTTTTGATTTGCAATTGCAATAATTCTTCCCACGTAAATTTCCCCTTATATTTTTCACTTCTTCTATATTTGGTACAAAACCAATTATAGCACCTTTCCAAATCTATTTCTATAGCAATGTTTCACGTGAAACATTATTTTATGTTTTTTATAAGTACATGAATTATGTTTCACGTGAAACATTTATAACCGTTTTTAATCTTTTCTTGTATAATTTTCTTGTTTGCATTATAATAATAGTATCTTTATAACTATTCTGACATTATAGGAGGTAAGCCGTTATATGAAAAAAAGCAAGCATAAGTTGTTGACTGCAGGCATTCTTTTGTCCTTGGCAACTGGTATTATCTATGTAATTAATCGAATTATTTTTGCCACTGCTGTTTTAAAAAACCTGCTAAAATCTTCTGCTGATAATTATTATGAATGGCGTTTTGGTAAAATCTATTATAGAAAAAAGGGACATGGAACACCTCTCCTTTTAATTCACGATTTAACTGTTTATAGTTCTGCCTATGAATGGAATAAAGTGATTGATGAACTTGCAAAAACTTATACTGTTTATGCCATTGATTTATTAGGATGCGGACGTTCTGAAAAGCCAAGAATCACTTACACAAATTATTTGTATGTTCAGTTAATTACAGACTTTATCAAAAATGTTATTGGCAAAAAAACTGATATTGTAGCAAGTGGATATTCTGGTTCTTTCAGCGTTCTTGCTGGATATAGTGACCCTGATTATATAAATAAGCTAATTCTTATTAATCCTCCATCCTTATCAAGTTTAGGTCGGGTTCCCAGCAAGCGCAGTAAATTACACAAATTCATTTTAGAATTACCTGTTTTTGGAACTTTAATTTATAATATTCGTACCTGTCAAAGCAATATACAACTTTTATTTACTGAAAAGTATTTATATAATCCATTTTCAGTAACCCCAGAAATGGTTGATACTTATTATGAAGCTGCCCACAAAAGCTTTAGCAGTTCAAAATTCTTACTTTCCAGTCTGGTTAGTGGATACACCAACAATAGTATTAACCATGCACTCAGCGAAATCAATCAGAGTATTACTGTTCTTTCTTGTGAAGGAGAAAAGGATTCTGATAAAATTGCAGAATCTTACATGACATGCAATCCAGCAATTGAATCTTGCATTTTAAAACATGCAAAACATTTGCCACAACTAGAAACTCCAGAAAAACTAGTTGAAATTTTAAATATTTACCTTTAAAAAAAGGATAACCATGAATCATCTCAGATTTTTCCTGTATGCTTCATGGTTATCTTTTTAATGTTTCACGTGAAACATCTTATTTCTTCCATTCTGCAATCACGCTATCAAATGATTCCAGCATTTCTCTTACTTTCATTTTATTTACTAACATTTTGTTTCCTTTAGAATCAACTACTAAATAGAAATTCGTATCATACGAATAATAATCTACCGTTACTTTCATTCCTCCTTCTTTTTCAAAAATAATTGTCATTTTGGAAGCATTGTTCGTTTCTGCCTCATTGCTTCTACTTTGCAATTCCATACTGGTCACTTTTGAGAAAAATTCTGAAAATACTGTTTTATCAACTTCCTTATCATTTAAGTAATATTTATGCTCTGATTCTTCCTCCGTTTTTGTTGCTACGTATGTTTCATTATTTCTTACAAAAGTTACCTTGTCTAAATCTGCAAACGAATAATCTGCAACTAAAGAGCCCACCAAATCTTCTTCGCTGATTGTCATGATATTTTCAGCCATAGACGCTGATATTGTATAAATATACTTTCCATCTTTTAGCATGGCATAATAATCACCATTCTCATCTTGTTTTCCAATATAAAACACACCACTCTTAGTTGCTTTGGTCTCTTCTGATGACTCTTCATCTATAGTTTCTGTTACTTCATATTCAACACTCACGCTAATCGGAGAATCTAAACCATAAGCAGACAAGTTATTTTTATCATAAGAAACAAATTCTTGCCATGTTATTCCGCTATAGTTTCCCATAAGGCTGCTGACTTTTCCACTATCTACTGCAACAGAACTCATATTCTTTTCATTCTGAATCTCCTCATATGTCCATCCTGTTTCTGATGTTTCATCTTTTTTGATTCTTGTGACAGAACCATCCTTATCTATTTCCACTTTTTGAATAGCTGCAGATGAAAGAGTCGGAATTTCTTCTTTTTCTGCTAAATCCTTAATCTCAACAGAGAACTTCTGTTTTAGGGTTGAATCCACCAAGTAAACCGACTTTTCTCCATCTTTCTTTATATAGCAGCCATCTACAGCCTCATTATCATCACCAAACTCCAGCAAAACGGACTTTCCATTTTTATCTTGAATAGTAATCTTTATCTCCGGATTATCCAAACCATATTCTGCTAAAGCTTCTGGTTTTTCAATTTCCCTGGAAGATTCAATAGAAGTCACATTTGATACAAACTCCAATACAGAAGATTCACTAAGAGGAAACTCCTCATCCTCTGCATAACTCCACGTATCATTTTCATGTAAAAAAGTATAACTATTTCCGTTATATTCTAGCTTTATCTGGGCAATCTCTGCTGCATCCGTCTGAAAAACCGTTTTAGTAGCTGTATCTGTCTCTGTTTCCTCTTCACTCAAATTAAGTGATTTCAGCACAAAATACAGTGCAGAAAAAAGCACGAGAACCATCAGCCCAATGATGAACCCTTTTTTCCTTTTTTCCATATTACTGTTTTCTCCTCTTTATCCATATTCCAAATCCTAAAATCAAGACACCAACTGGAATTACCGCTGTTACAAAAATGCTCCAAAAATGAACATCTGCTGCTGGAATGGTTAAGCTGGTAGTATCATAAGACTTTGTTGGAATAGAAACCACATTTACATCATCTGTATTACACATCCAGCCAAGAGAAGCTGACAACAGTTCATAATTTGTGCCTGATACCATAGCATTCATAGAATCATTAAAAATAGATTGAGATGCAAAATAAACAATTTGTGTTTCTTTTTGTTCACTAATCTCTTCTGTTATCATAACTCCCAAATCAAACGGACCGGAAATATCTCCTTCTTCTTTTTCAGCGGTTTCCATATTTTCCAAATCGGTTTTCGAGTACGCGCTATCTGAAGTTTTAAGAATACTATTAATTTCCAATGTATCTCTTGCGCCTTCAACTTTCTGAATTCCTTGTGAAAGAGCAGTAAGTACGTAACGGCTTTCAGAGGATAATTCACCTGTTATTTCATTACTTTCTATGTTTGGAAGCAGATAATACGGGTTTTGAGATACATGGTGATTAGAATCACCTTCAAATACAATTCCATCTACTGCTTGAACACCGTAATTTTCCAAAACCCTATTAAAATTAGTCATATCTTTGTCTGTATAATTAGATACAATCAACGCCTTACCGCCATGTTCCAGGTAGTCAATAATTTTATCCGCCTCACTCTCAGTTAAATCTGTTGCCGGAGCAAAAACAAAAAGACATTCTGCATCTTCTGGTACCATTTCTTCTGTTAAAAGATTCAGACTCTGAATTTCAATATTGGCTTTCTGAATGGTTTCCTTCATGGTTTCACTCATAGTACTCTCTTCATGTCCTTCCAGTGTATAGAGAATTGGCATATCTTCTGAAACCACATAATTCAGAGCACTGGTTAGCTGACCTTCTCCATCAAATCCGGTAACTTGTTGGGAATACGTATTGTAATCAATAGTTGTTTCATACATATCTGAATAATTCACTACTTTACTTTTATCTCCACAAACTACAATGACGCTATTATTGCTAATATTATCTTCCGTATACTGTGATACAAAAGTAGGATTTACAGCAGGATCTTTTTGTTCCACCTGAACATATTTACTTCCCTCCTCATATTTTTCCAACAGCTTCTGTATCTCACTGCTCTCCGTACCTTCTTGTGCAATAAAGTACATTTTTACATCTTTATTCAATCCCTTTAAAATTTTTTCTGTCTGTTCTCCAATGGTATAAAGCTTCTGACTACTCAAATCAATTTCTCGGTATTTAGAAGGCAATTCCTGTATTGCCATATTAAAAATAACTACACTGGCAATCACAATTCCAGTTATTGCCATGCTATAAGAACTATGTTTTAATCTCGTTTTATTTTTCTTTCTATTTTCCCGTGTCCCTGCAAGCATTTCCTTGAAATTTATCTTACTCTTTAAATTTATTTTCTTCATATCTGCATTCCTTTCCCTTGATTTTTTTAGCTCCAACGTCTTTTCTGAATACACTGAATGGTTAAAAAAACAAAAATACAGATAACGGAAAGCATATAAATAATACCCGTAATGTCTAAAATACCGCCTACGAAATTGTCAAAATGATTTGCAATAGCCAGTAATCCCAGTACCTTTTGAATGAGTCCGGAAAAAAGTGAGGATTTTACAAAATAAAGAAGCAAAACAACTGCTCCCATTCCAACTCCGATTACAGAAGAGAGCAATACATCTTTTGTCATTTGATAAATTACAAGAGCCAAAAGAACCGCAAGAACCAAAACTGCCAACATAGAACTTAAAGCTGTATCGGAAAAGAAACTTTCAATTCCTTCCATTACAAAACTACAAAACAACACACCAAAGGTAAGAACAGCTGCAATAACCTGACTCTCTGTTACAGAAGAGAGAAATAAACCCACTGCAATCTGTGCGCATCCTAAAAAGAAAAATCCCAGAATCGCCGTATACGCCATAGCATAAGACACGGTTCCATATCGCCCCATAATCAGTGGATAGATAGATGCAATGATAATGGGAATTGCATAAATGGTAATCATACTTAAATATTTTCCAAGAACAACTTTCCACACAGACACTGGTGCTGTAAGAAGAAGTTGATCTGTCCTATTTCTTTTCTCTTCTGCTAAAATTCTCATAGTAAGTACCGGAGTAATAATTAAGAATAAGAAGGTTACAGCACTTAATGTAACACCAAAATCAGGACTGGCATATTGCAAATTATAAGCTGTGAAATAAATTCCCAAAATCAATAAAATAAAAGCTATAAATACATATCCTGCCATGGATGTAAGATAACTTCTTAATTCTTTTTTATAAATTGCCAGCATAACTTATGCTTCTCCTTCCTCATTCTTATTTTCTGTTTTTTTAGTTTCTTGATTATTTTCATCCACTTCAAAAATTTCCGACTCAATTTCCACTTGTCTTTCTTTTTCTGCATCATCTGTAAGTTTTAAAAATACTTCCTCCAGACTCATATTACTGGACTGCATTTTCAAAATGGGGCATTTCACCTCTGCAAGTGCAAAAAAGATATTCTCGCGCATATCCATGTCACCAGATAGTTTAATGGTAAAATCACAGGCGCCTTTCACAAGAGAATCATGATAAATTACTTCCTGAATATTCTCTACCATATCCAAAGCCTTCCTAATTTCTGATTCCTGCCCCTTCACTGTAATTTCCAGAGAATTTGTTCCTGACATAACTTTCCCTAGATTTTCTGGTGTATCACTGGCTACTAATCTTCCTTTATCTATAATTAGTACCTGATCACATACCGCACTAACTTCTGACAAAATATGAGAACTTAAGATAACCGTATGTTTTCTTCCCAGATTTTTTATCAAATCTCTAATTTCTATAATCTGTTTTGGATCCAGACCAACGGTAGGTTCGTCCAGAATAATAATTTCCGGATATCCTAAAAGAGCTTGCGCTAATCCAACTCTTTGTCTATATCCTTTAGAAAGATTTTTAATTAATCTATATTTAACTTCTGTCACCTTTGTAGTTGACATAACTTCTTCTATGTTTGATTTTCTCTTTTCTTTTGAAATGCCCTTTAACTCTGCTGCAAAACTCAGATATTCCTGTACTGTCATATCCAGATACAAAGGCGGAATTTCTGGGAGATATCCAATTTTTTTCTTTGCCACCTCAGGTTCCTCCAGAATATTATGTCCATCAATCATAATTTCACCTTCTGTGGACGCAATATATCCTGTAATCATATTCATGGTTGTAGATTTTCCTGCTCCATTTGGACCCAGAAATCCATAAATTTTTCCTTTTTCTACTGTAAAATTCAAGTGATTCACAGCTACATGATTTCCATACTTTTTCACAAGATTTCTTACTTCAATCAAAACATTCCCTCCTTTAAAATTCTATGATGTCAGCGTCAAAGGGTCTTTTTGACCCTCACACCATTTTATGGAAAAAATGTGATAAAAATTAGATAAGTATGTGTTTTTTTTGTGAAAAAGAGCCTGAAAGCTGCTTTTTGATATTTTCTATCAATGCACAGCCTCAGGCTCTTTTCTTTTATTCTCTTTTACAAAATTGGTTCTTTTGTTGGTGTACCTGCTTTTCTTGGGTACTGCTTTGGTGTTTTTTTCTTCTTTTCAATAACCACAAGAGTTCTCTCCATATCCGTTCCATAAAGTTGGAAATCCTCTGCACTCTTTACCTTCCCCCCCAGTACAGAAATGGCCTTAGAAGCCTCTGTAAGCTCTTCCTGTGCCTTTCCTGACTTATAGGAGATAAAGTATCCACCTTCTCTTACATAGGGCATACAAAGTTCACACAGAGCTGCTAGACGAGATACTGCCCTTGATACACTTAAATCATACTGTTCTCTATGTTCTACCTTTCTTGCCCCATCTTCTGCTCTTCCATGCACAGTATAAATGCCTTCCAGCTTTAATTCCCCTATCACCGTATCCAAGAAATTTAGTCTCTTCTTCAAAGAATCAAGCAATGTAATTTGCAAATGTGGAAAAGCAATTTTCAAAGGAATCCCTGGAAAACCAGCTCCAGTTCCCACATCAATGCAAGTATGAATCTTACCCATGTCAATTGCCTTCACAATAGACAAACTATCCAGAAAATGCTTTGTGAGCACTTCTTGAAGCTCTGTAATCCCCGTAAGATTCATCACCTTATTCCATTCCACCAGCAATTCATAATACCTGATAAACTGCTCCTTTTGAGTTTCTGTAAGAGCAATTCCGTAGGCTGCACATCCTTCTTCTAAAACCTTCAAATCATATGTCATATCTATCTCCTTCTATAGGATTCCATATACACAAGTAACACAGAAATATCTGCTGGGGAAATCCCTGCAATCCTGGACGCCTGACCAACAGAAACCGGTCTATATGCCTTCAATTTCTGTTTTGCTTCTATACGAAGTCCGCTAATCTCATCATAATCCAGTGTCTCTGGCAATCTCTTAGTTTCCAGTTTTTTGAACCCTTCTACCTGCTTTAACTGCCTCTTAATATAACCATCGTACTTGATATTAATGTTTACCTGTTCTCTTACATCATCTGGCAATTCTGGTCTTTTTTTATCTAAAGAAGCCACAAGATCGTAAGATAATTCCGGTCTTCGGATTAAATCTGCCAGAGAAATTCCATTCTTCAAAAGCGTACTTCCATATCTTTCTAAAAGCTGCTGAACCTCTGGAACTGCCCCTACATGAACATGCTCCATTCGCTCTACTTCTTCCTTAATCTTCTCTTCTTTCCATTGTATATAATCATACTGCTCTTGTGTTATAAGCCCTACTTCATATCCTTTTTTCCGTAGCCTTAAATCTGCATTATCTTGCCTTAAAAGTAGCCTATATTCAGCCCGACTAGTCATCATTCTATATGGTTCATGGTTTTCTTTTGTCACTAAATCATCAATTAAAACACCAATATAAGACTCTGAACGATCCAGAATTAATTGCTCTTTTCCTAGCATTTTCATCGCTGCATTGATACCTGCTACAAGTCCCTGTGCCGCCGCTTCTTCGTATCCTGAACTTCCATTAAACTGTCCACCAGAGAACAATCCTTTGATATTTTTAAATTCTAAAGTTGGATATAACTGTCTTGCATTAATACAATCATACTCAATAGCATAGGCATTTCTCACAATTTTTACATGCTCTAATCCCTTCACAGAACGATACATTTCATACTGTACATCCTCTGGTAAAGAACTTGACATACCGCCTACATACATCTCATTTGTGTCTAATCCTTCCGGTTCAATAAACACCTGATGACGATTTTTATCTGCGAATTTTACCACTTTATCTTCAATGGATGGACAATATCTTGGTCCTGTTCCTTCTATCATTCCGGAGTATAAAGGAGAGCGATCCAGGTTTTCTCTAATAATTTCATGAGTCCTCTCATTGGTATAAGTTAACCAGCAGGATGCCTGTTCAATCTGTACATCTTCCGGATTGGTAGAGAAGGAAAATGGTACAACTTTTTCATCTCCAAACTGCTCCTCCATCTTAGAAAAATCTACGCTTCTTTTATCAATTCGAGCAGGTGTTCCTGTTTTAAAACGATACATTTCTACACCTAATTTTTTCAAAGATTCTGTCAGATAATTAGCTGCCTGTAGTCCATTTGGCCCTGTATAATTACTAATATCACCATAAATACATCTGGCTTTTAAGTAGGTTCCCGTACACAAAACTACTGCTTTTGCATGATAAATAGCTCCAGAAAAAGTCTGAACACCTGTGACAATGCCCTCTTCTGCCAGTATCTCTGTTACCTCTGCCTGGCGGATCGTAAGATGTTCTGTATTCTCCAATGTTCTTCTCATTTCTCTGGTATAAGCCTGCTTATCAGCCTGAGCCCTAAGAGAGTGTACTGCTGGTCCTTTGGACACATTAAGCATTTTTGACTGAATAAAAGTCTTATCAATATTCTTTCCCATCTCTCCACCAAGGGCATCAATTTCCCTTACCAGATGACCTTTTGATGTTCCTCCTATATTGGGATTACAGGGCATAAGGGCAATACTATCCACACTTACTGTAAACATAATCGTTTCCAATCCCAGACGAGCACAGGCCAAAGCTGCTTCACACCCTGCATGACCAGCGCCTACCACAGCCACATCATATGTTTCCTCTAATACATTCATTTTCCTTGGCTTCCTTTCTTTGTTATTTTCCAGTACAGAATTTAGAAAAAATTTCATTCACTAAATCTTCACCAACAGCCTCACCAATAATGCTTCCAAGAGCCTCATAAGCATTCATTAAATCAATAGAATAAAAATCCTCAGGCATTCCTATATCAATGCTTTCCTCCACCAAAAGAATGCTCTTTTTTGCCTCCTCAAGTGCTGCTTTATGACGCATATTTGTAATATAAACTTCATCATTAAAAGTAAGATTTCCTGCAAAAAACAACTCTTTAATCTGCTGTTCTAAGCAGTCAATTCCTTCTTCTTCTTTTGCAGATATAGATACAATAGGATGCTCAACTAATGCTTTTAAATCCTCTTCCTGCACCATTTGTTCCAAGTCTGTTTTATTAAGAATTACCACTGCTTTTTTGTCTCTTAAAAGCTCTATAATCTCTTTGTCATTCTCATCCAAAGGAATCGAAGCATCCACCACATAAAGGATTAAATCTGCATCTTTTGCATTTTCAATAGCCTTTCCTACTCCAATTTTTTCTACTATATCCTCTGTATTACGAATCCCTGCTGTGTCCATCATACGAAGGGAAATTCCATGGAGTACAATGGTCTCCTCCAGAATATCTCTAGTAGTTCCTGCAATGTCTGTAACAATGGCTCTTTCCTCTCCCACAAGGGTATTTAACAACGAAGATTTTCCTGCATTTGGCTTTCCAACAATTACTGTTTTGATACCTTCTTTCATAAGTTTTCCTTCTCTTACGGTATCCAAAAGACGGTCTAGTTTTCCTTTTATGACCTCTGTTTCAGCTTTTAATTCTTCTCCATATCCATCAATACTAATATGTTCTGGATCGTCTAATGCAGACTCAATATACGCAATCTGGTAAATAATTTGCTCTCTAATTTCACGAATAATTCTCTGTATATTACCTCTTAACTGGCTTACAGAACTTTTCAATGCATACTCATTTTGTGCGTTAATCACATCAATTACGGCTTCCGCCTGAGATAAATCGATTCGTCCATTTAAAAAAGCCCGTTTCGTAAATTCTCCTGGTTCTGCTGGTCTCGCACCATATTTTATCACTGTTTCCAGCACTCTTTTCATGGCCAGAACACCACCATGGCAATCAATTTCCACAGTATCTTCCCCTGTATAGCTTCTGGGTCCATCCATAACCATAACTAAAACTTCATCAATTAGTTCTTCTCCATCCCATATAAAACCATAATTTATAGTGTGGGAAGATACTTCTTCAATCCTTTTATTTCCGCCTTTTGAGCGATATATTTTTCCTGCAATATTCCTGCTTTCTGGTCCGCTGATTCGTATAATTCCGATGCCGGATGCAGTCATGGCTGTAGCTACCGCAGCAATGGTATCCTTCATATACTTCTCCTTTTTTTCCAAATATGAAAAAATTCCAGGCAAAAGCGCGCAAAGGATTTCCCTATTATTCACGCTTTCACCTAGAATAATCTGTTACATTGTTTCTTCTTTTATCTGTTTTTCAACTTTACAACTACGTGACGGTATGGCTCATTTCCTTCACTATAAGTTTCTACATAACGGTTTCCCTGAAGTGCAGAATGAATAATTCTTCTTTCATATGGATTCATAGGCTCCAGAGACACTGTTTTTCTGGTTTTTCTCACTTTATATGCAATGCTTCTAGCCAAATTTTCCAGTGTTTCTTTTCTTCTGTTTCTGTAGTCCTCTGTATCCAGTTTTACACGAACATAGCCCTGTCTGCCCTTGTTTACTACTAGGCTTGTAAGGTACTGCAGTGAATCCAGAGTCTGTCCTCTCTTCCCAATGAGGATACCCATGTCCTGTCCTACAAATTCAATATCCAGATTTCCCTCTGCTGCTTTGTAGTCCATTTTAATTTCCACTTCCAGCTCCATTGCCTTAAATACACCGCTTAAAAATTTCTCAGCCTCTGCCTTCATCTCAGCAATTTCTTCTGGACTTCTTTCCACAACTTTTCTCTCTTCTTTTGGCTGCTCTGGTTCTACTTTAACTTCTTTTTTTACTTCTTTTTTGGGCTCTTTTTTGATTTCTTTTTTAACTTCTTTTCGTACTTCCTTTTTCACTGCCTTAGGTTCTTCTTTAACCGTAGGCTCCTCTACAGACTGTATGGTTTCTTTTTTCCTAGCTTTGATAATTGCCGGTTTGGAACCAAAGCCTAAAAAGCCTGCTTTTCCTTCAGAAATCACTTCTATTTCAAGGTTTTCACTAAATGTCTCAAACTCAAGACTTGCCTTTGTAATTGCTTCGTCTACTGTTTTCGCTGAAAACTCTCTGAATTCCATATTTTTTCCCCCTTACTTTTATTTCTTTTTTCCTTTGTTCTTCTCATCAAACGCTGCTACCATATTTGCCTTTGATGCCAGACTTCCTGGTTTTGTCTTAGGAACAGAAGCTTGATATCCAGAGGTATTCTGAACAGAATTACTTCTCTCTGTAATGGTTTTTCTCTGAGGCTCCTGGATATTGCGCACATTCATCTTGGCATATTCACTGATATTCTGAGAGGTAACACCTCTTTTTGCTCTCTTCTTATCCATTTTCGCCTTATTCTGTTTAATGAACTGTTCCATATCCATGTTATTTAAATGTCTGTTAATGATTAACTGCTGCACACTTCTAATAACGGCACCAATAATCCAGTAAATACCAATACCAACAGGGAAAGTAAAGCAGATAAACGCTGTAAACAATGGCATAAAGAGGTTCATACTCTTCATGGTTGCTTCCATCTGGGAATTTCCACCATTTTTATCATTGCCTGCTGCAGATGGCATTAACTTCATGTTTAACACCTGTGTACCCCAAGCTAACACTGGAATTAAAACAGCTGCTAAAATCAGCAAATACTGATGTGTAGACCATCCAGACTGAATCAATGCCCATGGATTATCCGCAATATTCAGTCCCAAAAAATTCTGCATTGGCTGAAGCTTATCTGCTGTTTGTTCCAAAATGTTTGCAAATCCTTGAAATTTATCTACATCTGCCAGTTTGTCCCACTGAGAAGGAGACAGTGCATACAAAAAGTCAATTACCTGATTGTTGCTGATTTCTCCGGATAATGGAATATAGGCATTCTTAATTCCATTGTCCTGCACAAATTTCTGAATAATTTCAGAAAAACCACTAACCTGTGTAATATGTGTTACTGCAGAATCAAATACATGCTTCATTCCTCCAATGTATCCAGGAATCTTAATAATAACCTGATACAAAGCAAAGAAAATAGGCATCTGAATTAACATCTGCAGACAGCTTCCTGTAGGAGAAACACCATATTTTTCATAAAGTGCCATGGTCTCTTCCTGCATTTTCATTTGAGAAGCCTGATCTTTTTTCCCTCTATACTTCTTCTGAATACTCTGCAGCTCTGGATTCATAACTGCATTCATTTTTGCAAACTTCTGCTGCTTAATCTGCAGCGGAGTCATAAAGGCATAAATAATCACTGTAAAAATAATGATACATAAACCTAAATTATGAACTCCAATACTATAAATGCCATTCATCAGCCAGCCCATGACTTCGGCTACCCAATTTACGATTGGCATTGTACTTTTCGTTAGTAATACACCCAAATCTGTATCCTCCTTCTTACTTTGTCACCTCATATATTCTATTTTCTACGGTACAGGGTCATAGCCTCCCTTTGAAAAGGGATTACATCTCAGAATTCTCCATGCAGCCAGAATACTGCCTTTGAACGCGCCATATTTCTCAATAGCTTCTAATCCGTACTGAGAGCACGTAGGTATATAAGGACAACGTGTACTCTTGAGAGGGGACAAATACTTCTGATAAAGTCTGATTAATTTAATCAATATCTTCTTCATGCTTCTTTTCGTTCTCTTCACTTTTCATAACTTTATGGAGTTTCCCTAAGTGAAGCAGGGCACTCTCCATAGAATGGAATCCCTGTTCTTTTCCATTCACTCTGACAATAACTACAATATCATATCCACAACAAAATGTTTCCTCATTGAGGCGGTAACTTTCTCTAATTAATCTGGTCAAATGATGTCTTACTACACTGTTACCTACTTTTTTACTTACGGATATCCCTATTCTGTTACGACCCAACTGGTTCTTTAAACAATACATAACCAGATAACGATTTGCATATGATGTTCCTCTTCTGTAGACCTGTTGAAAATCGCTGTTTTTCTTTAATGATTCCGAATATTTCATACTCTATCCTTTTCGCAAAGAGAAGAAAAAGACCACAAATCTGCGGTCTTAAACTGTAATCTTTTTCTCTTAAGCTGACAATTTTTTTCTTCCTTTAGCTCTTCTAGCAGCTAAAACTTTTCTTCCGCCAGCACTGCTCATTCTAGCTCTGAATCCATGAACTTTGGATCTCTGTCTTTTCTTAGGCTGAAATGTCATTTTCATATTCAAGGCACCTCCCTTATATTATATGGACATCTTCCGAATATTTTTATTTCAGATGTCACTTCTAGTTATGCATGATAGAAAACATCATTTCAATTATATTCACAAACCCTAGTCTCGTCAAGCATTTCTTTCATTTTCATCCCTTTTTTCAGCTATTTTCCATCTGTTTTTGCTATCCACAGCCTGTACACATCCTTTTTGTGGATTTCTGCCATTAACTATTTTTATCCATTTTCTTATACACATAGTTATTCACATTTTTTCAGCCTCGTCTGTTTATCCACAAAATGTGGATAATATGTGGATAACTTCCCCCATATATTCATATTCTTTCTCCACTTTTTCCAAAAAATCCTTATTTTTCAACGGTTTTCGACCTGTGGATAGTGTTTTTTTCCTTATGCACATTACTCACATTTCATGTTTTCCACATACGAACTCCACCTATTCCTCCTCACTATCCACACTCTTTTTTCCACATACTCACATTCCTTATTTTTTTGTTATCTTTTTAACATATATTTAAAATCTCTACTTATATATAATAGCTATGATATACTTATCCACATAACCACATACTTCTCTTCCGAAATTTTCATAAGATTTCCACCGGCTTTCTTTAATTTTTCATTGCTTAAAAACCGTTTTTATTATATTATAT
>CAJKMA010000034.1 GCA_905200905.1 uncultured Bacillota bacterium
CTGATTTTTCAATGTGCAAGCCCATTTTTTATGTGGGAAGTTTGAGTTATATATATTATCATATCCCGGAACATAGCTTTGTAGAACAACTGATGGAGCAGATTATTTGTGAATATTTTTTGGAGAATCCACGCAATAAGGGCAAAATGATAAGCTGTCTTTGCATTTTGTTTATAGAAATTTCGCGTGCAACGGAACAGAATGATGAGGAAACAATCAGGAAAAACAATTCTAAGATTCAAAAGGATGTGGTGGAGTATCTGAAAGAGCATTACAAAGACGCAACCCTGCAGTCTGTGGCAAAACATATGTGTTTTCATCCGAACTATTTGAGTACCCTGTTAAAAATGGAAACAGGACGGGGATTTAAAGATATCTTACTCGATATCCGCATGAAGGAAGCAGAGAAGTTACTGCGTAAGACAGATGCAAAAATCGAAGATATTGTAGAACAGATTGGATATGCAAATGAAAGCTATTTTTATAAGTGTTTTCGGCAAAAGTATGGGGAATCACCATTCAAATATAGGAAAAATCATAAAGAACTTAAAAAAGAACAGTAAAAACTTTGTTTTGTATGTGAAAAATAAATAAAAACCAAAGTATAATCTTTTTCTAGAAATACAAAAGATTTATGGAGGTTAATATGAGTAGTAGAGAAAAAGGTAGAAACATGGAAGCCATGCGTGTTGTCATGACACCACTTGGCTCTGCAGCATCAAACGTATTCAATATGCTGAATATGTCATTCTTTCTGGTGTTCAGTACAGAAGCTCTGGGACTGAATGTAATGTTAATGGGAATCGTTATGACGGTCATGAGAATTTTTGATGGAATTACAGACCCGATCATTGGTTCTATCATCGATAGAACAGAAACTCGTTTTGGTAAGTTCCGTCCGTTTCTCGTAATCGGTTCTCTGATTATGTTGTTTGCAAGTTTTATGATTTATTTGTTTTCCTTTGATATCGGACAGTCTTTCAGAATGGTGTGGGTGATTGGATGGTATGCAGTATGGGTAGTTGGATATACCTTTATGACAACGGTAAATAAATGTGTCTTATCCATTGTTACAAAAAATCCAAAATACCGTCCGCTTTCCGGTATTGCAGGTGGATGTTATTCCACAATGCTTGGACTGGTTATGACAACCGGAATCATTCCAATTTTACAGAAAAATGGTGGTCTTGGTTCTCAGAAAGGCTGGACTATGATCATTATCAGTGCATTTATTCTTCATGCAGTGCTTCTGATTGGATGTCTGTTCGCAATCTCTGCAACAGATAAACCGGAATTTTATCGTCAGGATCCAAACAAAAAAGAAGAAAAGATTTCTATTAAAGACAGTTTAAACGTTCTTCGTGTAAATCAGCCACTGAGAATGCTGATTCTGGCAGCATCTACAGATAAAATTGCAGCCACAATCCAGTCTGCAGTTATGACTTATTTCTATGTATATGCAGTACAGAATTTGGATCTTCAGCCGATTGTAGGTGGTATTTCTACCCCAATGTCTTCAGTTGGAGCATTTGTGGCAGGTTCTGTAGCAGTAAAATTTGGTTGTAAAAAAGCATCTCTGATTGGTGCAATTGCCAATCTGATATTAGAAGGCATTCTGATTATCTTCCGTCCTTTCGGAGAATCAACACTGGTTGTGTTCGTTGTCTTAATGGCTGCAAATATGCTGTTCCGTAGATTCTCTGCACAGAACGTAGATCCTATGATTGCAGAAATCATTGATTATCACAAGATGAAAACAGGAAAATTTATGCCTGGATTTATCGGTGCGACTTTCTCTTTTGTAGATAAAGTAATCAGTGCGTTTGGTTCTTCGATTGTTGGTATTGTTATGGGATTGGCAGGATACAGTTCAGGTGCAGAACCTACAACCGCTCTTTATATTGCAACTATTGCTATGTATCTTGGTGCTCCTTTCCTTGGAGATTTGGCAAGTATTATCGCGCTGAAGAGATATCATATCACAAACGAAGAATACAAAAAGATGTATGGAGAAAAAGCAATTTTAGATAAAAAAGTAGTTGAAGCATAAGAAAAAAGGAGGAATCAATTGAATGGAGATTTTATTAAATGATAGCTGGAGTTTTCATAAAGAAAACGAAGCGTCAGAGCAGGTAAGGATTCCTCATACATATAATTCAGTGGATGGACAGTCCGGTACTTCTATGTGGAGAGGAAGAGGCTTTTATACAAGAAAGCTGATGATTACAGAAGCAGATCTTAAGCAGAGTCTTTTCCTTGAAATAGGAGCAGCAGCTATGGTCAGCACGGTCTATATCAATGGACAGAAGGTTTATGAGAATACATGCCCTTATGCGTTGTACCGCATGTCAATCAATGAGTATGTCAATGAAGGTGAGAATCAGATTGAGATTGTGACAGATAATAGCGCAAATGATGCAGTTTATCCACAAATGGCAGATTTCTCCTTTTATGGTGGGTTATATAGAGATGTGAAATTCATCGTGGCACCAAAGATTCATTTCGATTATCTGGATGGAAGCCGTGATGGTGTACAAATTAGAACAGTAAAAGAAGAAAATGGAAGTAGCTGGAAAGTAATGAGTACAGGTTCCATTGTTTGTGAAAAGGCAAAAAGCAAAGGAAAAGTCCGCATGCTGCTTCTGGATCAGGGAGAGGTTGTTTGTGAAACGTCAGCTTCTATGGAGTTTTCAGGAAAAGATACGTTTTCACTTACTCTGGAGATTTCCAAGCCGCATCTGTGGATGGGAACTGAGGATCCATATTTGTACCAGGTTAAGATGGAATTATATGAAGAGGAAACAATGGTGGAAGAACGTAGCATCTCCACAGGCTTCCGTACGATTCAGATTACTTCCGATCAGGGACTTTTCTTAAATGGCAAACATGTGAAACTGCGTGGTGTAGCCAGACATCAGGATTTTGGCGGAGTTGGAAATGCTGTTTCGAAAGAAAACATGGAATGTGATATGCAGCTGATCAAAGAAATAGGAGCAAATTCTGTCCGTTTGTCACACTATCAGCATGATGATTATTTCTATCAGAGATGTGATGAGGAAGGAATCCTCGTATGGGCAGAAGTTCCTTTTATTAGTATTATTTCTGAGAATGAAGCGGCTGAAGATAATATCCGTGAACAGATGAGACGTCTGATTCTGCAGTGTGGAAATCACACATCTGTGTATTGCTGGGGCGTACAGAATGAAATTACTATTGCCGGCGAAAATGAAGAAATTCACGCTCATGTAAAACGCATGTCAGAATATACAAAGAACCTTGATCCAGACAGATATACAGCAGAAGCAAATATTTATTCTGTGGCGAATGAAAGTCCGATCAACCGGTTGGCAGAATTAGTTGGGTATAATTTATATTATGGATGGTACTATGATACAATTCCAGGCTTGCAGAAACGTCTGGATGAATTCCATGCCGCATGTCCGGACATCCCTCTTCTGGTGACAGAATACGGTGTAGACACAAATCCTCAGTATCATTCTTATGAACCAAAAACCAAGGATTATACAGAGGAATATCAGTTGCTTTTTACAGACAATGCGCTTCGTTCTTTTGAAGAACGTCCATATTTTGTGGGAAGCTATGTTTGGAACCTTTGTGACTTTGGAAGTGCCAATAGGGACGAAGGTGGCAAACAGGGACAGAATCAGAAAGGACTGGTTACTATTGACCGCAAAATCAAGAAGGATGCATTTTATTTATATAAGGCATACTGGTCAGAGACTCCCTTTGTAAAGCTTGCAGGAAGCAGATTTGTCAACCGTCATAAAGAAAAAAATACTATTACTGTTTTGACAAATCTGAAAAAACTGGAATTGTTGGTTAATGGTGAAAGTGTTGCCAAGACGGAAACCGTAAATCCTATGACTCATTTTGAAGGAATTCTTCTGTCTAAAGGAAAAAACCAGATCGCCGTCAGGGGATATGATGCACAGGGGAATTTGTATGAGGATCATATGATCCTGAACTTTACGGAAGAAGAAGATAAGAACTATCAGTATGTGAAAAAAGACGAAGGTGGCAATGTCATCAATTGGTTTGAAAAATTTGACCTTACAGATGCAGAAGAAATTCAGTTAGATCCAGAAGGATTTTCCAGTGCGGATAAGGTTGGAACCATTATGAAAAATCCGGAAGGCGAAAAAATTATCTTGAAATATTTTGGATCTATGGTGGAACATCCGAAGTTTGCCATGATGAAAGCAATGACCTTAGATGCAATGGGAAAACTGAAAAATCTTGGTATTCCACAGGAATTAATCGCAGTAATGAATAAAGAACTCAATCAGATAAAAAAATAAGAAATGATCTTACAAAAAGCATCGTAAATCTATAGAGATTTTTGGTGCTTTTTTGCTTGATTTTTAGGAAGACTGAAGTAAGATGTATATTTTTAAAAACATAATCTAAAATATGGAAAAACATGCAAAAAAGTACTTGCATTCTTGACCAATAGGTGCTACTATATAAAGCGTACTTTTATGCTCAGAAAGGAGGAAGAACAGTGAAAGTTAGATCATCTGTAAAACCAATTTGTGAAAAGTGCAAGGTTATCAAAAGAAAGGGAAGCATCAGAATTATCTGTGAAAACCCAAAACACAAACAGCGTCAGGGTTAATTATTATTTTTGAAAAAAATAGATTTATGACGTTTGATTTGTGTGATTTTAGTGCGGCTGCAGTATGAACCGCCAGGGTGCGTTGTTCATGCTGATGAAATATAGTGATATTAGATGAGAAGCTGTTTTACCGAGGCAGCTTGTGTTTATTGAAAGCCTATGCTTTGAATAAGAGAGAATATTGCTTAATACCGGTATCCGCCAAATACCGGAAAGGCTGCGTAAAATTATTTTTGCGGCTGGATGCATAGAACCCCGTCAGTTTTATGTGTCTCAATTAGGAACAATATTAACAGAAAAATGGAGGAACAAATACATGGCTCGTATAGCTGGTGTAGACTTACCAAGAGAAAAACGTATTGAAATCGGTTTGACTTACATCTACGGAATTGGTAGAGCAAGCTCAAATCTTATTCTTGAAAAGGCAGGCGTTAATCCTGACACACGTGTCAGAGACGTAACTGACGAAGAAGTAGGAAAAATTCGTGATGCAATCGAAGAGTTACAGATTCCTGTAGAAGGTGATTTAAGAAGAGAAATCGCTCTGAATATCAAAAGACTTCAGGAAATCGGATGCTACAGAGGAATCCGTCATCGTAAAGGACTTCCTGTTCGCGGACAGAAAACAAAAACAAACGCAAGAACAAGAAAAGGTCCTAAGAGAACTGTTGCTAACAAGAAGAAATAATAAAGCAGCATAATCGTGAAATTGTAAATTATCATTAAAAGTTTGAATATTAGAGAAAGTAGGTTAGTTTAAAAATGGCTAAAGTTACAAAAAAAGTGACAAAAAAGCGTGTTAAGAAAAACGTTGAACGCGGACAGGCACATATCCAGTCTTCTTTCAATAACACAATCGTTACATTGACAGATGCTGAAGGAAATGCTTTATCATGGGCAAGTGCCGGTGGTCTGGGATTTAAAGGTTCAAGGAAATCTACTCCATATGCAGCACAGATGGCTGCAGAAACAGCTGCAAAAGCAGCAATCATTCATGGTCTGAAGACTGTTGACGTTTTTGTAAAAGGACCTGGTTCAGGAAGAGAAGCAGCAATCCGTGCGTTGGCAGCATGCGGTATTGAAGTTACAAGCATCAAAGATGTAACTCCAGTTCCACACAATGGATGCCGTCCACCAAAACGTAGAAGAGTCTAATTAGGAGGTCAAATAATCATGGCAGTAAATAGAGTACCAGTTCTGAAAAGATGTAGATCCCTTGGTCTTGATCCTGTATACTTGGGAATCGACAAAAAATCTACCAGACAGTTAAAAAGAGCAAACAGAAAAATGTCCGAATACGGACTTCAGTTAAGAGAAAAACAGAAAGCGAAATTTATCTACGGCGTTCTGGAAAAACCTTTCCGTAACTACTACAAAAAAGCAGACCAGAAACCAGGACAGACTGGTGAAAACTTAATGGTTATGCTGGAAACACGTTTAGACAACGTAATCTTCCGTATGGGTCTTGCTAGAACAAGAAAAGAAGCAAGACAGATTGTTGACCACAAACACGTAATGGTAAACGGAAAACAGGTTAACATCCCATCTTACTTAGTAAAAGCTGGCGATGTTATTGAAATTAAAGAAAAATGCAAAGGTTCCCAGAGATATAAAGATATCCTGGAAGTAACTGGCGGACGTCTGGTACCAGCATGGCTGGATATCGACCAGGAAGCTTTAAAAGGTGAAGTAAAAGCACTTCCTACAAGAGAAGAAATCGACGTTCCAGTAAACGAAGTGTTAATCGTCGAGTTATATTCTAAATAATAAAGTTATATAAGTGAATGGTGCACGTAGCAAGGAGGGCTTTGCATGTTCGATTTTAACAAACCCAAAATTCAAATCACAGAAATGTCTGATGATAAGAGATATGGGAAATTTGTGGTAGAACCACTGGAAAGAGGTTATGGTATTACACTTGGCAACTCTTTAAGAAGAATTATGCTTTCTTCTCTGCCGGGAGCTGCTGTAAGCCAGGTAAAAATTGACGGTGTTCTCCATGAATTCAGTTCTATTCCGGGTGTAAAAGAAGATGTGACAGAAATCATCATGAATCTGAAAAACCTGGCAATCAAGAACATGAGCGACAGCAACGAGCCGAAAACTGCATATATCGAGTTTGAGGGCGAAGGTGTTGTCACAGGTGCAGACATCCAGGTTGATCAGGATTTAGAAGTTCTGAATCCAAATCAGGTAATTGCTACCTTAAACGGCGGTGCAGACTGCAAGTTCAATGCAGAGCTGACAATTACCAAGGGCCGTGGATATGTAAGTGCCGACAAAGGAAAAACAGATGATATGCCAATCGGCATGATCGCTGTAGATTCAATTTATACACCAATTGAGCGTGTAAATATGGCCGTTGAAAATACCCGTGTTGGACAGGTTACAGACTATGACAAGCTGACACTGGATATTTATACAAACGGAACACTGGATGCAGACGAGGCAGTGAGCCTGGCTGCAAAGGTACTGAGCGAGCATTTAAGCCTCTTCATTGATCTTTCTGAGAGTGCAAAGACTGCTGAAGTCATGATCGAGAAAGAAAACAATGAAAAAGAAAAAGTTCTGGAGATGAACATTGACGAGTTAGAACTGTCTGTTCGTTCCTACAACTGCTTAAAACGTGCTGGTATCAATACCGTAGAAGAGCTGTGCAACCGTACTTCTGAGGATATGATGAAGGTCCGTAACTTAGGACGCAAATCCCTGGAAGAGGTTCTGGCAAAATTAAAAGAATTAGGCTTGCAGTTAAATCCAAGCGAAGAGTAAACAATTTATGGGCAAAAAGCAATGTGTCAGTAAGACCGAAGAGAGCGTGGCACATTGTTCCACAAATGGAGGAAATCTAAAATGGCAAAATATAGAAAATTGGGCAGAACATCTGACCAGAGAAAAGCGTTACTTAGAAACCAGGTAACAAACTTACTGTATCATGGAAAAATCGTTACTACAGAAACAAAAGCAAAAGAAGTTCGCAAAATTGCTGAAGGTCTGATTGCTATGGCTGTTCGTGAAAAAGACAATTTCGAAACAGTTACTGTTACAGCTAAAGTTGCTCGTAAAGATGCTGAAGGCAAGAGAGTAAAAGAAGTTGTAGACGGAAAGAAAGTTACTGTATACGATGAAGTACAGAAAGAAATCAAGAAGGATGCTCCTTCCAGATTACATGCCAGAAGACAGATGCTGAAAGTTCTTTACCCTGTAACAGAAGTTCCAGCAGCAGCAGCCGGCAAAAAGAAAAATACAAAAGAAGTTGACTTAGTAGAAAAATTATTTACAGAAATTGCACCAAAATACGTAGGACGTAACGGTGGTTACACAAGAATCGTTAAGATTGGACCACGTAAAGGTGACGCAGCAATGGAAGTAGTATTAGAGTTAATCTAAGAGTCACATTACATGTAAATACGCCCGGGAAGGCTTCGGCCTGTTCCCGGGTGCTTTGTTTCTAACAGAAAAGGGAGGTAGGACCATGAGTAAAAAAATGCTTTTTATTTTTAATCCCAGATCCGGAAAAGGAAGTATCAAAAGCCGTCTGGTGGATATCCTGGATATTTTTATAAAAGGCGGCTATGAGGTTACGGTTCATCCCACCCAGGCTTATATGGATGGCCTGAAAGTGACAAAAAAAAGAGGGGGAAATTACGACCTGATTGTAGCAAGCGGAGGAGACGGTACCCTGGATGAAGTGGTTACCGGAATGTTGACAGCAGGACATCAGCATCCAATTGGTTATATACCTGCAGGCAGTACCAATGATTTTGCAAATAGCCTGCATATTTCCAGAAACATGCTTCAAGCAGCCACAGATATTGTAGAAGGCGTTCCCCACGCTTTTGATGCAGGACAGTTTAATGATGATATTTTTGTCTATATTGCAGCATTTGGTTTATTTACAGATGTTTCTTATGAGACAAACCAGGATTTAAAAAACATCCTGGGTCATGCGGCTTATATTCTGGAAGGAACACAGAGACTTTTTAATATTAAATCCTATCATCTTCAGGTAAAAGGAGATTCTCATGAATTTGATGGGGAGTTTATATTTGGCATGGTGAGCAATACCACTTCTGTGGGTGGTTTTAAGCGTCTTACAGGGCCAGATGTTATGTTGGATGACGGAGTATTTGAAGTGATGCTTATCCGTCGCCCAAAGAATATTCTGGAGTTAAATGAAATCATTGCGTCTCTGCTTGGTACCAGTGACAGCAAGATGATCGAGGTTTTTAAAACCACTGTGTTAACCGTGCAGTGTGAAGAAGAAGTACCATGGACTCTGGATGGGGAATATGGTGGAGAACACAAAAATGTTTATATTAAAAACCTGAAACATGCGGTACAGATTATGCTTCCCCAAAATGATGAAGTACCGTTGATTCATACACCACAATGAGAGAAAAGAACCTCTGGCACAGGTCTGTTCATATAATAGATAGAAACAGATTTTGGAAGGTGTGCCATGGATATCAGCAAAGTGTTTCATGGGATTTTATGGATTCTTGCACTGACCACAGATTCTTTTGTGGTCAGTTTTGCATATGGGATGGAAAAGATAAAAATATCTTTTTCTATGGTAGTAGGAATGAACCTGATTATGGGCTCCCTTTTGGGAATGGCCGTTCTGGCAGGGAATTTCCTTTCTTATTTTTTGCCAAAAACAGTTACGTCCCTGCTTTGTACAGGGATTTTAGCAGGCATGGGATTTTATCGGATTTTTGTCTGTTTTTATGCAAAAGAAAATACAGCTGGAAAAGGAAAGAAAAAAGAAATTACCAGGATAGAAGCCATACTGCTGGCTATTGTATTGTCGCTGGATAGCCTTGCCTTAGGGCTTGGAACAGGGTTAATACAGACAGGAGGAAGGTTTTTGGTTGTAGGTTCTTTTTTAGGTGGAATTTTCATGATGGAGGTCGGATGGAAGCTTGGGAAGCTTTTTGGAATTTCCATGAAAAGGGATTTATCCTGGCTTAGTGGTGCATGTTTGATTTTACTGGCAGCGGGGTTGTGGATAAGCTAAAAAAAACTTGCAATCTTGTGTTTTTTGCGGTATCTTTATAACAGTTTTAAAGCCATAGCAAGTACATTGGGAGAAAGGAACAAAGGAATGAGTGAATATATTAACGTATCTGAAATTTTTGGTGAGGATGTATTTAATGATGCCGTGATGCAGCAGCGTCTTCCAAAGAAAGTTTATAAAGATTTAAAACAAACCATATTAGAGGGAAAAGATTTGTCTTTGGAAATGGCAGATGTTATTGCTCATGAGATGAAAGAATGGGCCATTGAAAAGGGTGCTACCCATTATACCCATTGGTTTCAGCCTTTGACAGGAGTAACTGCAGAAAAACATGATTCTTTTATCACAGCTCCTCTTCCAAATGGAAAGGTTTTGATGAGCTTCTCTGGAAAAGAACTAATTACAGGGGAGCCAGATGCATCATCTTTTCCTTCCGGAGGACTTCGTGCTACTTTTGAGGCAAGAGGTTATACCGCTTGGGATTGTACATCTCCGGCATTTGTGCGCCATGATGCAGCAGGTGCAACTTTATGTATTCCTACTGCTTTTTGTTCCTATACAGGAGAAGCATTGGATCAGAAAACACCTCTTCTTCGCTCTATGCAGGCCATTAACACTCAGGCCCTTCGTCTTATTCGTCTGTTTGGTGATACTACGGCAAAAAGGGTAATTCCTTCTGTGGGTGCAGAACAGGAATACTTCCTTGTCAGTGAGGAAAAATTTAGCCAGAGAAAAGACCTGGTATTTACCGGAAGAACATTGTTTGGTGCTATGCCGCCTAAGGGACAAGAATTGGATGACCACTATCTAGGTACCATTCGCCAGAGAGTTTCTGCCTATATGAAACATGTCAATGAAGAATTATGGAAACTGGGTGTCACTTCAAAAACCCAGCATAATGAGGCTGCTCCAGCGCAGCATGAGCTGGCTCCTATCTATGCAGAAGCAAACGTAGAGGTTGACCACAATCAGATTGTAATGCAAACTTTAAAACGTGTGGCTTCACAGCATGGTATGAAGTGTCTGCTTCACGAAAAACCTTTTGCAGGGGTAAATGGTTCTGGAAAGCATAATAACTGGTCTCTTACTACAGATACAGGAGTGAATTTGCTGGAACCAGGCAATACACCTCATGATAATATTCAATTCCTTTTAATTTTAAGCTGTATCCTCAAAGCAGTGGATGAACATGCAGAGCTTTTGCGGGAATCAGCGGCAGATGTGGGAAATGATCATCGTTTAGGGGCAAATGAAGCACCGCCGGCAATTATTTCCGTATTTTTAGGTGAGCAGCTTACAGACGTTATGAATCAGCTGATTACCACAGGTACGGCAGATCACAGTATTGAGCGAGAAGTATTGGATACAGGAGTAAAAGCGATACCAGAATTTATGCGTGATACTGCAGATAGGAACAGAACTTCACCATTTGCTTTTACTGGTAATAAGTTTGAGTTCCGTATGGTAGGCTCCAGAGATTCTATTGCTCCGGCAAATGTGGTTTTAAACACCATTGTGGCTCAGGCATTTAAAGAAGCCTGTGAAGAATTGGAACGGGCAGAAAACTTTGATATTGCTGTTCATGATTTGATGAAAAAGAACTTTACCAGACATCAGCGGATTGTCTTTAATGGAAATGGTTATTCCAAGGAATGGGTAGAGGAAGCCGAAAGACGTGGATTGCCCAATATGATCTGTATGGTGGAAAGCCTGGACGCCCTTACCATGGAGAAAACAGTGGCTCTTTTTGAAGAGTTTGGTGTTCTTACCAGGGCAGAGTTGGAATCCAGACAGGAAATCAAATATGAAGCTTATGCAAAGGCTATTAATATAGAAGCAAGAACCATGCTGGATATTGCAGGAAAACAAATTATTCCTGCTGTCATCCGCTATACTAGACAATTAGCAGATTCTATTAACGCAGTGGTGGCAGCTGGAGTGCTGGATGTAGAAGTGCAGACAGGATTGCTTCGTGATACTTCTGCCCTATTAAAAGAAACAAAAGAAGCTGCAGATGCTTTGAGAGAGGTTACAGAGACAGCTTATGCCATGGCAGATGGAAAAGACAAGGCATTTTATTACCGGCAACAGGTTCTTCCAGCTATGGAGGCCCTCAGAAAACCGGTAGACCAGTTAGAAATGATTGTAGATAAAGAAGTGTGGCCAATGCCGTCCTATGGAGATTTGTTGTTTGAAGTATAAATAAGGAGGAGGCTGTTGCTGAAAGATGCGACTGCCTCCCTGCTGTTTTTATAAGAAGTTACAGAAACGGAGAAAATCATGGAGCATACATTAGATTTTTTAAGGGAACAAAACGTAGAAGAAAGGCTGATTCGGGATGTTGAATTGTTTCGGAAGTCTTATGCAGTGGAGACAGAAGAAGAGAAAAGGGTAACAGAGCCAGATATGTTTTTTTATGGAAAAGAGGTTCTGGAAATGGCGATTGCAGCCCTTTTGGAAGGAGAGAATCTTTTGCTTACTGGAGCAAAGGCAACGGGGAAAAATGTTCTGGCAGAAAATCTTGCCTGGATTTTTCACCGTCCTGTGTACAATGTGTCTTTTCACGTGAATACCAATAGCGGTGACTTGATAGGTACAGATACATTTCTGGATAACGAAGTGCAGCTTCGCAAGGGCAGTATTTACCGTTGTGCTCAGTACGGTGGATTTGGAATTTTAGATGAAATCAATATGGCAAAAAATGATGCGGTTTCTGTACTTCATGCTTCTTTGGATTATCGCCGCTGTATTGATGTACCAGGTTATGACAAAATAGATATGCATCCAGCAGCCAGATTTATTGGTACGATGAACTATGGATACGCAGGCACTAAGGAATTAAATGAAGCTCTGGTTTCCAGATTTTTGGTAATTGATATGCCCCAGCAGGATGAGGAAACATTACAGTTTATTTTCCGATCTAAGTTTCCTGGAATGAAGGAAGGGGCTTTGAAACAGTGGATTGGCTTGTTTTTGGATTTACAGCTCAAGGCTCAGAATGGAGAAATTACTACAAAAGCTGTAGATTTAAGAGGAATCCTGGGAGCACAAAAAGCCATTCGTAGAGGATTGAAACCGGCTTTGGCTGTGAAAATGGGTGTGGTGAATAAGAGCTTTGATGTTTTTGAAAAAGAGATTGTACAGGATGTGGTTATGACCAGGATTCCAAAAACCTGGACAGCAGCAGATGTGTTTGAAGATTAGGGGAATGTATGGAAGAGTATGAACTGGAACTGGAAAACAGAATAAAAAATCTGATGTGGACGGTAAGTGGTAATTATTCCCTAGATTTTAAGCCAGATTTAGCAGCATTTGCCCGTTCCAAATATGGAGCTTTGTATGATGGAATAAAGCAAGGGGCCTTTGCACGCTATTTTGACAGGGAGGCTTTTTCCATGTATTTGGTAAAGAAACTGTATTGCCATGCCATGGAAGGCCCTTTGTTGTCCATTGCACAGCTTTGTATTGAATTTGCTGTTTCATCAAGGATGATAAAGGAGCGGGAAGGCGTAGGGGAAATTAGGAGAAAAGCCTGTGAGGATATTCTGGAAAAAGAGTTTCATCGTCTTCAGGAGAATGAAGCAGGAAGGCTGAAATTAGCTATGCTAAGAGAGATTTTAAATGGAAGAGGACCTGCACCGATACGACAAAAGCGTTGGATGAACCTACTCTGGAACCTGGAACAAACAGAAGATACCATGGAAGTCATGAGAACAGCAGACATTCTCTATAATGAGGTGGTGGACCCCTATTTTGAGCGTCAGCATGGAACATTAGAACAGGTGTTGGCTGTGACGTTGGAAGATTTAGCAGAATTTTCCTGGAAGGAGTTTCTGGAGGAGGAGGCTCTGGAAAGCACCTTTGAAACCTATCTGGATAAAATAACGGAGCAGATGACGAATTTGGATGCTATGGAATCCTCCAAAAAAGAGCAGGACAAGGAAGAACAGGAACAAGAGAAAACAGACAGGCGTATATTGGTAGTAGATGAGAAAGCTCTGGAGAGAATGTACTCCTATGTGGAACGGAATTATGGCAGGACATTTCTAACAGAAGCAGAGGAGAAGCGGATAAATTATCTTATGTGCAGAGGAATCCACAGTGATTGCAGCCTTTATTTTACCAGAGGTATTTTAAAGGAGCCTGTGCTGCGAAATTATCAATACGAATATGCAAGAAAGCAAAAAGATAAAAATTTGTATGAATACTATGATAACCATAGAACTGTGAAAAATAATATTCGGATTCTCACAGAGATGCTACGTAAGACCTTGGTTATGAGAGATGAAACGGAGGAGGTCTTGTCTGATCGTGGAAAGATTGTTCCAGCGCGGCTTTGGAGGATTGGGAGAACCAATGAGGCACGTTTTTTTACCAGGGAGTTGTATCAGGATTCCAGCAGGTTTGTGGTGGATATTCTTCTGGACGCCAGTGGCTCTCAGCGCCCAAGACAAGGACAAGTGGCCATTCAGGCATATATTTTAAGTGAAGCATTAAGCAATGTGGGAATACCCCACAGAGTTATGAGTTTTTGTACCTTTTGGGATTATACTATTTTGCATGAATTTCGAGATTATGATGCAGAGCGAAAAGAAAATAGTAATATTTTTGAATATGTAACATCCTCCAATAATCGGGACGGCTTGGCTATTAAGGCTGTAGGAGGAGGACTTTTAGACAGGGAAGAGGAGCATAAGATTCTTATTGTCCTTAGTGATGGGAAACCTTATGATGTGATTTTGAATCGTCCAAATGCCAGAAATCCAAAGCCTTATGAAGGAAATTATGCAGTATCTGACACAGGATTTGAGGTGCGCAGACTGAGAAGCCAGGGCGTGTGTGTTCTTGGAGTTTTCGCTGGGGAAGAGAAAGATCTGGCTGCAGAGAAGAAGATTTTCGGAAAAGATTTTGCTTATATCAGAAAAATTTCAGGATTTTCACCTGTGGTAGGCAGGTATCTTATGAAGCAATTGGAAAAAGAAATATGAACAAAGTATTACATTTTTGAAAAAAAGATGTAATATTTTGCGTTTGCTCTTTCCTTTTTTCCTATTTTGTATTAAAATATAGAGTAGGGTTTTTGTTTTTATGGGATTTTGTAACTAGATAACAGATGAAAAACTATATAATGAAAGAAGGAGACAACATGATATCAAACCAGATACTCCAAAGTACCCTTGATGGGCTAAAAGGAATTTCAAGGACAGATTTTTGTATTACCGATATGGAAGGAAAAATGCTGGCATCTACCTTTTCGGACAATGTATGCGAACAGGAGGAGGCAGCAGCTTTTGCTAATTCCCAGGCAGACAGCCAGGTGGTGAGAGGCAATCAATATTTTAAGATTTATGATAATCATCAGTTAGAATATATCCTGATTATGGATAGTACAGCAGATGATGCGTACACCTTGGGAAAATTGGTGGTATTTCAGATTCAGGGACTTCTTACAGCGTATAAAGAGCGCTTTAACAAAGACAATTTTATCAAAAACTTATTGTTGGATAACTTATTGTTAGTGGACATCCATAACAGAGCCAAAAAACTTCACATTGAAGTTGATGTGAGAAGAGTTGTTTATATTCTGGAAACAAACCAGGATAAAGATTATGGTTCTTTAGAAAATGTAAAAAATCTTCTGGGAGGCAAATCTGGTGATTTTGTCACTGCAGTGGATGAGAAGAGCATTATTATTGTAAAAGAGCTGGCGCCTACAGATACCTATGTGCAGCTGGAAAAAACAGCAAATACCATTTTATCCACCCTTGGAGTAGAAAAGGATGGAAAAACTCACATTGCATACGGTACGATTGTAAAAGAATTAAAAGAAGTGTCCCGTTCCTACAAAGAAGCAAAAATGGCATTGGATGTAGGAAAGATTTTCTTTGGGAACAGAGAGGTAATTGCGTACAGTTCTTTAGGAATTGGACGTCTTATTTACCAACTTCCTATTCCTCTTTGTAAAATGTTCATTCGGGAAATTTTTGACACACATTCTCCAGATGATTTTGACGAGGAAACACTTACCACTATTAATAAATTCTTTGAAAACAGCCTGAATGTGTCAGAAACATCCAGACAGTTATTTATACACAGAAATACTCTGGTGTACAGACTGGATAAGCTGCAGAAAAGCACTGGATTGGATTTGCGTGTCTTTGAAGATGCGATTACCTTTAAGATTGCCCTGATGGTAGTAAAATACATGAAATACATGGAGACACTGGATTATTAAAAAAGTCTTGACGATTGTTTTATGAAAACAGGAGGTTATTATGATTGATTTAAAAGACGTGAGTAAATCATACAGCAAAGGCCAGCCGGCCATTGACCATATGAATCTTCACGTAGAGAAGGGTGAATTCGTGTTTATTGTAGGAAACAGTGGTTCAGGAAAATCAACCCTGATTAAACTGCTTTTAAAGGAGCTGGATCCTACCAGCGGCACAATTACCGTAAATGGCCAGGTACTCAATAAACTGCGTCGGAGAAAAGTGGCGAAATACCGTAGGGGAGTGGGTGTTGTATTCCAGGATTTCCGACTGCTGAGAGACAGAAACGTATATGAAAATGTTGCTTTTGCCCAGAGGGTGATTCAGCGTCCCACCCGTATTATTAAAAAGCGGGTGCCTGAGGTACTTACTCTGGTTGGATTGGCAGAAAAGTATAAATCCAAGCCAGATCAGCTTTCCGGTGGTGAACAGCAAAGGGTAGCCCTCGCCAGAGCATTGGTAAACAGACCTAGTATTTTATTGGCAGATGAGCCTACAGGAAATCTTGACCCCAAGAACTCTTTTGAAATTATGAAACTTTTAGAGGAAATCAACCAGAGAGGAACCACAGTCCTTGTAGTTACTCACAACAGAGAAATTGTAAATGCGTTTAAAAAGCGTGTTGTCACAATGAAGAAAGGCGTCATTGTAAGCGACGAACAAGAAGGTGAATATCTGAATGAGAATTAGTACCATTGCATACATATTAAAACAGGGTTTTAAAAACATCTGGCGTAATTTGAGATTTTCCCTGGCATCCATTGCAACCATGTCTGCATGTATCTTTTTATTCGGACTGTTTCTTTCCCTGCTGATGAACTTCCGCTATATTGTTCATTCAGCAGAAGAAGGGGTTGCCGTGATTGTTTATTTTGATGAAGGAACCAAGCAGGAGCAGATAGACCAGATTGGTTCTGAGATAGATAAACGTCCTGAAGTATCCAAGATGGAATATATTTCTGCAGATGAAGCCTGGGATGAATATAAAAATATTTATCTGGATGGAGATGAGGACATGGCTGATGGATTTAAAGATCAGGATAATCCTCTTGCAAATTCAGCACGTTATAATGTTTACTTGAAAAATGTAGAGTCTCAAGCCGATTTGGTAAAATATATTGAAGGGCTGGATGGAGTTCGTAAAGTAGATCATTCTAAGCAGGCGGCAGATACCTTATCTACCTTTAATAAGCTCATTGCTTATGTTTCCATAGCAATTATTCTGATTTTACTTGCAGTAGCCTTTTTCCTTATCAGCAATACCATTACCATGGGTATTTCCATTCGTCAGGAAGAAATCGGCATTATGAAGCTCATTGGGGCTACAGACTTTTTTGTAAGATCACCGTTTGTGCTGGAGGGTATTTTGTTAGGAGCTATTGGAGCAGCGATTCCTCTGGGCGTGCTTTATGTGATGTATGATAAAGCCATTGGCTATATTGTTTCCAAATTCAGCATTATTGGTAATTTCCTGCAATTTCTGGATGTCTGGACAGTATTTCAATTCCTGATTCCGGTGGGAATTGGTCTTGGAATCGGTATCGGACTTTTTGGAAGTATCTTCTCTATCAGAAAACATTTAAGAGTGTAAGGAATGTAATGCAAATGATAGGGGCTGTTGCACTTTATGCGACAGTCTCTTTCTATTATAAAAAATTAGAAAATAGGGAGCAGACAAAATGGAGCGGAAAAAATTTTTAAAAGGATTTTTGGCAGGCATTTTAGTTACCATACTGATGGGAACAGCAGGAATCAAGGTTTATGATACTGTCCAGTCCAAAGAACGAAATCAAGGGGCAGTTACAGATGCTTTTGTAGAAAAAGCCAAGCTGATTGAGAAAATTGTGAATAAGAAGTTTACAGGGGAAATAGACAAGGAAGATATGGAGTCTATGATGTACAAGGGACTTATGGCTAGTCTGGGAGACCCCTATTCTGCCTATTACACCAGTGAAGAATATGAGGAATTGAATACGGAGACTACCGGTTCTTATAAGGGAATTGGTGTGGTTATGCAGATGAATATGGAAACAGGTACGGTAAAAGTTGTTCGATGTTATGAGACAGCCCCTGGAGCAAAGGCAGGGCTTTTGCCAGAAGATATTTTGGTGGCTGTCAATGAAGAAAGTATTGTAGGAATGGAGCTTAGTGAGGTCGTTGATAAGATTAAATCTTCAGAGGATGAAGTGGCACATTTAACCATTGCCAGAGATGGAGAGGATGATTATCTGGAGTTTGACATTCCTTTGGAGGAGGTTAATATTCCGGTGGTGGAGTCTGAGATGTTGGAAGACCATATTGGATATATTGCTCTTTATGAATTCACAGAACAGACAGAGCCTCAGTATATGGAAGCTTTTAAAAATTTAAAAGATGAAGGAATGGAACGTCTGATTGTGGATGTAAGAGGTAATCCAGGAGGTCTGCTTACTTCTGTGTCTGATATTCTGAATGACATGTTGCCAGAAGGACTGATTGTTTATACAGAGGATAAGGATGGAAATCGGGAAGAGATAACATGTGATGGCAAACATCAGTTAGAAATGCCACTGGCTGTTTTAGTGAATGGAAATAGTGCCAGTGCTTCAGAAATTTTTGCCGGAGCAATCCAGGATTATGAGATTGGAACCATTGTGGGAACCACAACCTTTGGAAAGGGAATCGTACAGAGTATTATTCCTTTGTCTGATGGAAGTGCTGTGAAGACTACAACAGCCAAGTATTATACACCAAAAGGCCGTTGTATCCATGGAACTGGGATTACACCAGATGTGGAGGTGGAATTAACAGAGGGACTGGAACAGAAAACAAGCATCACCCATGAAGAGGATAATCAACTTCAAAAAGCCATTGAAGTTGTAAAAAGTACATCGAAGTAAGGAGATTTTTTTGTAATGCAAAAACCAAGAAACCATGTATTGGTACAGACCTTTCGGGAATTAAAGGGAAATCCCAAATGGTCTATTTGTACGGAACCTCTCTGGTTCATTCCCTATTCTCTTTTTGTACCCTTCCAGACACTATATATGCGCAAGTTAGGGCTTAGCAGTGTGGAAATCGGGACTACAGTTACCGTGGGATTTATTCTGCAGATGTTCTTTGCACTGATTGGCGGTGTGATTACAGATAAAATGGGAAGAAGAAAGGCTACGGTGATTTTTGATACCCTGGGCTGGACCGTTCCCTGCCTTATTTGGGCTTTTTCCCAGAACTTCTGGTGGTTTCTGGCGGCAGCAGCAGTCAATGCTGCCTTCCAGATTACTAACACTTCCTGGAACTGTCTTTTTATTGAGGATTGTCCGCCAAAGCACATTACCAATGCCTTTACTCTGATTCAGATGTGTGGGATGTTATCTGTGTTTTTCTCACCGCTGGCGGTGATTTTGGTAGGGAAATATGATGTAGTTCCGGTGATGCGCTGGTTGTATTTCATTGCAGCGATTTCCATGCTTGCCAAATTTTTGTTGCTTTACTATTTTGGCGGCGAGACAAAGGTAGGAAAAAAACGTATGGAAGAAACAAAGAATCTTTCTTATTTTTCTATGATGAAAGGTTATGGAACGGTCTTTCTTACCATGATAAAGTCTGGAAAAATGCGGCTGGTGGTGTATTTGATGGCCCTTACCAATATCATTCAGATTGCCACCACAAATTTCTTTTCTTTGTATGTGACAGAAAAGATTCATTTGTCGGATGAGCTGGTGGCTGTGTTTCCAGTTATCCGTACTTTGGTTATGCTTGCCTTTGTCATTGGGCTTCAGAATCTTTTCCAGAAACTTAGAATGAAAGTTTCTTTTCTGGTGGGATTTTTTATGTACATAGCAAGTCATCTGCTCCTTTTGCTTACACCAGAGAAAAATCTGCTATTGGTGATGGGCTATACGATTCTGGAAGCAGCGGCTTATGCGGTTATTATTCCTAGAAAAGATGCTCTTATGGCACATTATGTAGAACAAAAGGAGCGCTCCAGAATTTATGCATTATATAATGTATTGATGATTGGTATTTCTGTTCCATTTGGAAGTCTGATTGGCTGGATGTTTGAGCTAAATCCAAGCTTTCCATTTTTATTTAATATTGCACTTTTTGGTCTTTGTATTTTTCTTACTCTGGCCTCTAGAGATTTATCCAGGCTGGAGGAAAGTATAGGATAAAAAGTGTATTCTTAAAAATTCAGGTGCTTCGGAAGTGTATATACTTTTGGAGTACCTGGAAATTCTTAAATTTATTCTTGTGACATATCGAAAAGCTGTTCAAAAATGATTCAAAAAATCAATTTAAATGTAAATCAGAGAATCCTTAGTGTGAAAAATAAGTGGAAAGTAAGAAAAAGTTTCTTGTGGCCTACCGAAAATCTTCCTAGATAGGTGGGAAAACCAAAAAAGTTTTTAGTAGCCTACACTAAATTCCCCTAAATAAGTGGGAAATTGAAAAAAGCTTCTGGTAGCTTACAAAAAAACACCTCGAATAGGTGGAAAAATACAAATGAAGAATTATAGCGTACTTATACCCTGTGCAAAGTAGGTGGGAAACAAAAGATAAAGAAAAACAACTTATAAATTTGATAAAAATGTAGGTGGAAATACATAAGAAGGATTTTCTGGCCTATTTGAGGGCAGAAAAAGTAGGCTGAAATTAGGAAAATGTGGAAAACAACTGAAAGTAAAAATTGGAGGGCTATTTTATATGACAGGATTGAAAGAAGTATTATTAAAAGAACAGGGAAGATTGGAAAACATTATAGCAGATGTGAAAAGGCAATTAGAAAATACACCACCAGGAAGTCTGAGAATATCAACTTCCAGAAACGGAATCAGTTACTATCATTATCAGATAACAGATAAAGGGAATGGAACTTATATTTCCAGAAAGAATGGTGACCTGATTCAAAAACTGGCACAAAAAACTTATAATGAAAAAGTCTTAAAATATGCAGAAAAAAGATTACAGTATGTGAAAAGACTTGCAGACAGTTATGATGATAACGGAATCGAAGGTATTTATGAGCAGGAACATCCGGGCCGTCAGAAATGGATTCATCCCATAGAGCCCACCTGGAAACAGAGAGTTGATGAGTGGTTAAAAGAGGAATATCAAGGGAAAGGGTTTAAAGAAACAGACCCATTTATTTATACAGAGCGTGGAGAGCGGGTTCGCTCAAAGTCAGAAAAGATTCTGGCGGATTATTTTTATAGTCACAACATTCCCTATAAGTACGAACATCCACTGTATCTTACAGGATTTGGGATTGTGTATCCGGATTTTACAGTTCTGTCACAAAGAACAAGACATGAAATGTATTGGGAACACAACGGAAGAATGGAACAATATTTTTGTGGGAGAAAAATTAATTTTAACCTATGAGACAGAACAAAGTGTGATTCAGACAAAAGATATTGAGCGGTTAGCAAGAAACATTCTGCTTTTGGTGGATAATTCCACGAAATCGTTGTAAAATAAAAAATATAACAGAAAGAAGCACGAAGGAGAACAACACATGAATTTTCAGGAAGTAATTAAAAATGCTAGGGAAAATATAGGGCCATACTGTAAAGCCTGCAGCACATGCAATGGCCGTGTCTGTAAAAATACCATTCCGGGACCAGGGGCAAAGGGAACCGGGACAGTTGCCATACGAAATTATGAAAAATGGCAGGAAATCTGTATTAATATGGACACTATATGTGAGCAGAAACCAGTAAGTACAGAGATTGAACTGTTTGGAAAATCCTTTAAGTATCCGGTGTTTGCGGGACCGGTGGGAGCTGTAAAACTTCATTATGGAGGTAAATATACAGATTTGGAATACAATGAAATCCTGGTGGCTGGGTGTAATGACAGCGGTATTGCAGCATTTACCGGAGATGGCACAGACCCTAAGGTCATGGAGGAGGCAGCAAAAGCCATTAAGCGGTGCGGTGGCATGGGAATTCCCACCATCAAGCCCTGGGATATGAATACTATAAGAGAAAAAATGGAACTGGCAAAGAAATCAGGAGCTTTTGCCATTGCCATGGATATTGATGCAGCAGGGCTTCCGTTTTTGCAGAACTTAAATCCGCCTGCCGGTTCCAAGTCTGTGGAAGAATTAAAAGAAATTGTGAAAATGGCAGAAGTACCGTTTATCCTGAAAGGAATTATGACACCGAATGCAGCCAGGAAAGCTCTGGAAGCGGGAGTACAGGGTATTGTAGTGTCTAACCATGGAGGAAGAGTGCTGGACCAGTGTCCGGCTACAGCACAAGTGCTTCCCTCTATTGTGGAGGCTGTTGGAAAGGATATGAAGATTTTAGCAGACGGTGGAATCCGCACCGGCATTGATGTGTTTAAAGCCCTTGCCCTGGGTGCAGATGCAGTGCTGGCAGCCAGACCTTTTGTTACTGCTGTTTATGGAGGCGCAGAGGAAGGGGTAGAAGCTCTGGCAGAAAAGTTCGGTGCAGAGCTTATTGATACCATGAAAATGTGCGGAGCTTTTTCCATAGAGGAAATCAGCCCGGAAATGATTTGGAAAGAATGAGGATAAGAAGTATATGAAGGACAGAGATATCTGGATTAAGCTGTTAAAAGAAAAATATCCCACCAAACAGGCAGTATGCAGGGAAATTATTAATCTGACTGCCATTATTAATCTTCCAAAAGGAACAGAACACTTTATGAGTGATATCCATGGAGAATATGAAGCGTTTTTACATATTATGAACAACTGCTCCGGGGTGATTCGGGAAAAGGTGCGGATGCTGTTTTCGGAAACTTTAAGTGTGCGGGAGCAGCAGGAAATCTGTACCCTGATTTATTATCCAAGGGAAGTGATGAACCGTAAGAGAAACCTCAATGAACTTTCAGAAGACTGGTATCGTTTGATGCTGAATTATCTTCTGGAACTTGCCAAGATGGTTTCCTCTAAATACACCAGGTCAAAGGTCAGGAGAGCTTTGCCAAAGGAATTTGGAGATATTATTGACGAACTGCTGCATTTTATGCCAGATGAGGATGATAATCAGATTCGCTATCACAGACAGATTCTGGACACCATTATTGGAATCGAAAATTCCGAAGAATTTATTGTGGCTCTGGCAGAGCTGATTAAACGTCTGGCAGTAGACCACCTGCATATTGTTGGAGATATTTTTGACCGGGGCGGAGATGCAGACAAAATCCTGGATTTGTTAATGGAATACCATTCTTTGGACATAGAATGGGGAAATCATGATATTCTCTGGATGGGGGCAGCCTGTGGAAATGAAGCCAGCATTGCAACGGTTGTGAAAAATAATATGAAATATAATAACATTCAGATTCTGGAAAGTGGTTATGGTATCAGTCTTCGCTCTCTGGTATTGTTTGGGGAGAAAACCTATCCGGAGCTGGAGGTTATGGAGGCCGCTCAAAAAGCCTTGTCTATTATTTTGTTTAAGCTGGAAGGACAGACCATTTTGCGCCATCCGGAGTATAATATGCAGGACCGTCTTCTTCTGGATAAAATTGATTATGAAAATAAAACCGTGGTTTCCCAGCAGATGACTTATGCTATGAAGGATACGGATTTTCCTACTGTGGACAGGGAACATCCTTATGAGCTTACAGAAGGAGAACAAAAAGTTATTCAGGATTTGAAGTTTTCCTTTTTAAACAGCCACCGGCTTCAGAAACATGTGGATTTTCTTTTTGAAAAAGGCTGCATGTACAAGCGTTACAATGAAAATCTTCTTTACCATGGCTGTATTCCTCTGGACGAGCAGGGAAATTTTGACGGGATTGAGATTGACGGAAATACTTATATGGGCAGGGAATATCTGGATTATGCAGAACGCATTGTAAGAAAAGTGCGAAAAGGGGAAGCCGGACAGGATGGGCTTGATTTTATGTGGTATCTCTGGACAGGGAAAAAATCCCCTTTGTGCGGAAGAAATATTAAAACCTTTGAACGTACCTTTATCCAGGATAAAACAGCCTGGAAAGAGCCAACAGACCCTTATTACAAGTTTTATCACACAGAAAAGACCTGTAACATGATTCTTAGGGAATTTGGTTTGTTTTCGCCTTTATCCCACATTATTAACGGGCATACTCCGGTGAAGACGGTAGAGGGAGAAGAGCCGGTACGCGCCAATGGCAAGCTCATTGTCATTGATGGTGGTTTCAGCCAGGCCTATCATAAGACCACAGGAATTGCCGGATATACCTTGATTTATAATTCTCATGGAATGCGGATTAAGGCACATCAGCCTTTTGAAAGTGTGGAAAAAGTCCTGGAAGAAAACAAAGATATTGAGTCTACCTCTACGATGTTCGAGACAGAAGCAGACCGAATCATGGTTGGAGACACTGACGAAGGAAAAGAGATAAAAGAAGAAATTCAAATGCTGAAGAAACTTTTGGAGGTTTACAGGGGGAAATAGAATGTGAAAAGGATCAGAGAAAAGTTAGATGTGTATTTGAATAATTTAAAGATAAAGAGAAAGATTTTTCTGCTGTATTTTTATTGTGTCATGCTTCCATTGGTTCTTACAGATACAGTGATTTGTGGAATGTTTATTCATGATGAAAAAGAAGCCAGGGAAGTGCGACTTAAAAATATGGTAAAATCTGTAGAATATATGATGAATAGTGCAGCAGATGAGGCAGCAGCCTTGTCAGAAAATATTTACTTTAACAAGTATATTAATGAATTTCTAAATAAAGAATTTTCTTCAGGCCTGGATTATTACAATCAATACCAGGAACTCTTAAAGGATTCTTTGTTTGACAGTTCACTGGGAACCAGCAATGCGATTATTACCATGTATACAGATAATCCAACGGTGGTAAATGGAGGCAAATTCTGGAAGATGGAAAGTATTAAGGGAAAAGCCTGGTATGAGGAGTTTTTAGCTTCCGGACAGGAAATGCAGATGTATTTTTATTTTGAGGCTTCTGGAACAACCAACCTGAAGCTGCCGAGAAAAGCATCTTTTGTACGAAAGTTGGATCGTTATAAAAGAGATCCTTATGAGAAACTGTTAAAAATTGATTTAGATTATACACAAATTAATCAAAATCTGATTATGGCTAACTATGAAGATAGGGTCTATGTATGTAAGGATGGAAAAATTATCTTTTCTAACAGCCGTAAACTGAATCCACAACAGGATTTTGAAAAAATTATAGGTGTAAACAGAAAAAAAGGAGAATATATAGAATCTTTTCATTTGTTTGGACAAGATCTAGATATCTATGCAATTCCAAAAAAGGATATTTTTTTTCAGGGAATTTTACAGCATTGGCTGACAGTTGTATTGTTGATTCTGTTTAATATTTTGATACCATGTGTGTTTATGCAGGCGC
>CAJKMA010000035.1 GCA_905200905.1 uncultured Bacillota bacterium
ACCTTGCCAAGGTCGAGGCCGCGGGTTCGAGTCCCGTCTCGCGCTTTTTTTATTTCTAAAATGCGTTACGTCACAAAAAACTTGGCATACAGAATCTTTCCTTTTATGATTCTGTATGCCGTTTTTTCACGAAACTTCTTTTATGTCCAGCCCCATAAATCCTTCCCTATTATCTCTTTCCTTCCATGGTCTGTTGTATAATGCTTCGCATGGTTTCCTCACTTAACTGTCCTGTGGCATAGCCAAATAAATTTCCATCCCTGTCTATCATAAAAGTGGTTGGAAAGGAAGAAATTCCATAGGTCTGGAAGAGTTCTGCATCTGTGTCCATAAGTACTGGATAAGTATATCCATTTTCTTCCAGAAATGTCTTGATTCCATCCTCTGATTTCTCTTTCCCAAGATTGGGAGCAGCCACACCAAGGATAATCAGGGCATCTTCTCCCTCCTGGTCAAATTCTTCATAAAGCTTCTGAATATCCGGCATTTCTGCACGACAAGGTGGACACCAGGTACCCCAGAAATTCAAAAAAATAGTTTTTCCCTTGTACTGAGACAGGGTATGTGTATTTCCATACTGGTCCATAAGACTAAAATCCACTGCTGGAGTAAGTTTTTCTCCTTCTGAGTCATCTTCCTTCTCTTGAGAAATAGCAGAAGCTTCTGTTCCTCCTTCCTCTGTCTGTTCTGCCACATTGGATTCCTGCTCTGTTCCCCCCAGAGAGGCAGAAGTGCCATTGAGCTTTCCTGTAAGCATAAGCACACCCATGATAATCATAAGGATCCCTCCGATTTTCACAGTGTACTGCACCACCTTCATATGATTTTTAAAAAATTCCAGAAGCGTGGTGGTAAAAAGCCCTACTGCCAGAAACGGAAGAACAAATCCCACTGTATATACTCCTATGAGAGCAAAGGCAACTGCTTTTGAACCGGCAGATGCTGTCATAAGCAGCACGCTTGCCAATGCTGGACCAACACAAGGTGTCCAGGCAAAGCTAAAGGTAAATCCCATAATCAATGCTGTTACCGGAGACATTGCCAGTAGATCCAGCCTAAGAGGTAACCTTCTCTCTTTCCCCAGAAAATAACTTTTTCCGAGAAATCCCAATTGGTACAATCCAAAAATAATAACCAGCACCCCTCCAATTCTAGCAAACCAAATCTGATTATCCTTCAAAAAAGTCCCAACAGCAGAAAAACCAAGTCCAAGCAGGAAAAAAGCAAAACTTACACCTAAAACAAAACACAAGGTATGAATCATAACCTTACTCCGCTGAAAATGAATCTTCCCATCCTCCCCTATTTTTCCTGTGCCTCCAGAAAGATACCCAATATAAATGGGAATGAGCGGTAAAACACAGGGCGAAAAGAAACTAAGAAGTCCCTGAAAAAATACCGTAAGAACAGAGACACTAACATCCAATGAAAATCCCATAGATCATTCTCCTTTTAAATATAAAAATGAAGCTGTGCATAAAACTATATAAAAAATACATTTCATGCTGCAGCTTCATTAATTATATACTATTTTAGTCTAATTTTGCAATCTTATTCTTATTTTCCTTTATTCACCACACTCATTAGCATGTTGATGTTCATGACAAATAGAACCTGTAGATACCAATTCTCCTTTTAAATAAGCTTCTACTGCTTCTCTGGCATCTCCACTGGCTCCTACAATTACCTCTACACCTCGTTCATTAAAAATATCTACGGCACCACCGCCCATTCCTCCAGAAATAATCACTTCCGCATTTCTATCTGCCAAAAAATTCGGCAGAAATCCTGGACGATGTCCTGGGTTTGGCACACTCTCTTCAGAAACAATTTTATTTTCCTCTGTGTCAAAGAAAATAAAATTTTCACAATGTCCAAAATGACCTGCAACCTCTTTTCCCATAGCAGCAACTACAATCTTCATAATTCTTATCTCCTTTATTATATATTTAATTCTTCTCTAACGACTTCATAAATTTGCAGTAATGCTGTCCGAGCTCTGCATTCTAGCCGAGCTACAGACTGTCCTGCATTTATGGCAGCTGAAACAGTCTTATCATATGGAATTTTTCCAACAAAAGACAGTCCCTGTTCTTTGCAATAGGCTTCTATCTCTCTTGTTTTCTCTGGATTCGTATCCCATTTATTCACACAGACAGCAATTCTCATCTGGAAGCTTCCAGCAGTCTCCACCAGCCTCTGTAAATCACTTTTTCCAGAAACCGAAGGTTCCGCTACAATGAGAATCAAGTCCATGCCACTCATAGAAGCAATAACTGGACAACCAATTCCTGGTGAGCCATCAATAATGGCAAGCTCTGCATCAGAAGCTACTTTTAACATATTTTTTTTCACTTCTGTAACCAATTTTCCAGAATTGCCCCTGCCCATTTTCAACATAGCAGTGGAAAATACTTGTTCTCCCTCATACAAAAACAACTCTCCTGCTACATCTTCTTTCATGGTAATGGCATGCGTTGGACATACATAGGCACAAACTCCACAACCTTCACAGGCATATTCCCAGATTTCATACTCCTCTTTGCTGAAACGAATTGCATCAAATCGGCAAGCCTTCTGACAGGCGCCGCAGTTTATACAAAGCTCCTGGTCAAGATAAGCCTTTTCTCCTCCAAAAAATACTGTGTGTTGCGGTTCTTCCCTTCTATTCAGAATCAAATGTAAATTAGGCGCATCCACATCACAGTCTGCAACAGCGCGTGCCTTGGAAAATTCTACAAAAGCAGAAGATACCGTGGTTTTCCCTGTACCACCTTTTCCACTTAACACCAGTAAACGCTTCACAAACATGCACCTCCTATATCACGCAGCAATTCTTGAAATTCTATTCGGTATTCTGGCAGCTTTTCCACAAGAATTTCTCCAGTTGAAACACAAGAAGCAATACGTTCATCATAGGGAAGCCGTAAGAGTATGGGAAGTCCTTTGTCTTCGCAATACTTCTCCAATGGTTGATAGGGTTCTTCGTATTTATTGATTACCACGCCACACGGTTTTCCCAGAAGCACTGCTAATTCATGAACCATAGTAAAATTATGAAATCCAAAGGCCGTAGGCTCTGCCACCAATAAACAATAATCCACATCTGTAATACTTTCCATGACGGAGCAGGCACTCCCTGGTGGACAATCTACGATAATCGTTTTCTCTTTATCTCCAGCTTCCTCTAATACTTGGTGAATCACTGGAACTGCGGAAGCCTCTCCTAAATTTAAGGTTCCGGTAACCACCTGCACCTGATTGTGAAAACCAATATCCACCTTACCTATGGGACGTTTTTTCTCTACTACAGCCTGATTCTGGCAAACGAGAGCACATCCTCCACAAGCATGACAAGCTTCTTGAAATACTTTCGGCATTCCTTTTATAAAAAGTAAGGCATGAAATCTACAAAAATCCACACATGCCCTGCATCCAGTACATTTCTCTTTCACAAAGTCTGGTATTCCCGTATAAACCTGCCTACTTTGCATCGTTTGAGATTTAAAAAACAAATTTCCATTGGGTTCTTCTACATCACAGTCCATATATACTGCATCTTCTGCAGAGACTGCTAAATTAACGGCAGTTAATGTTTTACCTGCTCCACCTTTTCCGCTTAGCACTGCAATTTTCATTGTATACCCTCATATCCTCCATGAAAATGCTCCAGTATGGCAAGTTTTCCTTCTTTCCAGGCCGTAAGATTCTGCTGCACATTCGTGCCCTCTGCCTTATAAATCTGAACTTCTCCTGCCTGAAGCACTTCTGCTGAATTTTTCCCACATCTGGCTGTAATCAACACATCAGCTTCACAATCTAAGACAAACTGAGCTGCTTGTAATCCTGCCCCACCCTGAGCCTGTGCAGCTGGATTTTCTTCTACCTTTTTCTCTCCGGTTTCTATATCATACACCCCAAAATATGGAGTCCTACCAAATACAGGGCATAAAACATCTTTCTCTTCGTCTAAAGGCATTACAATCCTCATGTTCTCTTATTCCTCCTGTTTCTTCTCCTGCGGGTGCCCCAGCAGACTTAATTTCTTACATCCACAACATCTGCAATGTTGTTTTCTTCCATCGCATACCTGGTAATTTCCTCCTTCAATGCGGATTGGAATACCATCTACAATGGCTGTGGCAAGTTTCCTCCTGGCACATGTGTAAATTTGCTGAACCGTTGTTCGTGCAACCTGCATAGATGCGCTGCACTCTTCCTGAGAAAACCCCTCTCGGTCAATCAAACGGATGGTCTCATATTCATCTATAGTAAGAATCACCGCTTTGGTATTTTTTCCTACCTCTCCTGGTGCAAATCCCTGTATTGTTGGAAGATTACATACTTTTCTACATTTGGTTGGCCTTGGCATACCTCCACCTCCATTTCTGACATATGCCATTTACTTGCATTATAGCACTTTTCTGTCATATGTCAATAACTCTCATAAAAAAACACCTCCCGAAATGGTTTCTATACACCACGGGAGGATATTTCTCTTTATAATAAATCAATTCCTGCTTTTTTGCAGGCTTCCAAGGTCTCTTCATCCCAGATAGATGCCTGGACCTCTCCTACATGGGCTTTTTTCAAAAGCAGCATACAAATCCTGGACTGGCCAATACCTCCGCCAATGGTAAGCGGCAGCTTGCCTTCCAGAAGCATTTTATGGAAAGGCAGATTTCTGCGGTCATCACATCCAGCTTTACGAAGCTGCTCATCCAAAGACTTCTCATCCACACGGATTCCCATGGAAGAAATCTCCACAGCACATTCCAGAGGTTCATGCCAGAACAAAATATCACAATTTAGCTTCCAGTCATCATAGTCCGGAGCACGTCCATCATGTTTCTGTCCAGATGCCAGCACATCTCCAATTTGCATAATACAAACTGTTTTATGTTCCTTGGTATAGATATTTTCCCGTTCCTTTGGAGTGAAATCTGGATAAAAATTCTCCAATTCCTGAGAAGTAATAAACGCCACCTCTCGGCAAAGTTCTGTGTCCAACTGCTCATATTCATATTTTAATTCATCCAGAGCATTGCAGATAGCTCCCACAATACGGTTTACCACAGATTTCAGATACTCCAGATTTCTCTCTTCTCTGGTAATAATTTTTTCCCAGTCCCACTGATCCACATAAACAGAATGGAGATTATCCAGTTCTTCATCTCTACGAATGGCATTCATATCTGTAAGAAGTCCCTTTCCTACAAAAAAATCATATCTGTGCAAAGCCATACGTTTCCATTTTGCCAAAGAGTGCACCACCTGACCATTGGTTCCAGCATCTGGAATGTCAAATGTAACAGCCCGCTCCACCCCGTTCAAGTCATCATTTAAACCAGAGGCCGGATCTACAAATAAAGGTGCTGTCACACGTTTCAATTTTAATGCCATGCACAGCTTTTTTTCCATGAGATGCTTAATTGTACCGATTGCCTCCTGTGTTTCATAGCGATTGAGACAAGAATGATACTGCTTTGGTATAATTACCTTTCCCATTACTTCTCCTCCTTTAGAACTTTAACCACTTAAAATCTTGTGTTCTATTGTATTACAAAACCTCTGGTCTGTAAACCTAAAATTAAAAAGGATTTATCCTATTTTAATGACACCTTTCACAATATCTGCCTTATTTTCTACACAGGCATCTAATGCATGCTGAATATCATCCAGCTCAAAATAATCGGTTACAATATCTTTAATAGCAATTTTTCCTGCTGCTACCGCTTCAATGGCCATAGGATAAATATTCCGGTAACGGAATACAGTCTTAAAGGTTAATTCTTTGTCCAGCGCCATTCCTATTGGAAGTGTCATCTCACCGGATGCACTGTAACCTACAAACACAATGGTAGCTCCTTTTTTAGCAGCCTTAATCTGCTGAGAAGCCGTAATCTGTGAACCAGCAGTTTCAATCCCCAGGTCAAAGCCTTTTCCATCTGTAAGCTCTAAGATTCTTGCAACTGTATCTTCTTCTTTTCCGTTAATCACCGCATCTGCACCTAATTCCAATGCTTTCTGGAGACGTTTTTCCATAACATCTACAACAATCACTTTGGAAATGCCCATGGCTTTTAAAGAAAGCAGGGAAACCAGACCAATGCAGCCAGCTCCTGTTACCACTGCTGTCTGTCCCAGATGTGCGCCACCCTGATTTGCTGCATGCATACCAACAGCAAGAGGCTCAATCAATGCCCCTTCCATGGTGCTTACATTCTCTGGAAGTTTAAAACAAAGTCCTGCTTCATGTGCTACATATTCTTGAAATACCCCATCTACTGGCGGTGTAGCAAAGAAAATTACATCCTTACACAGATTATATTTTCCCTGCTTACAAAATTCACAGGTTCCGCAGGTTTTTCCTGGTTCCATTGCCACCCTGTCTCCTACCTTGAGATTTTTTACATTGGCTCCCACTTCCACTACCGTACCGCCGGCTTCATGGCCCAGCACAAAGGGATATTCCACCACAAAATCTCCGATTCTGCCGGATTCAAAATAATGGAGGTCTGAGCCACAGATTCCTACATATTCCACCTTTACCAGTACCTCATTTTCCTTTGGTACCGGAACAGGTCTTTCCTGAATCTCCACTTTTTTCAGTTCTGTCATAACAGCGGTTTTCATCATTTTATCCATTTCTTTGTCCTCGCTTTCTATTTCCTGTTTCTAGGTATTTATTCCTTCTTGAACCCGATGTCAGGCCCAAGATAAGATACTTCTATCGGTTCCCCTGCCGGATGAAGAACCAAACGTTCCAACACCAGTCCGGCTTCTCTTGCATAAAGGGTAATCTTGTTTTCTCCCTTATGAAGGATGATTTCTTTTTTACTTACATGCTCCTGCACCAACATGGCGTGTTCCCAGGCAGCACAGGCATTATCCCCGCCTTTATAATCTTTATCTGTAAGAATCAGCTCTGTAGCTTTTTCTTGGTTACAGGAAAGTCCTACAGTAAGCATTTCTCCATATACCAAAGGATTTGCCGGAGACGTATGCAGCTGCAATTCATATCTGCCTTCCTCTTCCACCCACAACGAATAGGTAAGAGACGGCGCCTGGTTTTCTCCCGTATCTTCTTTTACAAATGCAGATGTCACAGGAAATACCTTCATACCTGTCTCATATTTTCCATAGTCTTCCAACCTCTCGTAAGCAGCTTTTTTTCCTTCGTAAAATCCCTCTGTTTTCTCAATATATTCAGCAGCCGGAATTACATATCTTCCCTTTTGTGGAAGAAAACAGCCAGATGGTATCATGGAGAAATCTCTTCGCTTTGCTCTTACTTGTACGGGAACAGATTCCTCTCCTGCCCGAATATAGAAACGAAATTCCTGTTCTTCTTCCAATGGAAGCAATTCTCTGTGCACCGTAAGGGTTAGTCTGTCCTGGAATTTTGTTTCTCCTTGCATTGCAGAAAAAGACAGCCATGGGCAACTCTCATCTACGCTCCATTTTACCACGCCCTGACCCCCATTTGCAATCTCCAGTGTAATCTTTTTCCTCTGTGAAGTACTAAAATCATCTACCAAAATAGGAATGGGAAAATACTGATTGGTATAATAAGCTTCCTCGTCTGCCCTGGAAACCACCAGTCTTGGCTGTTTTGGCAGTCTTACCACATATTTCAACGGATATCTCCAGTCTTCACTATTCCAGTTGGTAAAACCTATATGGCAGGCAGACTCCATGCCAGCCCATTTTCCATCTTTAAACCTTCTCATTTTTTCTGACAGCTGTTCATCTCTGGCAATACATTCCTCCATCTTATCGCCCATTTCATTTGCCACTGCTTTTCCCTGAATAGCAAAATGGTGGTTCATTCCTGCATACAAATGCATTTTCAGAAGATTGGCTGAAGCTGCTGCCGCATAATAAATCATACTGAAATAAGCCTCTTCCCTGCCTCTTTCCTTTAACAGGGCCAGCATAGCTTCATTCTCTTGTTCCAGCTTTTTACAGCGCAGAAGCATTCTTCTGCCCTCCTCAAAATGAGCCGGATGATATACTTTATCATTGCATGATTCTGGACGTCGAAGATGATTGAGACGAATATATTCCTCTAAAATCCAGGCAATCTTGTCCTGCTCTTCCTTGGTTGTATAAGTTCCAAATTGCTCCCTGGTCCACTTCCTTACATAGTGATAAGCTGCTTCTTTTTTTCCCCATGTTTCAAAATCATATGCCATATCCATAAAGAAATTCAACGGATATTCCTGGAACTTCACATCTCCGGCATTTACAATCCACACATCTTGGATGCCATACTCATAAGCCATAGACATCTGCTCCCAGATTTTCGTTACAGGGGTAGATGCCACCCATTCATAAGAACATGGGCCACCATGGTAGTCCAGGTGGAAATACATGCCAAATCCTCCATTGCGGCAGCGTTCTTCTTTTCTTGGAAGCGCCCGCATATTTCCGAAGTTATCCTCACAGAGCATCAGAGTTACCCCATCCAATTCCTGGAAATCACGAAGCCCTGCTGTTTTACTATCTCCGAAATAATAATCCTCTACTTCTTTATACACTGCAAATAATAAAGGATAGGTCTGTCCCTCCTGTTCCAGATTTTCCCGAATAAGCCGTCGCTGCTGAGTAATGATATCTTTCAGCACTCGAACATTTTCTTCAATCTGAGCATCCTCTCCAAGCATTTTGCTGTCGCGTTCCCCGCGCATACCTATGGTAGGAAATACCTGATGTCCACAGCAGCGTTTCAAACCATCCTCCCAATATTTCAAGAGCCCTTCCTTATTTGTGAGGTAACTCCAATCTTCCCCATAGGGACTGTCCTTCCCCTTTACTAAATCCCATTCTTCACTGGAACGCATACAGGGCTCATGGTGAGACATACCAATGTAAATTCCATACGCATCTGCCAGTTTCATGGATTCCATCCCAGGACCATCCAACAAAAAGGAGGACGTCCACATGGCCGGCCATAGATAATTTCCTTTCATTCTCAGCAAATATTCAAAAACATGGTCATACATCTGAGCGGTAAAGCCTTTAAAATGGGAGCATGTCCAGTTTCCAAAACAGGGCCACTCATCATTAATAAAGAAACCTCTGTATTTTACAGAAGGCTCTCTGGAAATCCCATTTTCCACAAAAATGCAGTTGTCTATCTGGGATTTTTCCGTATTCTCTCTTGTCTTTAAGACCAGCTTCTCATACACCGGATGCCCTGTATCTCCCCAGAAGGTGCATGCTGTAATCCCCAGAAGCTCCGATAAATGAAAAAGGCCATAAATTGTGCCCAGTTTGTCGCTTCCGTAGATGAGCAATCCTTGCTCCACACCTGGATAAGGATGCTCCATCAAATAAAATCCGTAAACCTCCCACTTTCCCTTGACTTTTTCCAGTTCTGGAATTCTCTGCTCCAGAAGTTTTGCTGTTTTTCCATTTCCCGCTGTTACCGCAATGACTGCCTGATTGAGATTTTTTCCATCCAGTGCCATGGACGGATGAAGTCCTGTGGTTTTCTCCACATCTTCCACTACTTTTTTAGCAACTCTTCTCACTCCTTCTCCCTCTTCCTTTGGAATGATAAAGGTAAGCTGCTGCCCTTTTGAAAGTATGATTTCTGCCATATATATGTTTTCCTTTCTCATGCAGAAAGGGACTGTCAGCGACAGCCCCTTTCTGAAATTCAGTCAGGATTCTTAATATCCAAGTTTATCTTTTGTTTTTTCAAAGATTTCATTTGTCATATCTGTGTATTCCTGGCTGCCTTTTCCTTCACAATCTTTTACATATGCATCCCAGTCAGCATCTAAATCTCTCTTACCAGAAATAAATTCAAGAGCTGCTGTATTCACATAGTCCATAAGAGATACTTTAATCAGATTCAGTTCTTCTTTTTCCATCTCATCTGCCAGTACCGGTGGCATCAGTGTTGCTTTCTCTTTATTAGCATCAATTCTCTCATTCCATTCTTTCTCACCTTCAGAGAATTTGGAATACTGCAGCTGTTTGCTTCCACCGTAGGCAAATACACCACCGCCGAATCCATAGTCTACATTTAACTGTTTTTCAGCTCCTGGATTCATACCATTGTAATAGATATCTTCATTAAGCACTGGATTTCCTTCTGCATCTTTTGTATAGGTTTCACCTTCTACGCCCCACAGACATAAGGTCTGTCCTTCATCAGAATACCATAACCAGTCAATGAAACGAAGCATTTTAATAAATCCATCTTCACCCAGCTCATCTAGTGCATTCTTTGTAATAACAATACCATTTTCCAGACGGCCTGCATAGCTTGACAGTTTCATCTGTCCTTCCGGACCACCTGGTGTAGTCAGGAAGTATAAATCTGCTCCTTCTACCTGCATTCTGTTTGCAGCCTGGATATCTGCTACCTGCTGATAGTTTACTGTAAGCACATAGGATTCTCCTCTGTAGAATTTTGCCTGTGCCTGTGCGCTGTCCTGTGTAAAGGTTTCTGGATCCAGAATACCATCTTCATACATTCTGTTCCACATTCTTAAGTATTCTCTGTACTCTTCTGTGGTATCTGCGAAGTAGAATTCTTCTTTTTCTTCATCAAACTTCATACCATCTTTTAATCCCCAGTCACCACCGTCTGCTGAATTACCGCCGGTTACACCGTATACGCTTGCAGAAAGGTTCATGGCACAGCCTAACTGATACTGATCAGACCATACATATTCTGCACCTGTATATTCTTTTACTTTTTTCAAAGCTTCATAGAAATCATCATAAGTCCAGCTTGCTTCTGTAGACATATCTACACCTGCTGCTTCAAAGACGTCTTTACGAATCAGGTAAGAATATCCTCCTGCTGTGGTTTCCCACATACCTGGCAGACGGTAATATTTACCATCGGCTGCCATGGTTGTCTTTAAGTCTTCCTCCATACCCCAGTCTTCTACACACTTCATGTAGTTTGGCATATATTGTACCCAGTCACTGATAGGAACAATCTGTCCGCTATCTTCAAATGGTTTTGAGTCATATACTTTTGGTACAATGTATGGAGCACTTCCGCTGTTTACAGATGCTGTGATTTTGTCATTATAGTCTGTTCTTGCTACGGTTGTCAGATCAAACTTTACATTGGTTTTCTCTTCAATAGCACTCCAGATTCTCCAATCGTCCTTATATGGATAATTCTCATGATCTGAGAACATCATGGAATAAGTGACCGGTTCATCAGAATGGAATGTTTTACCTGCACCATATTCATAATCAATGTCCTTATCTGCTTCCTCTACAGATTTTGTTGGTTTTGCATCTTCATCGGAGCCTTTTCCTCCTCCGCAAGCTGCCAGAGATGTTCCGGCCATTGCCAGAACAAGAGTTAATGCAACTGCTCTTTTCTTCATTTTATTTTTCCTCCCTTAAAAATTTATTATCTGGCACTGCCCTCTTGGCAGCACCTAAGATACATCATCCTTTGACTGCACCGATGGTCATACCCTGTACAAAATATCTCTGCACAAATGGATATACACATACAATTGGCAGTGTTGTAAGAACCATGGTTGCAGATTTCAGAGTTGCCTGCACACTGCTGGCTTCTGCTGAAGAACCGATTTCCGTATTGTTTGCCCCTTCTACTAACTGTCTTACCCACAGGGCGATAGGCCATTTATCTTTTGTTTCCAAGTACATCATAGGACCAAACCATTCATTCCACATACCTACCAGATAGAACAGGCACATAGTAGCAATAATTGGCTTGGACAATGGAATAATAATTTTCAAAAAGATTCCATAAGTACCCATACCGTCAATAGACGCAGCCTCTTCCAGTTCTTCCGGCAATCCGGCAAAGAAGGACTTCATAACCAACAGATTAAAGGTGCTGATTGCTCCCGGAAGTACAATAGCAAGCATGCTATCCTGGAATCCCAACCACTGGGTAATCAAAATATAGTTTGGAATCAATCCGCCTGTAAAGTACATGGTAAATACTACAAACGGTGTTAAAAACTTGTTCAATCTCAGCTTTGGCTTAGATAACGGATAAGCCAAAAGCGCAGTACACACTACAGAAATCACAGTACCGATTATAGAATACAAAATCGTGTTTCCATAATAACGAAAGAAAGAATCATCCCTCAAAATATACTTGTAGGTATCTAATGTAAAATCAATTGGGAAAAAAGTAACTTTTCCTGCACTTACCGCTGCTTCACTGCTGAAAGACTGAGCAACAAGATATACAAATGGATATAATGTGATAAAAATAATCACAATCATAAAAATGGTATTAAAAACCTGGAAAACCCGGTATCCTTTTGATGGTTTTATATTCATTTTACTCTCTCCCTCCTACCACAGTGATGTCTCAGTAAATTTCTTGGACAGGAAGTTTGCGGCTGAAACAAGAATCAGGCCGATTACACCTTCAAACAATCCTACAGCGGCTGCATAGCTGAAACTTCCATTTGTAATACCCATACGGTATACTAAAGTACCAATAATATCTGCACGGCTCTGTGTCATTGGATTGTATAACAGCAAGATTTTCTGCATGTTTCCTGAAGTTACAATACCACCAATATCCATGATTAACAGTGTCATAATCGTAGGCAAAATACCTGGAATAGTAACATATAAAGCCTGTTTAAATTTACCTGCACCATCCATTTCTGCTGCCTCATACAATTCCGTATTAATTCCTGTCATAGCTGTCAGATAAAGAATAGTACCCCATCCCAAAGCCTGCCATACGCCTGACAGAATATATATGGCATCAAACCATCCAGGCTCTGCCATAAAGGCAATTTTTTCTCCTCCCAGAGAAGCAATCAACTGGTTGATTGGACCATTAGAAGCCAATAACTCTTTCACCATACCACATAATACTACCAGTGATATAAAATGGGGCAGGTAGGAAATAGTCTGCACTGTTTTTTTCCAGTATTTCTTTCTGATTTCATTAAGCAATAAAGCAAAAATCAAAGTTGCCGGGAAACGCACCAGCAAATATCCAATACTCAGACGAAGAGTATTCCAGAAAGCCTTCCAAAATTCCGGATCCGTTAAAAACTGTTCAAAATAACGGAACCCAACCCAATAATCACCAAAGATATTCGGGCCTCCTCGGTATCGCCGAAAGGCAATCAGGTTGCCGAACACGGGGATATATTTGAAGATTATGTAATATAGGATTGGAATCAACATAAAGGAGTAGAGCTTCCATTCCTTTTTCACATGATGCAACAAAGAATCCTTTTTGTTCTTGACTTTCATTGGTTTTGCTTCTTTTGTTTTTGTCATGTCTTCACCACTTTCTCTTTCATATTTTCCTTTTTCAGATTAGTAAATCTTCCTATTTTGTTCATCCGGAATCATACTTTTCCTGTAAAAATAGGAATTAATCTGGTCTCGCCATTCTTTTGAATGTCCTTTCTGATGTTCCAGACGCTTCTGCACTCTTTGGAATACCTTTGAAGGAATCTTCGCTTCCAGAGACTCCCATAAAGTTGCCATCTCTTCTACATCCTCTGCACCCTCAAAATGTGTATCATAGATATGCTGAATCAGCGTCTTTCCTGTTTTTAACGGATAAGTATACGGTATGTAATGGAAGAATAACAATAATTCTTCCGGACATGTTTCAATATTGTCATACATGGATGCATTTGGCTCCCTGTACTGCTGGGTATATCCAGTTCCTTCATGTCCTCGTTCTACCCCCATTCCCAGGTGATCCGCCCTGTGGTAAGTTCCCCATCTGTCATACTCATAACCATCTACATTTGGTCCGTAATGATAATTAGGATTTACCATCCATCCGATTCCCAAGGGAGAGGTATATTTCTCATAAGCAGGCCAGGACATCATGAGAATTTTTTCTATTTTTTCCAGTACCTCTTTATCCTGTCCAAAGGTACAGTAAATCCATTCCTGTGCAATCTCTTCTGCACTAAGGGATGTATCAAAACTCAATCTTCCGAAACCATAGAAATTAGCCGCTGCTAAATCGTGCCCTGTCCAGTTTTCGTCATTTCCTGTATTGGCAACTGCTGCCATTCCGCAGTTATGATTTCCCATCGTTCTTCCTGTTACAATATCTTCTACTGTATCCAGTTCCTTGTTACAATAGGTATGAAAACCTAAAATTTCTTTAAACATGGGAATCAGGTAGCACACATGTCTCTGTTGCCCTGTATATTCCTGTGCAATCTGAACTTCCAGCATTTCATTTGTATGTTCCATTCCTCCAAGCAATGGAGAAATTGGCTCTCTTACCTGAAAATCCATAGGACCATTTTTTACCTGTAAAATAACATTATCGAAAAATTGTCCGTCTAAAGGCTTGAAATTATCGTATCCAGATCTTGCTCTATCTGTTTTTCTATCTCTCCAGTCCTGCTGGCAGTTATACACAAAACAGCGCCAGATAATTAACCCGTCGTAAGGCTTCACAGCCTCTGCCAACATATTGGCTCCATCTGCATGAGTCCTTCCGTAAGTAAAAGGTCCTGGTCTACCCTCTGAATCCGCTTTTACCAGAAATCCTCCCAGATTTGGAAGTCTGGTATATAATTCTTTCATTTTTTCCTTCCACCAGGTTTTTACATCTTCACTGCATGGGTCGGCATGATCCAATCCTCCAAGTTCCATAGGTGCAGCAAAATTCAAACTGAGAAATAATCGAATTCCATAGGAAGCAAAAATATCACTCATTTCCTTTAGTTCCTTCTGGAACACTTCATCAATCAACCATGTGGCCCGTTCTTTTACGTTTACATTGTTGATAACCACTCCATTGATACCTACAGACGCTGCCAACCTTGCATAAGCTCTGGTTCTGTCATTCACCAAAATTTCGTTTTTTTGGAAAAAGAAGGACTCTCCTGAGTATCCACGCTCAATAGAACCATCCATATTGTCCCAGTGATTCAGCATTCGCAAGGGAGAATCCGGTACTTTCTTCACAGGTAATTCTAACTCTTTACTTGCGCACTGTAACATTCTTGCCAAATGGAATACTCCGTATAAAATTCCCGCTTCACCGCCAGAGGTAATAAAAAGTTTCCCGTCTTCCTGATAAATTTCATAGCCTTCTTTTCCTACTTGATGATTCTCATCCAGAAGCAACAACACTCCTGCTTCTTTCTGGCACTGAGTTTCTATCATAGAACATCCCAGGATTTCCTGCGCTGCTATTCGCAATTCCTGCACCGCATTTTTTGCTATCGTTCCTTGGAAATTGCTGTAAACTGAATTTGTACTCCAGAGCACCGCTAATTGTTGGTTTCGCCTGTAAGTCAGCCATGCTTTTTCAAATTCCATAAGTTCTTTCCTCTTTTCTTGTGCATATTTCGCTCTTTTCTTAGAAATCGCTTTATGCCCTTGTGCATATTTGTTCTTTGTAGTATCTATTATAGGTTGATTTTTTTCGGCTTGCCTGTCTATTATTGCCGGGAATTATGCAAATATTGCGTAATATTTTTGTGCTTATAGATTTCTTTGTATACTCTGCACCAAAAAGAGAGCACTTGCACGAAATATACTTCGGGAATATGAATAGCATTTTCATGCAATTGCTCTCTATATTTTACCGTTACATTCTGAATCTTCCTATCACTTATCCATAAACTGAAACCACCGGAAATCAAAGTTACTTCCAGGAAGGAAAATAAAGCTTACATCTTTGGTTCCACATATTCTATCCAGAGTGAATTCTTGTATTTCTTCTCCCTTGACAAATTCCAGCATATGACGTTCTTCTACTTCTTGTTCTTTGTTTTCTTGAGTAAACTGCAGGATAATCGTATTCTTCTCAAGAGGCGTATTTCCACAGATACGCAGCTTTGTACATCCTTCCTCACCAAATTCCATTTCTGTAAATTTTAAAGTTACATTATTTCCGATTTCCAGGATACTGTCTCCGTCTTTTTTGAAACTATCTCCATAGAGATAATCACACTCTCCTGCTGAAATCTGTTGCCATGCACGGTTGTACTGTTTGAAAGAGAATCCTTTCAAATGAACTTTATCCCACATTACGAAACACAGACTACTAATTCCCCTTATTCTTTTGTTCAGCTTATACACGACTGTCTGATATACATTCCATTTTTTAGGCATCTGATACACAAATTTTCCAAGAGACACACCACCCTCATCTGGCATTCCCTCATAAATTTCTAATTCGTAGGGATCATCCGTAAGAGCAAAAATCGGAAGAATAATTTCATCTGACCCATAAGCGCCGAAATCAATATCACGGAATCCAACATGGGTTTCTCCGCCTCTTGCTGTTGCTACACCATGTTCGTTTCCATTCCCTACCTCACCCTTGCTGTAATCATATAGGCCTGCACTGACAAACTCATATGGATTGGTAAATGCTGTTCCAAGACCTGTAATCATAAATTCCAGCTGAGAAATAATCCTTACTTTCTCTGTTCCGCATTTTGACATACAACGCAGACGGAACTGTCCGTCACTTTTTGCTATTACCTTTACCTTTTGTCCATTTGGCTCAATTTCTGCAATCTTCAAAGGAATTCCTGCATCATCTACAACACTCCAGAAAACCTCCTGATCCCAGGCTGTACTTGGGCAAAGTTTCGCGCTTACCTCTGTTTCTAGATTTCCCTCGTGTAAATGAAGACCCGTGCTGCTGGTCATGCAGATTTTCCGAACCGGAATTTCCTGTGAAAATAATTTTTCTTCTTCTCCTGCCAGATAAGCTATTGAACTGATTCCTTCACGTACCTCAGATAACTCCACTGGAATTTCCAGGTACACGTCCTCCATCCCAGGAGAGCTTACTCTTATTCTTAAATTTCCAGGTTCTGTCCCTGCTTTAAATACTGCCAGAAGTTTTCCACTGAACAGTCTTCTACAAGACTTTTTATACTCCTCTGTATCCGTACTGTCTCCATTATCTGTTCCAACTAATGCACCTGCTCCTTCTGTCTGAATCAGAACTCGGTTATTAGCATTTTCCACAGGATAACCATTTTCATCTTCCATGGAAATTTCCAGAAACAGTAAATCTTCCCCATTTGCCCGCAGACTTTGTTTTTGAGGTTTCAGAAGAATACGTTTTGCCTCTCCAAAAGAATAACGCCCCTCCTCTGCCACAATTCTTCCACTTTCATCACAGGCCACTGCCCTGATTTCTCCTTCTTTATAAGGAAGCTGCCAATGTCCGGTAAGTTCCATTCCATTTTCGTGATCAATGGTAAAAGTCCCCTGACTCTTTCCATTAAAAAACACTTCTACTACTGGTGCATTGGAGCATACTCTTAAATCTATAAACTGACCTTCATTAAAGTCCCAGTAAGGGAAAATATGTACCATAGGAGCTTTCTTATAATCCGTCCAAGCTGCTTGATAAATATAGTAAGAATCTTTTGGAAATCCTGCTGTATCTATCTGTCCAAAATAAGAATTCCTAGTGTGATAAGGAGTTGGTTCTCCTATGTAATCAAAACCCGTCCAGATAAATTGTCCACAGGAATAAGGATGATCTCTCTCTGCCAAAATACATGCTTCTGTAGATTTTGCCCCCCAGCTTGTGGTAGAATTTCCAAGAGAAGAACACTGTTCATCCTCATCTGCCAGTACAGACTGCTGGTAAGGGAAATGATAAATTCCGCGGCTCTGAACAATAGAACCCGTTTCACTTCCATAAATCATCCAATCTGGATGCTTTTCATGGTGTTCTTCATAATAATTTTCTCCATAATTATAACCAATAAGCTTTATAACATCCGCACATTTCTGAGTATTTTCCCATGGCATATAATTGGATCCCAAAGTAACCGCAGCATTTTTCAAAGAATCATATCTACGTACTTCTGCTATAAGTTTTTCCATCCATTCTTTTCCTTTTGTGCTGCTCACATGGGTATCATAAATCTCATTTCCAATACTCCACATAATCAGGCTTGGATGATTTCTGTCTCTACGAATCCAGCTCTCTACATCTTTTTGATACCACTGAGGGAAAAATCTTGCATAATCATAGGGATTCTTAGGTGATTCCCAGCAGTCAAAGGCCTCGGATACTACTAAAATACCCATCTCATCTGTAAGTTCCATAAGATCCTGAGCAGGCATATTATGGGCGGTTCGGATGGCATTAACCCCCATTTTTTTCAAAATTTCCAGTTTTCGTCTCATTGCCTGGCTATGATAAGCAGCTCCCAGACACCCTAAATCATGATGCTCGCAAACACCGTTTAACTTCAGTTTCCTTCCATTTAAAGAAAAACCTGTTTCCGGAGAAAAGTCCAGAGTTCGAAATCCAACTGTTTGAACTTCCCTTTGCAAAATTTCTTGGTCTTTCTTCAAAGTAACTGCTAATTCATAGCAAAATGGATGTTCTACATCCCATATTTTAGGATTATTAATACTGCTTTTGAAATATTCTCCCGTTTCTAATGGCTCTCTGTTCCCAGTTAACGGTTCCCAGATTTCACTTCCTTTTTCTCGCAAAGCGTATTCCACATAGAGATCTTGTCCTTCTACTTCCGTATGAATTGAAATGCTCCATTCTTCTGTTGTCTCCTTTTTTGCTGAAAAATAAATTCCATCTGCAACAAAATGCTCCACAGGTGTTCTACGAATCCATACATTACGATAAATTCCAGCTCCGGAATACCATCTGCTGTTTGGAGCTTGAAAATCTGCTGATACCAAAATTTCATTTTCACCGTTTACAAGATTTTCTGTGATTTCTGTCTCAAAAGCAGAATACCCATACTTCCATTCCCTTACCATTTTTCCATTTACATAAACTTTGCTATCCATGTAAATACCGTCAAACCTTAAAAACACAAGTTCCTTCTCTTGCTTACTCCAGATAAACCGCTTTCGATACCATCCTGTACTGTCTTCATACAAATTTCCAGTCTGATATATAAGCCAATCATGGGGCAGCCCCACTGGTTCAAACTCTTTCTGTTTCTCCATGATTGCCTCATAAGTAGTATGTAACGGCTGTTTTGTAAATTCCCATCCGTCATTAAATAACGTTTTCATACTTTCTCCTCCTCGTTTCCCCTGAAATTTCCAGTTCAAAAGGCTCGGCCAAAAGTCCTGCCTGATTACACAAAAGTTTTCTGCCTGGTGTACAACTCCAAGCATATCGAACACGTCTAATTTCTTGTCTTTCTCCACAATCCAAAAAGACCTTGTCTTTCTCTATGCACGCTTCCGCCTTTTGGAAACCCCCAGCACCAGTATCTACTTCAAATCCTGCAGGTGTTTCTCCTTCCAGTACCTTCAACTCTCCACCGTCTCCTGTAACAAATTTCAGCACCAGTTTTCTTGACTCTTCATCCCAAAATGCAGTTTTCACTTTCGGTCCCTGGTAGGATATCTTTTTCCCATATACTAAATATTCCAGGGCAAGCCCAGCTCTTCTTGCTGCTTCTTTTTTATTTAAAGGATGTAAATCATTATCTTCTCCAATATCCAGATTTACAGTCACTGCTACATCCGGTAACCGAACTGCTTTGCTCTGGGCTCTCCGAATAAGAGGCCAGGCTTCTCCCGGAGCAATATCAATCCCACAATTGGGCAACTGTACAATGACAAAGGGCAGGCTCTTCTGCTTCCAGTGTTTTCTCCAGTCCAAGATTAAAGACTGTAACAGGCTTTCATACTGCTCCGGATGTCTGTCATTGGATTCCCCTTGATACCAAACCACACCTTTCACGGAATATGGGATACATGGAGCTACCATTCCCTGAAACAAACATGCGGGCTTGCGATTTAGAAACTCCTGTATTGGAGCTGGATCTGATGTTGCTTTTATCTCATATTTCCACTGACCATCTAACAGAATTTTCTTCCCCTGTTCCAATACTAAGTCATGATTTTTTCCAGAGGTTATTCTTCCATCTCCTTCCTGACACACCAGGCGAATAGCAATGTGATTTTCCCCTGTTTTTAACACGCCTTTTGGAATCGGATAACGTCTTGGCGGATAGCGATAACCAGTTTCTCCTACCAATACTCCATTAATAAACACCTTGTCACTATCTACCAATGTCCCAAAACGCAAAAGTCCAGTCTCCTCCTCTGCACCTTCTGGCATCTGAAAGGTTCTGGAAAGACATATCACCCCGCAAAATCCAGGTAATCCCTGCTCTTTTAAACATCCCGGGATCTGGATAACGCCTTGTTTCCCTGCTGTTGTACTTGCTTCTTGTATCTCTAAATTTTTATACCACTCCCAGATATCTTTCTCATACTTCTCTACAATCTTTGTACGTAATTCTTCATCTTCATACTTTATAGCAGTTTCCAAAAGTTCCGGATAATCCTTCAAACCTTCTCTACTTATCCATGCTTCTGCCGGTGTTCCTCCAAGACTTAAATTCAAAATTCCAATAGGAACTCTCCTTTTTTCATATAAATATTTCCCCAGAAAATAAGACATAGCAGAAGCTTCTTCCAAATATTCCTTCCCACAGGTATGCCAGGCTGCCTCTCTATGCTCCTGCAAGGTCTGCTGAAATTCCGGATTCTCCATGACCTTATAGATATGAACCCCCTCACAACCTCCATTTTCAAATTCCTCCGGATAACGCACAGCTACCCGACGCATAGGAAGCTCCATATTTGACTGTCCTGCACACACAAACACATCTCCTACAAATACCTGATAAACTTGAGCGTTTCCCTTTGTTTCTTCCTGAATCGTCAGCGCATATGGTCCTCCTGGAAGCAATCTTGGAAGTTCCAGCTCAAATCGTCCACTGTGACTGATTTTCCCAAAAATCTGCTGTTCCTGAATACAAACACTTACCTGCATCCCAGGTTCTCCAAATCCCCATATTTTGGTTCCTTCTCCCTGCTGCAACACGCAACCATCCTGAAATAATTTTGGCAGTTTCATGTTTTCCTATCCCCCATCCTTTCGCATGTTTTTCTTTTTTCTTATAAAATACCCACTGTAGTCATCTTATCCTTTCCTCCTTATTTTCACTTCTTAAATCTTGCCTTCTTCCTTGCATTTGTTGCGATGTTTTCAGCACAAAAAAGAACCAGAGCAGTCTGCCTCCAGACCGTGCTCTGATTCTGATTTCATTCTACAATTTTACCCTTCTCCTGTATCCTTTGGGCAAATATAAAGTTTATTTCTGTATTCACTAGGCGAACACCCTTTGATAGATTTAAAAGTTCTGTTAAATGCACTAATGGATGAAAATCCCGAATTCATAGCAATATCCGTAATACTCAGCACTGTGGTGTACAAAAGCTCCTCTGCTTTCGTAATCCGCTTCTCATTCAGATATTCATAAAATGTCATGTCCATACATTGTTTGAAAATTCTGGTAAAATGGAATTTGGAAAAACCACTGATAGATGCTACCTGCTCTAGTGTAATATTTTCCTGATAATGGTGATTAATATAACTGCAGGCATTTAATACGGTTTCCATATATTCCTTTTGTTTCACAGTGGTGTTTCCCTCTTGCCCTTTGGTTCTGTCATACATTCCCTCTGTAGCTCTACGTCCAAGGGCTGCAAACACATTAATTAAATCTGCATAAATCATTGCCTCACAAAAAGGTTGCTTTTCCTTATATTCCTCAATGATCCGATCCATCCGTTCCTTCACATAAACATAAATCCCACTATCTTCCTCCGCTTTTCTAAGACAGGTGATTGGCGGTAACAAAGTTAGCAGTGTTTCCATTTCCTTTAATGAATGTAGTAAGGAAATACTAAACTGCAAAATAACCCGCTCTCCTGTGGGCGGCGCTTCCAAAGAATGAAGTACACTGGTATTCAAAATGATAATGTCTCCCTCACCCAAATCATACACATCATTTCCTGAAATCACCCTGTACCCCTCCCGGATAGGCATAATTATTTCAATACCTGCATGCCAGTGTTCCGGATAATCTTCATATTCTATATTATGATACAATCTAAGTCCCAGAGAATCTCCATAATTAATGGTTTCATGTATTCCATCTAATATCTCAATCATAGTAATTCCTTATTTCTTCTTTGTTGCTTTTTCAATTTCCTCTGCAATTTTCTTTTTAATACCATTCATTCGCTGGTAAGTTTCTCCCAAACTTTCCTGGGTTTTATTGATAATGTTCACATATTCTGTAATTTTAAACTGGGCTTCTGAAACAGCCTCCCTTACTGCTTCATAATCCTCTTTACAGCCAGCTCGATTTTCTGCATCTTTCCAATTCTCCCGAAGGACCTGATTCTCCGCGCGAAGACGTAAAATTTCTTTCGCCAGTTTCTCCTTAATATTTTGTTTTTCTCTGGCTTCCCTGTCTCTCTGTTCCTCTGTCTTTTGGTACTGCATCCGCACCTGCTCCAGCTCTTTTGTGACAGTATCCAGATTCTCTTTTAAATTTGTATTCTCCTGTTCCAGATTTTCAATTTTGGCATTCTGCTCTCCCTCCAGCTGGGCGGCCTCACTTTTCTCCTGCTGTAGCAAGGTTTCCAGTTCCTGCACTTTCATTCTCAACCTGCCAATTTCATCTTCATAGGTTTTCTTCATGTGGAACATCTCATCATTTAAATTTTCCACATATTCTATTACTTCGTCTTTCCGATACCCGCCCACTGAGGTACGGAATGTAAGTTCATTCTCCATGCTTTTCTCCCCTTAGTCAAATACTTAAAATGTCTCCCCCTGTGTTCCATAAGATTGCCCCATATTCTGTTTTCTCATCCAATTCTCCCGAAGGACTGCGTACAATTCCGCATTGGTGGCATGTACATAAGGCCCTGTCCAGAAAATCCCCAAAAGTCCGCAGGTAAATGTAGCAGCAAACCACCATCCAAGAAAGGATACATCTAAAATCCAAGCGTCCACTTTCTGTCCCTTCATCATTTCCCTGGATATGGCAAAAGCATCTCTAGCTGAAATATCCGGCTGATCTGCCAAAATATAAGGCACCATACGGTATTCATAGGTCTTTACAATACCTGGAATAACGAAAAGAAACGTCCAAAGAACGATCTTCACGTCCCTAAGGAACATAATCCATACTGCATTGGTGTAATGCCCACTTTGAAATCCATGGAACACTTTGGATACCGGCGCCTGATATTCTCTGTTTTCCACAAAAAACCGACAGCAGCCAACAGTGAACACGTTTCCTGCAAATATGGCAATCAGCAAAGTCATCCAGCTCACAGTAACCGTAATTCCTTCTGGAATATACATCTCAAAATCTTCCAGTTGACTCAAGGTACCCGCATCCAACCCCAGAACGAGGCTTATCAAAAAAGCTGCCAACACACAGGCTCCATAATTTTTTCTCATGGAATCTTTGGCGAAATTTTTCAGGTCTATTCTGTTCCAAACCATGCAATTCCCTCCCTTATGTTTTTTCTATTTCCATCTTATCACGCATTGAGGAAATCTTCCAGAAAAAAATCTCCTTCTAAAAAAATAATTTTTTTCAAAAAAAGTGTTGACATTTTCAATTTTCTATCATATAATCTTTTTTGTTGTGAGGCACAACAGTAAATAACATGTGCGTTTAGCTCAGCTGGATAGAGCGTTTGGCTACGGACCAAAAGGTCGGGGGTTCGAATCCTCTAACGCACGTATTTGAAGCGGAAATTCTTTTTGGGATTTCCGCTTTTTTGTTTCTGTTTAAATATTTATCTGTGATGAAAGGACTTGTATATCTTATGTCAACTTCAATCCAATTAAAACAAATGCTTGCTTCCATAAATCGAAAGAGTTATCCTGCCTACAAAAGTTTAAAAGGCAGTTATGATTTTGGCACCCATGTGCTGACCATTGATCACGTACAGGGCGACCCTTTTGCCTCTCCATCTCATCTAAGCGTACGGGTAAGCGGCAGACAGGCAGGTTTTCCTGACTTCTGCTTTGCCTCCTCAGATACCAGGATTGCCCTCCAGGATCTGATTCTCCGGAAATTTGAGGAACAAATCCGCTCTTACAGCTTTCGTGCCAAAGGTTCCGGCAAAAGCGGTCTAATCACTTCTACTGTCTGCGGCCAGGAAATCCTGGAGCGTACCGCCTGCGAAATCACGACAAAAGAAGTCATTCTCCGCTTCTGTGTCGGTTTTCCTGCAAACGGAAGAACCATTAACGCACAAGAACTGGAAAAAATCCTTTTTGATTTTCTTCCTGTCTGTGTGAAAAAGGCTCTTTATTATAAAAATTTAAACCCAAAAGAAGTAGAAGCCGCAATCTTTCTAGCGGAAGACCAGGCATATATCCGCAAGGAATTAAAAAAGCGAAATTTGGCAGCCTTTGTTGCTGACAACGCTATTCTTCCAAGACAGAGCGGTGTTTCCCAGAAACCTATGAAAAACAGTGTACCATTTTCTTCTCCTTCTTCTCTGCGAGTAGAAATGCAGCTTCCCCATAAAGGTACCATCACAGGAATGGGGATTCCCGTGGGCATCACCCTCATTGCCGGAGGGGGATACCATGGCAAATCCACTCTGTTAAATGCACTGGAGGCAGGCGTGTATAACCATATCCAGGGAGACGGCAGAGAGTATGTAATTACAGATGACACCGCGCTAAAACTCCGCTCCGAAGACGGAAGATTTATCAAGGATGTGGATATTTCTATGTTCATCAATGACCTGCCGAATAAAAAAGACACCCACTGCTTCTCCACCCTGGATGCCAGCGGAAGCACCTCCCAGGCTGCCGGGATTGCAGAAGGCATAGAGGCAGGAATCCAGCTTCTTTTACTGGATGAAGATACCTCTGCCACCAATTTTATGGTGCGGGACACTTTCATGCAGCAGGTCATCAGCCGGGAAAAAGAACCCATCACTCCATTTCTGGAGCGTGCAGGAGATTTATTTGAACAGGCAGGAATTTCCACGATTCTAGTAGCCGGAAGTTCCGGGGCGTTCTTCCACATTG
>CAJKMA010000036.1 GCA_905200905.1 uncultured Bacillota bacterium
CTTACGCTCCATGTATCAACCATGGTATTAAGAAAGGTATGAGCAAAGCTCAGACAGAAGAAGAATTAGCAGTTAAATGTGGATACTGGCATAACTTCCGCTTCAATCCAGCAGCAGAAAACAAATTCTCACTGGATTCCAAAGCACCATCAGAAGAAGGATACCAGGAATTCTTAAACGGCGAAGTTCGTTACAACTCTCTGCAGCGCTCTAACCCAGAGAAAGCAGCTAGACTGTTCGCTAAGAACGAAGCTGAAGCTAGAGCTAGATATGAATATCTGAACAAACTGGTTACTCTGTACGGAAAAACTGAATAATTCAGATTCTTATATTCATTAAGATAATAGAGGACTCCTGCACAAGGCTTATGCCAGGTGCAGGGGTCTTTTTCTGTTAAATTACGGAGATTTAACAGAAAACAACTTTATCCTTTTTTGAATTCATGGTATTATTATGATAATCAAAGTATTTTACAGGAGGAGAAAACATGCCGGCGTTTTATGCACATAGCCGTTTCGGGACCAGAGTAGAGGGAAAGATGGAAGGAGAGCTAAAGGAACTGATTCAGAAGTACCGCAGACAGTTTGAGATAGGACTTCAGGGGCCGGATTTATTTTTCTTTTACCGAGCCTATGCTTCCAATCCGGTGTCCAGATTCGGAATCTACCTTCATGGTGTTTCAGCATATCCATTTTTTAAGTATGGGGTAAAAGTAGTGAAAAAGGCAGGAAGAGACAGTCCGGAGTATGCTTATCTCATGGGATTTCTCTGTCATTTTGTTTTAGACAGTGAATGTCATCCTTATGTGGGGGAGATGATTGGGAAAACAGGAGTACAGCATATGGAAATAGAAGAGGAATTTGAAAAATTCCTGCTGCGCATGGATAGGAGAAATCCATTTACCTATCCCATTGCAAAGCTGGTTCCAACAGATAAGGTGACAGCAAAAGCCATTGCAAAATTTTATCAGCCCATGGACAGAAGAACGGTAAGAGGGGCTCTTCGTTGGTTAAAATTTGTGAAAAAACTCTTTACCCAGGAGAAGCCGTGGAAGCAGAAGGGGATTAATGAGATTATGAAAGCAGTGGGAAAATATGAACAATATAAAGGAGTTATGAATCAGTTGAAGGATAATCTCGACTGTAGAGAAAGCAATCTGGGATTGCTCAAACGAAGTAATCAAGCAGAAGAACTTGCAGTACAGATGCTTTCTGCATTGGACAGTTGTATTCAGACAGGAAAGGTTTTGCCAGAACGACTGGACAGGAATTTTGAATGAGAAAGGAAAGGGGAAATGGAATGAAAAAGATGAAATTGACAAAATTGGAGAAATTCTGGGTTTTATATGATGTAGGAAATTCAGCTTTTATTATGCTGGTATCTACGATTATTCCTATTTATTTTAATTATCTGGCTGGAAAAGAGGGGATTTCGGAAGTAGACTATTTGGCATATTGGGGATATGCGGCTTCTGTTGCTACAATTCTGGTGGCATTTATTGGTCCGGTTCTAGGAACCATTGCAGATACAAAAAATTTTAAAAAGCCTATGTTTACCATTACCATGCTGGTGGGAATCTTTGGTTGTGCAGCCTTGTCCATTCCGAATTCCTGGCTGGCATTTCTGGTGGTGTTTGTTATTGCTAAGGTGGGCTATAATGCCAGTGTGATTTTCTATGATTCTATGCTAGTGGATATTACCACACAGGAGCGTATGGATACGGTATCTTCCCATGGATATGCATGGGGTTATATTGGCAGCTGCATTCCTTTTGTGATTTCTCTGATATTTGTTCTCATGTATGAGAAACTTGGGATTACTATGCAGATGGGAATGACTTTAGCATTTTGTCTCAATGCAGTGTGGTGGTTTGTAGTAACCCTTCCTTTGCTGAGAAGTTATAAGCAAAAACATTATGTGGAGCTTCCCAAACATCCAGTAAAGGACAGCTTTGGTCGTCTGGGAAAAACTTTGGGAGATATTAAAAAAGAAAAACATATCTTTTTATACTTGCTTTCCTTTTTCTTTTTTATTGATGGAGTATACACCATTATTTCCATGGCAACTGCTTATGGAAGTTCTCTTGGTTTAGATAGTACAGGACTTTTGCTGGCGCTTCTGGTAACACAGATTGTAGCATTTCCTTGTGCTCTTCTGTTTTCTAAATTATCTAAGCAATATGAGACAAGCCTTTTAATTAAAGTATGTATTTTGGCATATACAGGTATTTCCTTGTTTGCAATTCAGCTGGATAAGCAGTGGGAATTTTGGTTCTTGGCGGTTATGGTGGGGATGTTTCAGGGAGCAATTCAGGCATTGTCCCGTTCTTATTTTGCCAAGATTATTCCGGCAGAAAAATCAGGAGAATATTTCGGTATTTATGACATCTGCGGAAAAGGCGCATCTTTTATGGGCACTACTTTGGTAGGCGTGGTAGCGCAGATAACAAATGTAACAAATGCAGGAGTGGCCATGATTTCCGTTATGTTTGTCATTGGATTTTTACTGTTTTGTAAAGCTGCAAAAATGAATCAGGAACCAGAACGACGGAATTCAGATGGGGTACAGCCTCGGTAGCGACGAAACTGTCGGATAAAATAACTCATGTTTTCAAATCCAGTATTAAGAGCAATCTCAGTAATGGGAAGATTTGTGTTCAAAAGCTGGGCACAGGCCTGATTAATCCTGTATTCTGTTAAATAAGAAAAAGGTGTTTTTCCTGCCTTTTCCTTGAAAAATCGACAGAAATAATTTTTATTCATATGGATAGAAGCAGAGAGATCCTCTAGCGTGATTTTTTCCCCATAATGTGTCTCAATATAAGTAAATACAGGTTTTAGAGGATAAATCCCCCTGGTCTCATCTCGGGGGATTTTTGCTGCCTGGACAAAACTGTTATGAGAAAACAGAAGCTCCAGAATCTCCAGGAGAAGAATTTTAATGGAAAGGGGAGCAGGGCTAGTATCCAAATTTTGATATAAAAGGGCAGCTTTACTCATAAGTGCTCCCAGGTTATGGACTAGTTCCTGGGAAAGCGTGCGGCCATCCGGAAATAAGAGATTTCCCATAAGCAGAGGAGAGAGAAATTCATTTTGGCAAAGGTCATATTTAGAAAAACTTAGCAAGTCCAGTGGAAACAACAGGGCATAGTGATGGGAATACAGGCTATTTCCAAAAATACCATGAACAGTTCCAGGATTGATAAAGTAAACATGTCCCTCTTCTAAAAGATAGGATTCCTGTTCTGTACAAAGTTGCAAAGTTCCCTGGGTTACACAGAGAAATTCTACTTCATCATGCCAGTGGTAAGGGGCAAAATACTGTCCACAGTGGTCTGTTTGGGACAGAGCCTGGAATGGAAAATAAGGAGTTCCGTGAGGAGTTTCTGCTGGGATATTTTGTTTTTTTATAGACATTTTTTGACCTCCTTTTTTGTTTCAGCATACCATATTTTCCTGGAAGATACAAAGAAGAATTTTGTGAAAAAGTGAATATAGTACAATTAAGCAATAACATACTGCAAGCAGAAAACCCACAGATTCATTATGATAAAACTATGAAAATGCTTGAGAAAGAGAAGGTAAGAGAAATGAACAAAACATGGTGGAAAAACAGTGTAATCTATCAAATTTATCCTAGAAGTTTTGCAGACAGCAACGGGGACGGAATCGGGGATTTAAATGGTATTACCGCGCATCTGGATTATCTAAAAGAGCTGGGAGTGGATGTTATTTGGCTGTCTCCTGTATATCAGTCTCCTAATGATGACAATGGGTATGATATTTCGGATTATCAGGCAATTATGAAAGAGTTCGGAACCATGGAAGATTTTGACCGGATGCTGTCTGAAATGCATAAGAGAGGGTTAAAATTGGTCATGGATCTGGTAGTAAACCATACCTCTGATGAACATCATTGGTTTATGGAAAGCAGAAAGAGTAAAGACAATCCTTATCGAGATTACTATATCTGGAAAGATCCAAAAGATGGCAAAGAACCAAACAACTGGGGCGCCTGCTTCGGCGGTTCTGCATGGGAATATGACAAAGAAACAGACATGTATTATCTCCATTGTTTCTCGAAAAAACAGCCGGATTTAAACTGGGAAAACGAGACTGTGAGAAAAGAAGTTTTCGATATGATGACCTGGTGGTGCGAAAAAGGTGTAGATGGTTTTCGTATGGATGTTATTAGTATGATTTCCAAGGACCCTGCATATCCAGACGGTGTGGTGCATGATAATCTTTACGGAGATAACAGTCCTTATGTATGTAATGGCCCTCGGGTTCATGAGTACCTTCAGGAGATGAATCAGAAAGTTTTATCAAAATTTGATTTAATTACAGTTGGAGAAGCAGCCGGAGTTACCATAGAAGAAGCAAAAAAATACGCAAACCTGGATGGCAGTGAACTGAACATGGTATTCCAGTTTGAACATATGGGTGTTGTGGAATGTGAACACGGGAAATGGACAGATAAGAGATTTGAACTGAAAAAATTAAGAGCAGTGTTGAATAAATGGCAGACAGAGCTGGAAGGAAAAGCATGGAACAGTCTATATTGGGATAATCATGACCAGCCCCGTGCAGTATCCAGATTTGGAAATGATGGGCCTATGTACCGAGAACTTTCTGCAAAAATGCTGGGAACCTGTCTGCATATGATGAAGGGAACTCCTTACATTTATCAGGGAGAAGAAATCGGTATGACCAATGCTTATTTTAAGAACCTGGAAGATTACCGTGACATTGAAAGCATCAATGCATATAAAGAATATACAGAAAACAACATTATGAACCCAGAAGAAATGATGAGTGCCTTAAAAGCTGTTAGCCGTGACAATGCTAGAACTCCAATGCAGTGGGATGACAGTGAAAACGCAGGCTTTACCACAGGTACTCCATGGATTAAGGTAAATCCAAATTACCCTATGATTAATGCTAAGAGCGCACTGGAAGATAAAGACAGCGTGTTCTACTATTACCAAAAACTAATCAAACTACGTAAAGAAAACGAAATTATCATTGACGGTGTATTCAAAGGACTTCTGGAAGAAGATGAAAATATCTATGCATACGAAAGAATTCTGGGGAACCAGAAACTTTTAGTAGCCTGCAATTTCAGCGGGAATACAGTAGCATGTGATCTGTTTGAGGCAGAAGAAGTGAAGAAAGGACAAGAACTAATTTCCAATTATACCTATCATGACAAAGGCGTGCTGAAGCCATATGAGGCGAGAGTGGTGCTGATTTAATTAATGAAAGAATGCGTGAAACCAGGGGGAGCTGCAGAACAGCTCCTCTCTGAGCATCCTCTTCCAGATGAAAGGAGGAATCTTTTAAGAAAGCACAAGAAAGCAGGTACACATAGTATTGGGAATCTGTCTGCTCCTGGGCAAGGATATCTCCCCGATTCTGCATTTCATTTGTGTTTTTTTCCTTGCCAAGAGTCATCTCTGCAAGATTTTCTAACATAATACAAAAATGCTCTTCATCCCAGGCGGATAGGTACATGCATTTACAGAGCCCTCTGGTGAAAAAGGGATAATTGCTGTAACAGTCCATGAGTTCTTTGAAACGTGTTTTGTGCCAGGAATCTTTAAAAAGATTTTGGTCACTTAGCGCCTTAATACATTTTTCTTGCCAGGCCATAAAATCCCCTCTCTCGTAATTGGATATATAAAAAGTATAAAGAAAGAAGAGAGAGAATACAATAGAAAAATGTGAAAAATGGAATCTCCATAACAGCAAAAAGATTTATATTTACGAAAAAAGTTTGACAGAAGCAGAATTATGCATTATAATTGCCTCGTAAAAAAATAATGACGAAAAAGCAAAGGCGCTTTATCTGTTGAAAGACAGGTGAAGTGCCTTTTTTCGTAAAGGAGGACCGAATTATGAGGATGACACCAAAAGAACAAGAAAAACTCTTACTGCATTTTGCAGGGAATCTTGCAAAGGAAAGACGGGAAAGAGGTCTGAAATTGAATTATCCGGAGGCAGTCGCTTATATCAGCTCCGAACTGCTTGAGATGGCAAGAGATGGAAAAGAAGTTACAGAACTTATGAATCTGGGAACCAAAATACTGACTAAAGAAGATGTTATGGAAGGAGTTGCTGATATGGTTTGTGAAGTACAGGTGGAAGCAACTTTTCCAGACGGAACGAAACTGGTAACTGTACACAATCCCATTCAATAGCGAGGAGGAAGCTACAATGAAAATCGGTGAAGTTATGCCCCTGAACGAGGAAATCATATTAAATGAAGGAAAAGAATGCTGCACGATTCTTGTAAAGAATATTGGAGACCGGCCGGTGCAGGTTGGCTCTCATTATCACTTTTTTGAAGTAAACCGTTGTCTGGTTTTTGACAGAGAAAAGGCCTATGGATTTCGTTTGGACATCCCTTCCGGAACTTCTGTGAGATTTGAACCAGGAGAAGAAAAAGAGGTAGGTCTGACCGCCATTGGTGGAACCAGGAGAATTTTTGGACTTAATGATCTGACCTGTGCACAAATATCAGAGTCTACAAAACCAGTTGCATTAGAAAAGGCAAAATTGAAAGGATTCATCAGATAGGGAGGAAAAACACATGAGTGTAAAAATAACCAGAGAAAAATATGCCATGATGTATGGCCCAACCACAGGAGACAGAGTACGCCTTGCAGATACAAGCCTAGTGATTGAAGTAGAAAAAGATTTTACAACCTACGGGGAAGAAAGCAAATTCGGAGGCGGTAAAACCCTTCGGGACGGTATGGGACAATCTGTGAAAACCACAAGTGCAGATGGGGATCTGGATATGGTGATTACAAATGCCCTGGTTGTAGATTATACGGGTATTTATAAAGCAGATATTGGAATAAAAAATGGATTGATATCGGGAATTGGAAAAGCAGGAAATCCATCTGCTATGGACGGCGTAACGCCAGGAATGACAGTAGGCGGTTCAACTGAGGTGGTTGCAGGTGAGGGACTCCTTCTGACAGCAGGAGGTATTGATACCCATATCCATTTCATATCACCGCAGCAGATTGAGTGTGCATTATACAGTGGCGTAACGAGTATGATTGGAGGAGGAACAGGTCCTGCAGACGGTACGAATGCGACTACCTGTACACCTGGTCCATGGAATATGGAGAGAATGCTGCAGGCAGCAGAGGAATATCCTATGAACCTCGGCTTTTTGGGAAAGGGAAACTGCTCTGATGAGAGAGTGCTTGCAGAACAGATAGAGGCCGGTGCTATGGGATTAAAAATCCACGAAGACTGGGGAGCTACTCCTGCGGCCATTCACCATTGTCTGAATACAGCGGATGAATATGATGTGCAGGTGGCAATCCATACAGATACTTTGAATGAAGGAGGATGTGTGGAAGATACCTTGGATGCCATTGCAGGACGTACAATTCATACCTATCATACAGAAGGTGCAGGCGGAGGACATGCACCGGATATTATACGTGCTGCAGCAGCGCTGAATGTACTTCCTTCTTCTACAAATCCCACGATGCCATATACTGTGAACACCCTGGATGAACACTTGGATATGCTAATGGTATGCCACCATTTGGATAAAAGGATTGCGGAGGATGTAGCTTTTGCAGATTCCAGAATCAGACCGGAAACAATCGCAGCAGAGGATGTTCTTCATGATATGGGTGTGTTCTCAATGATGAGTTCTGATTCTCAGGCAATGGGCCGCGTGGGAGAGGTTATTACCAGAACATGGCAGACTGCCTCCAAAATGAAAGAGGAAAGAGGAGCGCTTGCAGAGGATGAAGGTCATGAAAATGACAACTTTCGTGTAAAACGTTATATTGCAAAATATACCATTAATCCTGCAGTTACCCATGGAATTTCCCAGTACGTAGGATCAGTAGAAAAAGGCAAGGTGGCAGACCTGGTGCTTTGGAATCCTGTCTTTTTTGGAAGCAAACCAGATATGGTTATTAAGGGCGGCATGATTATTGCATCCAAAATGGGAGATGCCAATGCGTCCATTCCAACCTGTGAACCGGTGATGTACCGAATGATGTTTGCGGCACATGGAAAAGCAAAAAACCACACCTGTCTTACCTTTGTATCACAGGCTGCTTTTAATGCAGATATTGCGGGAAAATACGGGCTGCAAAAAAGAGTAGTTCCAGTTTCCGGATGCAGAAATATTACGAAAAAAGATATGAAATATAACGATAAAACACCAGAAATCACAGTAAATCCGGAAACCTATGAGGTGCGTGTGGATGGTGCTGTGATTACGTCAAAACCAGCGGAAAAACTTCCACTGACGCAGATTTACAGCTTATTTTAACAATATGGAAGGAGGGAAAATATGTTAGGTGTTTGCTTGCTCTTTGTAGGGATTGTCTTAATCCAGAATGGAATGTGTGCTTTATATAAAGTAGATGGGAAATCAACAGCGGTGATGAATATTCTGGTAGGCGGTCTATCTATTTTTATTAACGGAGTGAATCTGGTCAATGGCAGCTATTATGCTGCCGGAACCGGATTGTTGTTTGGTTTTACATACCTTTTTGTAGCATTTATGAAAATCGGAAATTTAAATCCAATTCCATTTGCCTGGTTTTCAACCTTTGTAGCAGTTAATGCTGTAATATTCGGAACAATAGAAGGAATTACAGGAAGCACAGAACTTGGAATTACAGCAGATTGGCGCTGGGCTGCTATCTGGTATCTATGGGCTGTTCTTTGGGGTACTTCTTTTGTGGAAGATATCTGCCATAAGAAACTAGGAAAATTTGTTCCGGTTCTCCAGGTTTTTGAAGGCGTTGTCACAGCCTGGATACCAGGCGTACTGATGCTGCTTGGACAGTGGTAAGCAAAGGAGAAAGAAACATGATATGTGAAAATTTAGAAGGGACTTTAGATGAACTCAATGTATCGGACAGAACTGTGGAATATGTAGAGATTGAGTGGCATGAGGCCTTCAAGAAAATACACAGAAAAAAGACAGACAGTGGACGGGAAGTAGGAATACGTATGGGAGACTGGGTTCTGAAGCGTGGATTGCAGGAAGGTGATGTGATCTACCAGGATGATTCGCTGGTAATTGCAGTCCATACACCGCCTTGTGAGATTATACAGATAAAGATTCAGGCAGGACATAAAAAAGCAGCGGCAAAAGTGTGCTATGAGATTGGGAACAGACATGCACCACTTTTTTATGGAAAAGATGAAGATTCTTTTGTAACTCCATATAATGAACCTATGTTGGAAATGTTGCAGAAATTTCATGGAGTACTTGTAGAAAAAACGGTTGGACAGTTGGACTTTCATGAAAAAATTTCTGCGTCCGTTCATAATCATCATCATTAAGGAAGGAACATAGATATGCATATGTCCCAAAAGAAGTTTCTGGTTCTGCAAATGAATGATTCACTTTTTCCTATAGGAGCGTATTCACATTCTTATGGTCTGGAAACTTATATTCAAAAAGGAATCGTTAAAGATGCAGAAACAGCCGAGAAATATTTGAAAATGCGTCTGCAGTATAATTTTTTTTATACGGATTTTCTGGCAGTAAAGCTCTCTTATGAAGCTGCATTGGGGAAAAACATTCAAAAAGTAGAAGAATTGGAAGACATTCTGGGTGCATCCCGGATTCCGGAAGAAATCCGCAATGCCAGCAGAAAATTGGGAAATCGTTTTGTGAAGACCCTTCTTGCCATGGAACCGACCTGGAAAAACGGTGTATTCGGAAACTACCTGGAGGTAAGAGAAGGAAAGTATATCAGTCAGCCCTGTGCATATGGGACTTTTTGTGCAGAGCAGGGAATTCCCAAGGAAGAAATGCTGGAAGCATTTCTCTACGCACAGGCTTCTGCTATTGTGACAAATTGTGTAAAAACGATTCCTTTAAGCCAGTCATCCGGGCAGAAGCTGCTTTTTTCCCTGATACCTTTCTTTGAAAAAATGATGGAAAAGATAGAGGAGACGGGAGAAGAAATGCTGTGTCTTTCCACACCTGGATTTGATTTGCGCAGCATGGAACATGAACAGCTTTATTCTAGATTATATATGTCCTAGGAAAGGAGAGAGATTATGTCTTATGTGAAAATAGGAGTGGCAGGACCAGTGGGTTCTGGAAAAACAGCATTGATAGAAGCTTTAACAAGGCAATTGGCATCCGAGTACAGTATTGGAGTTATTACAAATGATATTTATACAAAAGAGGATGCAGAATTTTTGGCAAAAAATAGTGTTATGCCAAAAGAAAGAATTACAGGAGTTGAAACAGGAGGATGCCCTCACACAGCCATTCGTGAGGATGCGTCTATGAACCTGGAGGCAGTGGAGGATATGATTCAGAGGTTCCCGGATATTGAACTGCTGTTTATAGAAAGCGGCGGTGATAATCTTTCTGCAACTTTTTCACCGGAATTGGTCGATGCTACTATATTTGTAATTGATGTAGCAGAAGGGGATAAAATCCCCAGAAAGGGAGGACCGGGTATTACACGTTCAGACCTTTTAGTAATCAATAAAACAGATTTAGCTCCTTATGTAGGAGCAAGTCTGGAAGTTATGGAGAGAGATTCCAGGAAAATGAGAGGGCAAAGACCATTTATTTTCACCAATATACGTGGAAATGAAAATGTTGATAAAGTCATTCAATGGATAAAAGAAAGCGTATTGCTGGAAGGAATGTAAATCATGGGAATAAATGCCTTTGGAAAAACATCAAAAGTATTTTTAAAAGCAGAAGATAAGAATGGGAAAACTATTCTTGAAGACGTGCATTTTACAGCTCCATATAAAATCATGAGACCTTTTGAAAAAAAAGATGGAAGTATTGAGGTCATGTTGATGGCAGCCTCAGCTGGGATTATGGAGGGTGACTGTCAGGAATTCCAGTTTCAGATTGGTCATGGTGCAAAGGTAGAATTCCGTTCCCAGTCCTATGAGAAAATTCATCAGATGAAAGCAGGGAGTGCAAGGCGCAGCACCAGAATAGAGGTTCAGGCCGGAGGGGAATTTTACTTCCACCCTCAGCCGGTGATCCCTTTTGCGGATTCTGCTTTTGATAACAGGACAAGCATCTTTTTGGAGGATGAATCTGCTGCTTTCTTTATGAGTGAAATACTATCTGCCGGACGCAGTGCCAGAGGAGAAATGTTTGACTATCGGTTCTATAAGAATCTGACAGAAATAAGAAGAGGAGAGAAGCTGATATACAGGGACAATACTCAGTATGTACCTTCTCAGATGCCTATGGGTGATATGGGTGAACTCGGAATGTATGAAGGATATACCCATATGCTGAACATTTTTGTTACAAGGCCTGCGTATGCAGAGGAGTTTGTAAAGCTTGCCAGAGGTGTTCTGGATTCACAGGAACAAATAGAAGCTGGGATTACAAAATTAGAAGACGGTGATTATGTGATCAGGGCATTAGGATACAGGGCACAAAGTCTGGAAAAAATATCGGAGTTGCTGCTTCAGGATTTAGGAAAACACATGACAAAATAAATAGCAAAAATTAATAAAAAAATATGCAGAAACGGAAAAAATATGGTATAATGTACTATATTAACTCAAGAAACAGGGGGGAATAAAAATGGCAAAAGAAATGATTGCAATGCTTCTTGCCGGCGGACAGGGCTCCAGATTATATGCGCTGACCCAGAAACTGGCAAAACCGGCAGTTCCTTTTGGCGGAAAATACCGTATTATCGACTTTCCGTTATCAAACTGCGTTAATTCTGGTATTGATACCGTAGGTATCCTGACACAGTATCAGCCACTGGTACTGAATGAATATATTGGAAATGGACAACCTTGGGACCTGGACCGCTTGTACGGTGGTGTTCATGTACTTCCGCCTTATCAGCAGGCAACAGGTTCTGACTGGTATAAAGGTACTGCAAATGCGATTTACCAGAATCTTTCTTTCATTGAGAGATATAATCCGCAGTATGTTATCATCCTTTCCGGAGACCAGATTTGTAAACAGGACTACAGTGAATTTCTGAAATTCCATAAGGAGAAAAATGCAGAGTTTAGTGTAGCGGTTATGGAAGTTCCATGGGATGAAGCTTCCCGTTTCGGCTTAATGGTAACAGACGAAAATGATAAGATTTCCGAATTCCAGGAAAAACCAAAGAATCCGAAGTCCAATCTGGCTTCCATGGGTATCTATATTTTCAACTGGGATATTTTGAAAAAATACCTCACAGAAGATGAGGCAGATCCCAATTCTGAAAATGATTTTGGTAATAACATTATTCCAAATCTGCTCCGTGATAACCGTGCGATGTACGCATACCGTTTCAACGGCTACTGGAAAGATGTAGGAACCATTTCTTCCCTGTGGGAAGCAAATATGGAGGTCCTTGACCCAGAACACAGCGGTATCAACTTGTTTGATGATGATTGGAAAATTTATAGTCGTAACAGTGGTATGACGGGGCATAAAATCAGCGAAAAAGCAGTAGTAGAAAACTCCATGATCACAGATGGATGCCGTATTGACGGTCATGTAAAACATTCTATCTTATACGCTGGTGTTCGTGTGGAAGAAGGCGCTGAAGTAGAAGATGCGGTAGTTATGGGTGGAACCGTGATTAAGGCAGGTGCTGTTGTAAAACACTGTATCGTTGCTGAAAACGCAGTGATTGGTGAAAATGCAGTCGTAGGTGCTATGCCGGCAGATGGTGAAAAAGGCGTGGCAACCGTAGGACCAGGTGTTTATATTGGAGATAATGCCAAAATTGGACCAAATGCAATGGTTAGTGAAAACGTAAAAGGTGGTGAAGAACAATGGTAAATCTTAATGCAGATGCTTTAGGTATTATTTTTCCAAATAGCTATGATACGCTGGTTCCAGAACTGGTAAGTAAACGATTGATGGCTTCTATTCCATTTGCAGGACGTTATCGTATGGTAGACTTTATTCTTTCCAGTATGGTAAATAGTGGAATTGGTAATGTATCCATTTTGGTGCGCCAGAATTATATGTCTCTTATGGATCATCTGGGTTCTGGTCGTGCTTGGGATTTGACTCGTAAGAATGGGGGATTGAACATTGTTCCACCATTTGCGGAAGAGCAGGTAAAGGTATATACAGGGCGAGTAGAAGGGTTGGCGAGCATTTTAGACTTTCTGAAACGTCAGAAAGAAAAATATGTGATAATGTCAGATGCCAATATTGCAGTGAACTTTAATTTCAATGCATTAATGGATGCACATATTGCCAGTGGCGCAGATGTTACTGCTGTTTATAAGGAAGAGGAAGTTCCTAAAGGAATGGTGAATAAACCAGCGTCTAGTACAGCTATGTATTATACATTCGGTATTGAAAATGATAAAGTTAAAAAGATTTATATTAATTTAAATGAGAATAAGAAACAAAACCTATCCATGAATATTTATATTGTGGAAAGAGAACGGCTCATTAATTGGATTAATACTGCTTTTGTAAGAGGATATCGGTATTTCGAACGCGATATTCTTGCACCAAATCTGGATAAAATTAATGTTCATGCTTATAAATTTGAAGGTTATTCTGCACGTATCTGTGATATGAAGAGTTACTTTGATGAGAATATGAAGCTTTTGTATGATGAAAATTTGGATGGATTATTTGAAGGGAGTCAGATTTATACCAAAATTCGAGATGATAATCCTACCAGATATATGGATGGTGCAAAAGTGAAAAATATTATGGCAGCAGATGGATGTGTCATTGAAGGAAATGTAGAAAATAGCGTTTTGTTTAGAGGGGTTAAAGTCGGAAAAGGTGCAAAGGTAAGAAACTGTGTGCTTATGCAGGATACTGTAGTAGAAGCAGGGGCAGATATTGAATACGTGATTTCTGATAAGAATGTAACTATTACAGACGGAAAACAGATAAAAGGAACGGATACATTCCCTGTGTTTATTGCGAAACATCGAACAGTATAAGAAGTAAATAAAAAAGGATTTTGTACAAAATAATATTGAGTACAGAATCCTTTTTTGTTTTAGGCAGGTTTATGATAATCATCACCTATCAATTCAACCATGAGGGAAAATCAAACAAAGTGATATTGACACAAGGTAGCTGGTTCGGTAATATAATAATCAACTACCTTTTTTGGTATATTGTGTGCGAACATAAAACTTAAACAGATAAGGAGGAAAAACAAACATGGCATTTTATTATTCCGAACCGTCCAGAACCTTTAGTGAGTATCTATTGATTCCGGGATATTCTTCATCCAAGTGTATTCCGTCAGCAGTGAGCCTGAAAACTCCACTTGTGAAGTATAAAAAGGGAGAGGAACCTGCTCTGTCTATTAACATTCCTATGGTCTCTGCAATCATGCAGTCTGTATCGGATGACCGCCTGGCAGTCGCTCTGGCACAGGAAGGCGGTATGTCTTTTATTTATGGATCTCAGCCAGTGGAAAGCCAGGCAGAAATGATTCGCAAAGTTAAGAGATACCGTGCAGGTTTTGTGGTAAGTGATTCCAATGTATCCCCTAACATGACACTTGGCGATGTACTGGATATTACAGAAAAAACGGGACATTCCACCGTGGCAGTTACAGAGAACGGACAGGCAAATGGAAAACTTTTGGGACTTGTTACCAACAAGGACTACCGTGTAACAAGAATGGGACGTGATATGCCAGTGGCAGAATTTATGACAAAATTCGAGGATCTTGTCTATGCCAGTGAGGAAACTTCTCTGAAAGAAGCCAATGATATTATCTGGGAGCACAAGATTAACTGCCTGCCTCTGGTGAATGAAAAACAGGAGCTGGTATATCTGGTTTTCCGCAAAGATTATGATACACACAAGAAGAATGAAAATGAGTTGATTGACGATTCTAAACGTTATATGGTTGGTGCAGGAATCAATACCAGAGATTATCGGGAACGTGTGCCTGCACTTGTGGAAGCCGGAGCAGATGCCTTGTGCATTGACAGCTCGGAAGGATTTTCAGAGTGGCAAAAGATTACTATTGACTATATCCGTGAGAATTATGGTGATAAAGTCAAAGTAGGAGCAGGAAATGTTGTGGATGGAGATGGTTTCCGTTTTCTGGCAGAGGCTGGTGCAGATTTTGTAAAAGTCGGAATCGGCGGCGGTGCGATCTGTATCACAAGAGAACAGAAGGGAATCGGACGTGGACAGGCAACAGCCCTGATTGAAGTTGCAAAGGCCAGAGATGAGTATTACAAAGAAACAGGTATCTATGTTCCAATTTGTTCGGATGGCGGTATTGTCCATGATTATCATATTACCCTGGCACTGGCCATGGGTGCAGACTTCATCATGCTTGGAAGATATTTTGCCAGATTTGATGAAAGCCCAACCAAACGGGTGAATATTAACGGAAGTTATATGAAAGAATACTGGGGAGAGGGAAGTGCAAGAGCCAGAAACTGGCAGCGGTATGATATGGGAGGAGACAAAAAACTCTCCTTTGAAGAAGGGGTAGATTCTCTGGTGCCATATGCAGGAAGCCTGAAAGATAATGTGGGACTGACTCTCAGCAAGGTACGCTCTACCATGTGCAACTGCGGTGCTCTGACCATACCAGAATTACAGGAAAAAGCCAAGATTACATTAGTTTCCGCTACAAGTATTGTAGAAGGCGGGGCACATGATGTTACCTTGAGAGATAAGAGATAAAGACAAGAGTGGGCTGAGATTGTTTCAAAAAGGAGCAAAATATCCCCAAATAAACACAAACCTTGGGATACTCTACTGGCAGTGCCTTCAAAGGGCACTGCCGGATTGGTTTATAGAAGCATCAACGGTAGTTTCCATACGGAATATATTTTTGAGGAAAACCGCATTTTAACTTGTTTTCTTAAACTGGGAGTTCTTTGTGAGTAGAGTATAATTATATTCACTTAGCTGACGTTTACGCTTATACCTATATCTTTCTGTATTTCTGAAATGCTATTATAGATTTTATTTCCGTGTTCCCTCATTTTACTTATTATTAACTCATGTAACGCATCATCTTCGATCAAAAAAAACATAATTTCTTTTCCTTTAATGAATAATATGCTATTTCCTAGTTCGTCACGAAGTAAAACATACTTATCTTTATCTGTTTGCCAAATATATGAATATTCTTCTAACAAGTTCATTTGTCATTCTCCTTTAGAAATGCATATTTTTATAACTCTTTTCAGATTAACAAACTGGAATTGCTGATTTGTTCCAATAAATCAAATCACTCCGTACTTTCTACTAAGAATTTTACACTTCCCTTTGCTTTTTCTCCTGTTACTGTTACTGTATAGGTTCCGCTTTCTTCTACCTCAACATCAAAGTCTGCTGAAAAGAAAACACCTTTACTTTCAGCGATAGGTTCATCATCATTTTTTTGAATTTTATATGATAACTGACCATCCTCAATTACAATTTCCGTATGAATGGTATCGCCAGCTTCAACATTATACTTCCATTGAAATCTGGTGAACAGACAGTTAGTAATGTAATAAGAAATATAACACTAAAAATAGTTATAACTTTTTTCATCTGTTTATCTTTCCTTTGCCAATATAACTCAGCTCTGCATATCTTGCATAATCAAAATAGTTCCTAAAATATATCCGCAATCCCAGTACTTAAATTTTTCATCCTCAAAATGAAAACAAGGGTGTTTAAATACAATGCCTGCCCCTATTCCATTATCAAAAGTTTTTATGTATTCTTCATCATCGGATAAAACCTTTACAGACCCTGGAAAAGTTTTTCCAAAAACTTCTTCATCGCAGTAAATATCTCTTTGATATTTTGGCAATGCCAGTATTTTCCCTCTCATTAGAAAGTTGACAAACATTCTATATATTTTTGAGGCTGGCGTTTTTTCGTCTTCGGGTATCTCATAAATAGTTTTATCAACCTCTACTTTAGACAAGTCAACCCCCAAAGAATTAAAAAACATTTGTTGCTCTGGCGATAGACTTTTAATAAACTCAAGATTAGATGTTTTATTAGTGGAATAGTCAGCTTCTTTATATAATTGTTTTGTTAAGTCAATATCAACGTCTAATTGCCAAGGATTAAAATCAAAAATCATGCTAGTTACCACTCCTTAAAATCTATTTTTCTTAGTTCTATAAACTGAATTTTTTACTCTGTACGAACATTGACTGGTCTTAACGTAAGTTTTCCAGCACCTTCAACCCTATACCATTTTCCCCGTTTTAGTTTAATTATATCTCCTGCTCCAGAAGTAATGTAACCTATCACATAAGTTTCTCCACTTTCAATATCTGTAAATACGACATCGGTATCAGTATTACCAGTAACTTTTACACTTCCCCTAATAGGCTGTATCTGTTCATTTTTCATTATCTCATCACCTGAAAGGGTAAAAGTGTGCATCTTAACATAGCTGTTATAACTTATACCGATTACAAGGATAGCAAGCGGAATTGCAACTCCTAATGCTCGTTTCAACCGTTTCTTAATCATACTATTATCCCACCTAAAATTCTAATTTTTCCATTATATGATTAGCTAATTAAACTGTAATTTATTTATTTCTAATTTTTCTTTATATCTTGATATAATCCATAGCCCAAAAACAAAATTCCAACTATCAAAGAAATAAAAGCAGCTATTGTTAAAAAAGATCCAACATAGTCCAAACCTTCCGCAAATAAAACAGCATCCTTAGCCGATATATTTCCCATGAAAATTGATGCTGATATATATTTTGCTGAAATTAAAATTGATGACATCAGACAAAAAACAGCTCCAATTCCTTTATTATTCATTATTACGCACCTCCTAATTAAAATGAGTATATTACTGGAATTTCATTACTCTGTATAACCTATTATGGCAGTAGGCTCATCATCTTTTAGAATGTATCCCACCTTTTTTCTTCTTTCGTTAACTCAGATTTACAATTAAGCATATCATCCCTAAGATTGAAAGGTGTTTCAAATAGAAACTGTATATGCATCACTACTTTCATTCAACATTTCCTTTTGACATAAATTATACCACCCTATGAAGGAACAGTCATTCTTTTTCAGTTATCTAATTAAAATTCATTATATATAGAAAAAGACACTATATTTCAAGTGTCATTCTCTTATACAACAGTATTCTGCAAGCAGGTAAACACAGGTTATTTCTTAATATCCTTTTGTTTGGGAAACTCCTTTTTCCCATTTGTGAACTGCAGGAGTTGATACGCCTAAATAGTCTGCAACCTGCTTTTGTGTCAATGACAAGGCTTCTCTTTTTTCTCTGATAATTTCATTTATTTTCATGTTGACCCTCCGTTCTTCCATAAATTCATAATAGCAAAGGTTATTGTATGGAACAAGAGACCGATTGTTAAATCTTAAGTTTAGGAAATAAACCTCTGGTTAAATGAAGAAATCTAACATTTTTGCAAGGTTCCTTGCAAACGCTGGGCAGCAGGAGGAAAAGAAGCTATAATAGAGGGAGATTAGCATGGAAGGCTGTGAAAAAATGAAAATATTAGTAGTGGAAGATGATATGGTTCTGGCAGAGGAAATCTGCCGCTTATTGGAAAAATGGGGATTTCAGGGGGAATGTCTGGAGGATTTTTCTGCCGTAGATAAGGAATGGGAGAAGAGGAGAGCACAACTGATTCTTATGGACATTAACCTGCCTTATTATGATGGATTTTACTGGTGTTCCAGAATCCGGGAATTGTCAAGTGTCCCCGTCCTGTTTCTGTCCAGCAGAGACCAGAATGGGGATAAGGTTATGGCTATGATGTCAGGAGGCGATGATTATGTGGAAAAGCCTTTTGACCCGGAACTGTTGCTGGTGAAAATCTGTTCTCTCTTACGCAGGACTTATGAATATACGCAAAATGAGTGTGAATATGTGGGAAAAGATTTGATTTATGACAGGAACCAGGGCGTTTTATTTTACCAGGGGCACAGGATTGAAATGACAAAATCAGAAAATAGGATTTTGGGATTGCTAGTAGATCACAAAGGGAAAGTAGTGGGAAGAGAAGAACTTATGAGACAGTTGTGGAGCACGGATGAATATGTGACAGATGCTTCGCTGACGGTTCTGGTCTCCAGGCTTCGGACAAAGATTTTTGAGGAGACAAATGGGATAGAGTGCATCTGCACCAGGAAGGGAAAAGGATATTATCTGGAATGAAAAAAATATGGAAACAATATGCAAAAGAACGGTATCAACGTGTTTTTGGGATTCTGGCACTGTGGGGCTTCTTGATTTTTTTTCTGTTTTTCTTGTGTGATGCTGATTTTTATGTCTGGGATCTGATTTACTTAAATCTGCTTTTGGGCAGTGTTGCAGTATGTGTGCTGGTGTGTTATTTTTTCCGTTACAGGAAATTGCAAAAGTGTCTGGCAGGAGAGGAATGTAAGGAGCAGGAACTGGAAAAACTCATGGGGACGCAGATATACAGGGCATGGAAGCAAGAGGAAGAACAGCAGAAAAAAGAACTTTTGCAGCAGAAAAAATATCTGGAAGATTTATCCGATTATATTGCCAGGTGGTCACATGAAGCAAAGTTACCTCTTGCAGCATTGAAGCTCATGAATGGAAGAAATGAGAATGAGGAATTACGAAAAGAAATGGAAAGCAGCATTGCCAGGCTGGAAAGTCTCATGCATACCGTTCTTATGGGAAGCAAACTGGAAAGGCCGGAACATGATGTAAAGTTTGAACGGATTCTGCTGGAAGAGGTAATAAAGGAATCCATTCAGAACCAGGCGTTTTTTCTTATCCGCACTCACTTTGAACTGGATATTCAGGTGAAAGATATCTGGATTTACAGTGACCGCAGATGGATGGTGTATCTTTTGGATCAGCTTATTGGGAATGCAGTGAAATATAAGAAAGAGAATCCTAAAATTGTGTTTTGGGCAGAAGAAAAAGAGCGGGGGCAGGTGCGGTTTGGCATACAGGATTTTGGCATTGGCATTCCAAAAGAAGAATTGCCTTATGTGTTTCAAAAAGGGTATGTGGGGAAAAATCTCAGGAAAGGAAATTATTATTCTACGGGAATGGGACTGTATTTTGTGGAGAAAATCGGGAAGCTGCTGCATATAAAAATATCCTTATCCTCCGAAGAAGGACAGGGGTGCTGTGTTACCCTGGATTTTCAAAACTTATCAGAATATTTTTTGACGGAGACAGACAGGTAATATTACAGAAATGTTAGATAGGCAAGGAAAGTGTTGCATGGATGCAAGGATTTTGAGGATTTCATCTGATAAAATAGGTTTGTGAAACGATAGGATTGTGAAGAAAAATGGAGGTAACAGAGAATGGAGAAACGATTGGAAATCAGAAATCTGTCAAAATCTTTTGGAAGAAAAGGGTATGAAACCCCAGTGTTAAGAAACATACAAATGGATGTTTATGAAGAGGACTTTATAGCCATTATGGGACCAAGCGGTGCAGGAAAAACAACGCTTTTAAATCTGCTTTCTACCCTGGGTACGCCTACCCAGGGGGAAATCTTTCTGGATGGACAGGAAATTACAAAAATGAAAAATAAAGAGCTTTCTATTTTGAGAAGAGATAAAATCGGCTTTATTTTTCAGGATTATAATCTGCTGGATAACATGACCTTGCAGGATAATATTGCACTTCCTCTCTCATTAAACGGGAAAAAGGGAAACCGGATTATAAAACTGGTACAGGAAATGGCGGAAAATTTTGGACTGGAAAATCATCTTCAGAAATACCCCTATCAATTATCAGGGGGACAGAAGCAGAGGGCAGCCAGTGCCAGGGCGCTTATTACCAAGCCGAAAATTCTTTTTGCCGATGAACCCACAGGGGCTCTTGACTCGAAAGCCAGCAGGGACTTGCTGGGATGCCTGAAAACAGTCAATGAGGCAGGAAATGCCACGATTCTTATGGTAACTCATGATGCTTTCAGTGCCAGTTATGCGAAACAGGTATATTTCTTAAAGGATGGAAGCATTCAGTGCCGGCTAAACCGCAGAGGGGATAGAAAAGCATTTTATGAAGAAATTATCACCATGCTGGTAACCATAGGAGGTGATGAGGCATGAGTATTTTCCGGTTGTCTTTTTCTAATTTTAAACGGAGTCTGAGAGAGTATGGGATGCTGATTTTGTCTCTTGGGTTTTCTGTTTTTATCTTTTTTAATTTTCAGAATATGGTCTATTCTGATTCCATGAAAGTGCTTCGGGAATTTAAAAAAGACTATATTGATATGATTATACAGGCAGCTTCCGTGGTATTTGTTGTGTTTTTGTTTTTCTTTATCTGGTATGCAGTCAATGTGTTTTTGAGGCAGCGGAAAAAAGAGATAGGGATTTACATTTTTATGGGCGTGGACAATGCCGGAATTGGGAAAATGTTTGCCCTGGAGGCTCTTTTTATAGGCTTGTCTGCATTGATTTCAGGGCTTTTTTTCGGTGTGCTGTTTTCTAAATTGTTTCAGATGTTATTGCTTCGGATGTCTGAGATTAGTGTGGAAATCCGGTTTTCTGTGTCTTTGAAACCTATGGTGATTACTGGTCTTATGTTTGGAAGCATTTATGGGATTATGATTCTCAAAGGATATTATAGCCTGAAAAAAAGCAGTGTTCTAAGCCTAATCTCCGGCGCGAAACAAAAAGAAATCACACAGAGGAATCCAGTGGTTTCTGTACTGCTGGCTCTTTTTGGCGGAGCGGTATTGGCAGCAGGATATTTTTTTGCATGGGATACAAAGGGATTAGAAGCTCTGCAGCATGGGCTTTTGGCAGTGATTCTGGTCATTGTGGGAATCTATTTATTGTTTGACGGACTGATACCAGAACTGTTAAAAAGATTGATAGGGAATAAGAAATTTCTGTATAAAAAAGAGCGAAGTTTGTGGGTGAACAGCCTGGCTTTCCGTATGAAGAAGAACTACAGAACTTATGCTATTGTTACCGTGCTGATGATTTGTTCTGTTACCATAGTTGCCATTTCCATTGCCATGAAGCAGCGGTATGAGAAAATGGTGAACTTTGACCAGAGCTATACGTATCAGGTTTTAAGCAGCCAGCGGCAGGATGGAGCGGAGATAAAAAAGGGCATTGAAGAAGAAAATACCGTGGAATACTGGAATGAATATGAAGTGTTGCTTCTACCGCCTGAGGTGATGCATACCAAATTTACAAACTATGTGTACGGAGCTGTTTCCTGGTCTCAGATTAAAGCAGGAGCCAAGAGGGCGGGGCTAGAATTTTCCTGGGAGGAGCCCTCTGGGAATCAGGCGATTAAGCTGGAACACGAAATTTTAATCAGCCTCATGGGAGACCAGACACGGGATAAGACCATAGAAATTGGAACAGAAACGTATGAGGTACTGGGGGGAGATAAGACTCCGTATCTGGGAAATATCCAGAGCATGAGCGAAATTTTTGTGGTAAGTGATGAAACGTATGCATCCCTTATGCCTCTCGGACAAGTGGAATTTTTCTATAACTACCGGATTCAAGACTTGGGAAATGCTGAAAAATCAAGACCATTTCTGAAGGAACTGGCAGAGAAAGGGAGAGAACAAGGTGTGAATATAGGCGTGAATTTCAGCCAGGGAACCATATCGCAAGATAGCTGGATTCGTATTCTGTATTCTCTGTGCGTATTTATGTTTGCAACCTTGATCCTGGCAGCAGGAAGCGTGCTGTTTTTGAAAACAGGGAATGAAGCATACGAGGATAAGGAACGTTATGGAATCCTGGAAAAGATCGGTGTCCAGAGAACGGTACTGAAACAATCGGTAAGAAAAGAAATTTGTTTTACTTATTATTGCCCCTTTGTTCTTACCTGCATTACATCCTATTTTTCAATAAAAGCCCTGGGGAATGTAATGCAGGAAGAATTGTTTCGGGTAAATCTGTGGAGTGCGGGAATTATTTTCCTGGTCTTTACCTGCATTTGTTTTTTCTCAGTAAGAGAAGCTTGGAAAAGATTGTTTGATTAATTCGCTTTCAGTATCTTCATGATCCTTGACAAGTTTTTCTAATGGAGTATAATATTAAAAAGTTCTTAAAAGAACAGTTTTAAATAAAACTACTAAAGGGGATGAAGAAATGGATGGTGAGAGAGCCTATGCCACAGAATGGTTGGTGAATTTCAGACATATTATTAAGTGTCAGGATGCTTTAATTAAGGAGTTGTGTGACAAATTCTTATTGACCAAGATTGAGGGAACTATTATTACGTTCCTTTATAATCATCCTGGGCGAGATACTGCAGGAGATATTGTAGAACTTCGGATGCTTTCTAAGGGGAATGTATCAAAAGCTGTGGAAGCCTTGATACAAAAGGAACTGATTCAAAGAGAACAGGATGAAAAAGACCGGAGAAAGATTCATTTATCCCTGTTGCCAGCAGCAGAGCCTATGATTTTAGCATTGGAAGAAAAACAAAGAGAATTCAGTGATGCGATTTTTTCAGGTTTTTCCAAGGAAGAAAAGCAGCTTTTCCATGAAATGAATAGCCGGATTGCAGAAAACACACTGGGTATCATGAAAAGGAGTAATTTAAAATGAAGAATGACAGAGATTTTTTAGGAAAAGAGCCCCTTGGAAGATTGTTGTGGAAACTGGCAGTCCCTACGGTTCTGGCACAGCTCATTAACATGCTTTATAACATTGTAGATCGTATTTATATTGGACATATTCCTAAGGTGGGAGCGTTAGCGCTTACAGGTGTGGGCGTTTGTATGCCGCTGATTTTAATCGTGTCTGCATTTGCCGCATTGGTGGGAAATGGAGGTGCACCGAGGGCGTCTATCTCTATGGGAAGAGGAGACAAAGAATCAGCAGAAAAGATTTTGGGAACTTGTTTTGCTATGCAAATAACAATTTCTGTGATTTTAACAGCTGTGCTGTTGATCTGGAACAAAGATTTTCTGCTGGCTTTTGGTGCCAGTGAAAATACAGTGGAATACGGCACCAGTTATATGAACATTTATTCCCTTGGAACGATTTTTGTTCAGCTTACACTGGGCATGAATGCTTTTATTACAGCCCAAGGATTTGCAAAAACGGGAATGCTTTCTGTACTCATCGGAGCAGTGGCGAATATTATCCTGGACCCCATCTTTATCTTTGGTTTCCACATGGGAGTGCGTGGAGCTGCTCTGGCAACGATTTTTTCCCAGGCTTTCTCCTGCATCTGGGTTCTGGCTTTTCTATTTGGAAAAAAGACAACACTGAGAATCCGCTGGAAGAATGTGAATTTAAAACCAGCTATGGCGCTACCTACTTTGGCTCTTGGATCTTCTGTTTTTGTGATGCAGTCCAGTGAAAGTATTATTTCTATCTGTTTTAATTCTTCTTTGCTGAAATATGGAG
>CAJKMA010000037.1 GCA_905200905.1 uncultured Bacillota bacterium
TTGTGCCGGCAATTTTAAGGGACAATCAGACCATGGCTGTCTATCTGGCAGAACCCATTGCGGATATTCTGGCTGTGTGCTTCACCATCGTGTTATTCAGACGGGAGTTTAAAAAGGCTTTAAATCGGATTTGAGTTTATCTCCTTGTCGCAGTTCTCTTGGGGTACAGCCGTAAAATTCCTTAAAGAGTTTATGGAATAATTTATAATTGGTGAAACCATGGCGATCAATGATTTCCATAATAGGATCCTGAGTGTTGATAACATCATGATAAATATGGGCAAGACGCACCTGATTTACATGTCTGGAAAAATTTACCCCCATTTGCTGTTTAAAAAAGCGGCAGAAATATTCTCGGTTCAGGCCAAAGTGAGCAGAAATCTCCTCAAGGGAAATTGATTGTGCATAGTGTTCTGCAATGTATACAATGATTTCCTTTAAGCGATTTTGATTTTTGGCTGTATCGGGAATTTTTTCTGTGGAAGGATACACTGCAAAGTGATTTAAAAGTTCAAACATGATTTTCATGGCAATGGCTTCGCTGGCTAAATCCATGGCAAGGGGTTGCTGGATAAAAATAGGCACTAATTCTTTGAACTTTTGGCACAGGGCCAGGTAATGAGGGAGCTGCTCCTTAGTCAAAGAATCCCGATTACATAACAAACGGGGAAATTGAGATTTTGGCATATAAGTTTCTAAAAATTCTTTGGATATATGGATACAGATTTCAAAATAAGCCTGGGCGCACTGGGCTTCGTGAATGTCATTGGAATTAATGACAATGAATTCGCCTGGAATCAGGGTGTGCTTTTTTCCGTTTATAGTAATGTCTGCAGAGCCATTGAGAATATACAGCAGTTCAATGGCTGGATGCCAGTGGCTTGGAACATAAGAACCTCTGTTATCACGAAAGTTGACAGCAATATTCTTTCCTTCTAAATCAAAGAGATGACGGTAAATCGCTTGCTTCATGAATTTCTCCTTTTATCATGATAAAATGTCAATTTTGACATAAAAACAGTCAATAAGTTGTCTAGTGAGAAATAATAACTTATGATAACATATGGGTGTAAACAAGAAAAGACCTAAACATAGAAAAGGGGAAATTATTATGAATAAAAATATAAATAGCAATAAAGATATAAAACAGGTAACACTCAAAAAGCGTATCCTAAAATCTTTGATAAAAGGTTGTGAAGCTTTTGCATCTATGGATGTAAATTGGAATGGAAAAATGTACGGGAGATACTAAGAAAAGGGGAGCAGTTCAGAGGAACGCTCCCTTTCTAAATGTTTTATGTAACAGTAGAATTTTTATCTCTCCATCATACTAATGGATTCAATTCCCACACTTCCACCACGAACCACTTCTATGGTTTTAAATTCGTCTTTGAATAATTTGATGACAGCATCATTTTTCGTAGCTGTCTGGACAAACTCCAGAAGAAGGCTGTCTTTTCCGTAGTCAATGACCCTGGCCTTAAAGGTTTCTGCAATCTGGAACACTTCTACCTTATCAGCAGAGGTGCAGTTCATGACTTTTACATAAAGGATTTCCTTCATACGTACAAAAATATCTGTAAAATCAATGACCTTAATTACTTCTACCATACGGTTTAATTGCTTTTTTATCTGTTCAAAGGTTTCATCATCGCTTACAGTGGCTATGGTCATTCTAGAGACCGTTGGGTCTTCTGTAGTTCCTACTGTAAGGCTGTCCAGATTGTAGGATTTTCCAGAGAAGAGTCCGGATATCTTAGAAAGAACACCTACTTGATTTTCTACATACAGAGAAATCCATCTTTTTTTCATTCCTTTTTCCATACCGTATTCCTCCTAACAATCCATAATCATATCTTCCAAAGTTCCACCAGGCTTAATCATAGGATAGACCATTTCTTCAGGGTCTAAGATAAATTCAATGATGGTTGGGGTTTTGGTATTCTTTTTTGCTTCTTCAAAAGCAGGGGCAATTTCTTCTCGCTTGGTTACTCGGATGCCTTTTGCACCATAACTTTCTGCCAGTCTTACAAAGTCTGGGGTGTATTCTGGAAATTCCTGACCTTCTGTACGACGGGAGAGGGCTCCGGCCTTTAGATTGGTCATACTGTAGCGTTTTCCGTAAAAAAGTTTCTGCCACTGGCGAACCATTCCCAGATATTCATTGTTAAAAATACAGGCAATAATAGGCAGCTCTTCCAGTACAGCCGTTGCAAGCTCCTGAATATTCATCTGCATTCCACCGTCTCCGGATACAGAGATAACAGGTGTATTGGGATTTCCGATTTTGGCTCCGATAGCGCCAGGGAGCCCATAGCCCATGGTTCCAAGACCACCGGACATAATCAGTTGTTTGTCAGGAGTAATGTCTGCATATTGGGATACTAACATTTGGTGTTGTCCCACGTCTGTTACCAGGATGGATTTTTCAAACTGGTGGTTGATTTCTGAAATAATATCCAGAGGACTCATAAGAGACCGGTTTTTCATGGTAAGAGGGTGTTCTTCTTTCCAGGCAGTAATCTCTGACAGCCATTTTTTGGTGTTCTGGGCAGACACATATTCATCCATTTTCAGAAGCGCCTCTTTGGCATCTGCTACAATGGGGATATCCACATGAATATTTCGGGAAATAGATGCTGTATCAATATCAATGTGGACAATTTGAGCATTTGGAGCAAAAGCATGAAGTTTCCCAGTAATACGGTCATTGAATCGTGTTCCAATGGAGAATAGCACATCACAATTGCTTACAGCCATATTGGCGGCATAGGCACCATGCATCCCCAGGTTGCCAATGAAATAAGGACTGGCAGTAGAAATCGCTCCGCGCCCCATTACGGTAGTGACAACAGGAATCTGGGTTTTCTCTACAACCTTGGTAAAAATTTCGTTTGCCTGGGCAATATTTACACCGCCTCCTGCCAGGAACAGGGGCTTTTTCGCCTTTTGCAGTACCTTTATAGCACGTTTTAGCTGGCCGATATGTACGTCTGTGTTAGGTTTGTAGCCTCGGATATTTACGGATTTTGGGTACTCTGGGCTTCCAAGTTCTGCCATGACATCTTTTGGAAGGTCAATGAGTACAGGGCCTGGGCGGCCTGTGCGGGCAATGTAAAAGGCTTCTTTAATAATACGGCCTAAATCCTCCCTGTGGCGGACCGTGATGCCATATTTGGTAATGCTTCTGGTAATTCCTACAATATCTACTTCCTGGAAGGCATCATTGCCAATCAGATGTCTGGCTACCTGTCCGGTAAAACATACTAAGGGAACACTGTCATAATTAGCAGTTGCCAGACCTGTGACCAGATTTGTGGCTCCAGGACCACTGGTTACCAGGCATACACCCACCTTGCCTGTGGTGCGGGCATAAGCGTCTGCTTCGTGAACCAGAGCCTGCTCATGTCTGGGAAGTATGATTTTCATATCACCGTGCTTATACAATTCATCGCTAATGTCAATGGTGCAGGCGCCTGGATAGCCGAACAGTACCTCAACACCTTCTTCTTTTAACGCTTTTACCAATAATTTATTTCCAGAAATTTGTTTCATAGCGTATTCCCTCCTTTTGATGTTTTTAGCAAAAAGCGGTTGCTGCATAACACATGTTTTAACGCTATATATTGTTAAAGTTAATATGTATTATAGTGGTTAAAATTGCAGCTTGTCAACTGTTTTCCTATACAAAAATCAGGAAAAACGGTATACTAGGATAAAAGGAGAGAAAAACATGATATCACGCACAGAAATCAGGAGATTATGCAATTCCTCCTCTTATTTTAAAGGAATGGATTTGTATCATCAGGGAAAAATAGAAGAGCTTTCGGTCTGGGAAAATGGGGAAGAGGACATAGTAGAATCCGTGGTAGAAGGAAGCAACCAAAATTCCTATGAGGTTCAGATTACATGCAGACCAAAAGAGAACAAGGTGGCAGAGGTTTTTTGTGAATGTCCGGCTTATGAAAGCTATCCTGGAATCTGCAAGCATTGTGTAGCAGTGCTTTTAGCATACCTGGATGAAAAAAAACAAAATATAGAGAAAGAAAAGCGCCTGCCAAGAGCCAGCAGAACCACCAGAGAGTTGAAAGAGTTGCTGAATAGGAAAGCAGTGGAGCATACAGCGCCAATTCTTCAAAGAGAGCTGTATGAAAAAGTCCGGCTGGAGCCTCAATTTCAGGTGTCTGAGGGAGGTGTTTCCATGAGCCTAAAAATAGGGGCTGGACAAATGTATGTGTTGAAAGATATTTTTGCTTTTGCCCAGAGTATGGAGACAGGGAAAGAGGTGGCTTATGGAAAAAAACTGCAATTTATTCATGTACCTAAGGTCTTTGAGCCTCGCTCTAAAAAATTGGCAGTATTTTTGGTTGAATGGTCCAGGGAAAATAGAAACCTGTACAGAGAACCTGCCTGGTATGGAAATTCCTATGGTTACGTTTATGAAAAATTAAAGGAAATTTCGCTTTCTGTATCAGAGCTGGCAAAAGTACTGAGGATTTTAAGTGAAACCTCAGTGGCAGTGAAATTAAGAGGACAGGATGCCGGAATGTGGGAAATCACAGAAAAAAGTCCAAGAAGAAGTGTGGAGTTTTTAGGTGAACCTCAGGGACTTCGTATCCGAACAGAAAAGATGTTAATCTTTCGGGATAGTGATTGGGTTATTTATTTTCAGAAACAGAAGATTTTCCTTACCAGACAAGAGGATAGGCCAGAAGAGGAGTTTTTCGTTCTTTTACAGCAGCTTCCAGGGCAGTGCGCTTTTTTGGAGAAGGAAGATGTTCCAGCTTTTTGTAGGGAGTATTTGCCAGCTGTGCAAAATACACTTTCTTGTGTGTATAAGAACTTTGACCCACAAGAATATACCATAGAGCCGGTTTCTTTTGCTTTTTATCTGGATGCTCTGACAGATGACTTTCTTACCATAAAAGGAATGGCAGTGTATGGGGAGGAGAAGTTTAATCTGTTTGATAAGAAAACGGGAGTAGGAAAACGTGACCTTGCAGGGGAAGCAGAGGCAGAGCTTTTGGTGACTTCCTGGGGAAATGCCTATGATGAGAAAAGACAGTGTATGGTATTGGCAGAGGATGAACAGAAAATCTATGAATTTCTTACAGAGGGAGTTTCCATGCTTGGGCAGTATGGGGAAGTATATGTGTCTGAGACCTTAAAGCGCATGAAGGTTCTGGCTTCACCAAGGATTTCGGTTGGGCTTTCCCTTGCTTTGGGAACCCTTAAAATGGTGGTTTCTTCTGGGGAATTCACCAGAGAGGAGCTAGAAGAGATTTTTTCCAGATATGATAGGAAAAAGCGGTATTTCAGACTAAAAAACGGAACCTTTGTGAATATGGAGGGTGAGTTTGGAAGGCTATGTGAACTAAGGGAGGGACTGGGACTGACGAGAACCCAGCTCTTGCAGGAAGAAATCACACTTCCTGTATACAGGGCTTTATATTTGGATGGAGAGCTTTGTGGATGTGAAGGATTTCAGGTGAAGAAAGACCGAAATTTTAAGGCTTTAATCCGAAATATGAAAACCATAGAAGATAATGATTTTGAACTGCCGAAAAGTCTGGAAGGGATTTTTAGGGAATATCAGAAAACGGGATTTTTGTGGATAAAAACTTTAAAAAATAATGGATTTGCCGGAATATTAGCAGATGAAATGGGGCTTGGGAAAACCCTGCAGGTGATTGGATTTTTGCTCTCTGAACTAGAAGAGGCAGAACCAGGTGAGAATAAAAGATGCCTTATTGTGTGTCCGGCTTCTCTGGTGTTTAACTGGGTCAGTGAATTTCAGAAATTTGCACCAAACCTTTTGGTAAAGGCAGTAGTGGGAAGTAGTCAGGAACGAGAAGAACTTTTGCAGTGTTGTGGAGAACAGGAGATTTTGGTGACTTCTTATGACTTGTTAAAACGGGATATTTTGTTGTATGAGAAGCTTTCTTTTTTTTGCCAGGTGTTGGATGAGGCGCAGTACATTAAAAACCATGGCACACAGTCTGCAAAAGCAGCCAAGGGAATTTTTTCAGCTTTTCGGTTGGCGCTTACCGGAACTCCTGTAGAGAACCGATTAAGTGAGTTGTGGAGTATTTTTGATTATTTATTGCCTGGTTTCCTGTATTCTTATGAGAGGTTTAGAAGAGAGTTTGAGATTCCAATTGTCCAGAAACAGGAAGAAGAAGCAAGAAAGCGCCTGCAAAAAATGGTGCGTCCCTTTATTTTAAGGCGTGTGAAAAAAGATGTGCTAAAGGATTTGCCAGAGAAAATGGAAAAGAATGTGTATGCTGTTATGGAAGGGGAGCAAAAAGAGCTTTATGATGCGCATGCACAGAGACTGAAGTTGATGCTCAGTAACCAGACTGAGGAGGAATTTTCTTCTTCCAGAATAAAAGTACTGTCTGAGCTTACCAAGCTTAGGCAGCTTTGCTGTTGCCCAGCTTTGGTGTATGAAGGATATAAGGGGGAATCCTCCAAGGAGGAGCTTTGCATGGAGCTTATCCAGCAGGGCGTTTTGGCAGGACATCGGATTTTACTGTTTTCCCAGTTTGTTACTATGTTGGAGAGGCTTGAAGAAAAGCTGAAAGAGAGGGGAATTTCCTATTACAGTCTGACTGGAAGTACTGGTAAACGCATGAGAAGTCAGTTAGTACGAGATTTTCAGGAACAAGATGAGGCAAAGGTGTTTTGTATTTCCTTGAAAGCAGGAGGTACGGGACTAAATCTTACAGCAGCAGATATGGTGATTCATTATGATCCCTGGTGGAACCAGGCAGTTCAGGATCAGGCAACAGACCGAGTTCACCGAATAGGGCAGAAAAATCCGGTAACTGTGTACAGGTTACTGGAAAAAAATACCATTTAAGAGAAGATTCAACGGCTTCAGGAAAAAAAGAAGAATCTGGCAGAAGAATTACTGTCAGGGGAAAATATGGGCAGCGGAAGCTTTAAACGTGAGGAATTGCTGGAGATTTTGATATAACAAAAAGATATGATAGACATGAGAAACTTGTATAGTTGGAAATACTTTTGTATATTGACGGATAAAAGTGGCAGAGTTACAATCTAAGAAATTCGTCCCCCGCAGTCTGGAGACTGTCGGGGGATTTTTGTTTCAAGAAAAGGAGGAGTCTTATGATGAAAGGTTATAAGAAAGTTATGGATTTCATAGCTGGATTGGAAAAATGGATTCTAGTGCTGTCTACAGTGCTGATTTTGATTCTCACTGTTGGCAATGTATTGTCCAGAAAACTCCTTCACCGTTCCTGGTCTTTTACAGAGGAGTTGGTGGTGGCAGTGTTTGTATTGATTACCCTTGTGGCAGCAGCTTTGGCTTGCCGCGAAGGAGAACTGGTAAGTCTGCCTCTGCTTACAGACCGGTTACCAAAGAAAAGCAGAAAACCAGTTGCTGTGATGATTACCGTGCTGTCTGTGGCATTTACAGCGGTGCTGTTTCGGTATGGTTTGGATAAGGTGCTGACCCAGTTGGAAAACGGAAAACGTACTTTTGTCCTGAACTGGCCGGAGTGGATTTTCTGGTCTTTTATTCCTATTGGGGCAGGGTGTATGGTCCTGCATTTTATTGAGTATTGCCTGGATGTATGTACAGATTTCCAGTATGTAAAGAAAAAGGGGGAAGTATAAATGGTTAGTGCAGTGTTGTTTTTATCCTTTTTTGTATTTTTGATTTTAAATGTGCCCATTGCCATTTGTCTTGGACTATCCTCTGTTTGTGCAATTCTGTATTCCGGCACATCTCTTACCATTGTGGCAACGAATGTGTACTCTGGTATCAGTAAATTTTTACTGTTGGCGATTCCGTTTTTTGTATTGTCTGGAAATATTATGGCAAAGGCAGGAATTTCCAAGAGACTGATTAAGTTTGTAAATACCTGCGTAGGGCACAGAAGAGGGGGAATTGCCATTGTGTGTGTTATTGTGGCTTGCTTTTTTGGAGCGATTTCCGGTTCCGGTCCAGCTACTGTGGCAGCCCTTGGAGCAGTTCTGATTCCGGCTATGGTGGAGGAGGGAAGGTTTTCATCACCGTTCTCCACAGCTCTTATGGCAACTTCCAGTTCCATTGCCATTGTCATACCGCCAAGCATTGCTTTTGTAGTCTATGCTTCTATTACAGGGGTGTCCATTGCAGATATGTTTTCCGGCGGAATTGTCCCTGGTATTTTGATGGGGCTTGCTCTGGTGGTTGTGGTTATGATTGAGGTGCGGAAAAAAGGGATTCAGCCAACCATGGAAAAGGCTTCCTGGCAAGAACGGATGAAGACTTTTGGGGATGCGTTCTGGGGATTCCTGATGCCTGTGATTATTCTTGGTGGTATCTACGGGGGGATTTTTACACCTACGGAAGCAGCAGCAGTATCTGTTGTATACGGACTTTTTGTAGGGATGGTGATTTACAGGGAAGTAAAATGGAGAGATTTGGTGGATATTTTTGTGGATTCCGCGAAGACCACAGGTGGAATTATGTTGATTGTGGCATGTGCATCCTTGTTTTCTTATGTATGCACCCAGTTCGGAATTTCCACAGCAGCCTCTAATCTGTTGTCAGCAGTAGCGCATAATCAGTTTACCTTCCTGTTGATTGTAAATGTGATTTTTCTGATTGCAGGATGTTTTATTGATGCCAATTCAGCTATGTATATTTTTATTCCCATTATGTTGCCAGTGTGCAAGGCGCTTGGTTATGATTTGGTAGCATTTGGTGTTATGGCAACCGTGAATCTGGCAATCGGACAGGTAACCCCTCCAGTTGGAGTGAACCTGTTTGTGGCCATTAGTATTAAAATCAAAAAAGGAATGGAGGTTACCCTTCAGCAGATTTCCAGGGCAGTGGTGCCTATGATTGCGGCATCAGTAGTAGTGTTGATGATGATTACTTATGTGCCTAAGATTTCCACCTTCTTGCCGGAAGTGCTGGCTGGAGGTTCTTATACAGGGAAAGTGGCAAAAGGAAGTGCGGAGAGTTCAAAAGACCCTATGGAAGATGCTGCTTTTAACCAGATTGATGATTACAGTGATTTGGGATGGGAGGAGCAAACCTGGAATTTCACTTGTTCTACAACTGAGAATAGTACCTGGTCTGAGGCCGGAGAGCATTTCGGAAAATTAATGGAACAGGCTACTGGGGGTAAGGTGCATGTGGCTGTATATGCAGCAGATCAGCTTACCAATGGAAATCAGTCCGAAGGAATCCAGGCTTTAATGGAAGGGGACCCGGTGCAGATTTCCATGCATTCTAATTTGATTTATTCTGCTTTTGACCCTAGATTTAATGTGGTGTCCATGCCCTTTAACTTTGATTCTCTGGAAGATGCAGATGAGAAGCTGGATGGAAAAGCAGGGGATATGCTGAAAGAAATTTTGGAGGAATATGGACTCCATACCATGGGAATTGCAGAAAACGGTTTCCGGCAGCTTACCAATTCACAGAGACCAGTAACCTGTGCAGAAGATATGAAAAATCTGAAAATCCGCGTTGCAGGTTCCAACTTGTTGACACAGTGCTATAAACTCTGGGGTGCAGATGCTACCAATATGAACTGGTCAGAAACCTATACTGCATTGCAGCAGGGGACAGTAGACGGTCAGGAGAACCCACTTCCGGCGATTGACGCAGCCAGCGTTCAGGAAGTACAGCAGTATTGTTCTATGTGGAATTCTATTTATGACTGCCTTTTCTTCTGTATCAATCAGGAACTGTACGATTCTCTTACACCGGAACAGCAAAAGGTAGTAGATGAAGCTGGAAAGAAAGCAGTAGAATACGAACGCTATATTAACAGGGCAGGAGACGAAGAAATTTTGAAACGCTGGGCAGAAGAAGACGGTGTGGAAATCCTGCCAGAAGAAGCATTAGACATGGATTCCTTCAAAAAAGCGGTGGAAGGCATTCCACAATGGTTTGAAGAAGAACTCATAAGCCAGGGCTATGACCCGGAAGAAGTCAAAGAACTGATTCAGGCCTTTCGAGAAGAGTAAGAAACAACTGTCCGATGTTCCAGACAAATTTAACAAAACAAACTCAATAAAAATAGCTGTCTTATATAATTGTCTTTTGGCATATGAATATCGTTCAGGCGAATTTGTCGAGTACCCGTTGAGACTACAGGCTCAACGGGAGCGCAGACTGAGCCGGAACGGTATCATATGCCGCATGACACTTTCCATAAGACAGCTTCTTTTTAATTCTCTTTATCTTTTGGCAAAATAAGATTTAGAAGTACCGCGCAAATGGTTGCCAGTACAACAGGAGATTTTCCGAAAATCATGGTGACCCATTCTGGAAATTGTGCAAGAGAGGCACTCGCCTGTGTAACACCCATACCCATGGCAATAGAAAGTCCCACAATGGTAGTGCTTCGGAAGGTTAATGGTTTTTGGGTAATCAGTTTGATTCCGGTCATGGCAATGGTAGCAAATACAGAAACGGTAGCTCCGCCCAGTACACAGGAGGGAATGGTAGTCAGCAGGGAGGAAAACTTTGGAAGGATTCCAGCGACTAACAGAATCACTGCAGATAGACCAAGCACCACTCGGTTTACTACTTTGGTTGTTACGACAATGCCTACATTCTGGCTGAAGGTAGCAGTAGGAAGTCCCCCTAGAAGTGCACCTATAATATTTGAAATACCATAACCAAAGATACCGCCTTTTAATTCCTGATCTGTGGGCATACGATCCATGGAACCTGTGGTGGTTGCAGAAAAATCACCAATGGCCTGAATGGAGTTAATAGCAAATAATATGCCAATGGCTGCACAGGAGGAGATTTCAAATTTAATTCCAAAGTGCAGGGGCATAGGAATCTGGAAGAAAGCGGCATTAGCAACAGGTGTAAAATCCACCATACCTGCAAACAGGGAGATAATATAACCTACAATAATGCCAATTAATATAGAAGCAAGTTTTACAATGCCTTTGCCAAAATGATTCAGTGTAATTACCACTGCCAGGGTAATTAAGGAAATGGCCCAGTTTTGCCAGGAACCGTAGTTTGGTTTTCCAACTCCTCCTGCCATATAGTTAATGGCCGTTGGGTACAGGGAAAGACCAATGGCAAATACTACCGTACCTGTAATTAATGGTGGGAAGAATTTGCGGATGGTTTTAATATTTAGTCCCACCAGTGCGGCAATGATACCGCCGAAAATCTGTGCACCTAAAATTGTAGCAACATCAAAACCTTCTGCAATTGCCTGCATACTGGGTACATAGGCAAAACTGATACCCATAATCACAGGCAGGCCGGAACCAATGGCCATGGCTTTTCCCTTAAAAATGGGGAAGAGTTGTAAAAGGGTAGATAAGGCTGCCACAATTAAGGCTGCCTGGAGTAAAGTAACGGAATCTGCATCGGAAAGTCCGGCAGAACCAGAGACAATGATTGCAGGGGTTACACATCCTACAATCATGGCAACTACATGCTGCAGTGCCAGGGGAATTGCTTTTCCAAGTGCTGGACGTCCATCCAGCTTAAACAGTTCAGAGTCCATAGGGTATACCTCCGTAATAATATGACTTTTTTCGAGAATATAGTATCATCTGAAAAAACAAAATGCAAGAAAGAAGGGGAGGTTTGACGGAAAAAGGAAAAATCAGTATAATGGAAAAAGAAAAAATTACGAAAATCGAAAGAGATGGAGAGAATACCTGTGAAGTTTTATAGTCATAAATATATTTTAGAGAATCAAGTTTCTGTAAATCCCATGGGGGAGATTGCAGGATTTCAGGTGCGGCCGGGTATGTTTGATGTGAATGGGGCTCTTGCATTGCCAAACGGGGTTAATTTTACAGTGCATACGCACAATGGAACTTCTTGTGAACTGCTGTTATTTCACAGAGGAGAGGAAGAGCCTTATGCAGTGCTTCCGTTTCCAGAGGCTTACAAAATCGGGGATGTATATTCCATGATAGTTTTTGACTTGAAGGTAGAAGATTTTGAATATGCCTATCGTATTGATGGTCCTAATAAACCTAAGAAGGGGTTGCTGTTTGATAAGACAAAGGTGCTTTTGGACCCTTATGCCAGGGTGGTAGCAGGACAGAGAATCTGGGGAGAGCGTAAACAAGGAGCATACCATGCTAGAGTTTTGCAGGATGTTTTTGACTGGGGAGATAGGAAGCAGTCCCACAAGGAATTGTGTGATTTGGTGATTTATGAGCTTCATGTAAGGGGCTTCACTCAGCACCCCTCTTCTAATGTAAAGCACAGAGGAACCTTTGAGGGATTAAAAGAGAAAATTCCTTATTTAAAGGAACTTGGAATCAATGCGGTAGAGCTGATGCCTATTTTTGAATTTGATGAAACCATGAATGCAAGAGAAGTAGACGGGAAAAAGTTGATGGAATACTGGGGCTATAATACCGTGAGTTTTTTTGCACCGAATACCAGTTATATTGCCCAGGATGAATACAATCAGGAAGGTACGGAGCTGAAAGAATTGATTAAGGAACTTCATGAAAATCACATTGAAGTGATTCTGGATGTGGTGTTTAATCATACAGCAGAGGGGAATGAAAAGGGGCCAACCTTCTGTTTTAAAGGCTTGGACAATAATCTTTATTATATGCTGACACCGGATGGGAATTACTATAACTTTAGTGGCTGCGGCAATACGCTAAACTGTAATCATCCCATTGTACGTCAGATGATTCTGGAATGTCTGAGATATTGGACGGTAAGCTATCGGGTAGATGGTTTCCGGTTTGATTTGGCAAGTATTCTGGGAAGAAATGCGGACGGCTCTCCTATGAATAATCCGCCACTTTTGGAAAGTTTGGCAAATGATCCGGTCCTTAGCAATGTAAAACTCATTGCAGAAGCATGGGATGCAGGCGGTTTGTATCAGGTTGGAAGTTTTCCGGCAGGAAGGCGCTGGGCAGAGTGGAATGGAAGATATCGAGATAATCTTAGAGGATATCTGAAAGGAGAAAACTGGGAAGCATGGAATGCAGCTTGGAGAATTGGCGGATCTGGAGATATGTATGGCGGTGTTTTTCACGATGATAACCGTGATTATGCTGGCTACAATTCTTCCATTAATTTCTTTACCTGCCATGACGGATTTACCTTGTATGATTTGTATTCTTATAATAACAAGCACAATGAAAATAATGGCTGGAACAATACAGACGGGGCAAATGATAACCGTAGCTGGAATTGTGGGGCAGAAGGGGAGACAGATGATCCAGAAGTTTTGAAACTGCGCTATCGTATGATTCGCAATGCTTGTGCAATTCTTATGTGCAGCAGGGGAACTCCTATGTTTCTGGCAGGAGACGAGTTTGGAAATACCCAGTTTGGAAATAATAATTCTTATTGCCAAGATAATGAAATTTCCTGGTTAGATTGGAATTATCTGGAGAAAAACAAAGAGTTGTTTGAATTTTTTAAATTTATGATTGCTTACCGCCATAAACATGCAGTCATCAGGAAGAAACTTCCCAATGCAGTATGTGGTATGGATTCCATTCATGCCCATGATGTGCAGGCAGAACGAACGAATCTGCCGGATGGCACTAGAACCTTTGGCATTAGCTTTGCAGGCTATGATAAGAAAAAAGGAGAAGATGACCTGATTTATATAGCTCTGAACACCTATTGGGAGGATGTGACCATTACCTTGCCAGATTTACACAGAAGAGGTGCTTGGTATTTAAGTGTGAACACTTATGGAGATGGACAGGGAAAATATTTCTATCCAGAAGGAGAGGAAGTACGGATAGAAGGAAATTTTGTAATGCGGCCCAGAAGTGTGGCTGTGTTTACAGGGAAAACTTTTTAAAGTAAAAAGGGGGCTGTCTATTGTCCGGACAGCTCCCTTTTACGTCAACTTTTTAAAACTTAATCTGAGATTTTTTTAAATAGATTCTTCCTCAGGAGTCCATTCCCGATAAATTTGGGCCAGGAGTTTTACTAGGAATTCTTTGGAAAATTGACTGGTATCTACACAGAAGTTGTAGTTTTCCGGATCATTCCATTTTTCGTCTGTGAAGAATTCATAGTAGGCTTTTCTGGATTTATCCGTTTTACGAATCATAGCCCTTGCACTACGGTCCTCACGTCCCAGGCGCTCCATGACTTTTTGCACCCGATATTCGTAAGGTGCATATACAAAGAGACTGAGACATTTGCCACGAAGCAGATAGTTGGCGCATCTGCCAACTATGATGCAGTCTTCTTTTTGAGCTAAGTCCTGGATAATTTTTGACTGTGTTTCAAAAAGAACATCATTCATGGGATGAAAATGATACTGAGGCTGCATCTGCATCTGATCTTTAATGGGAAGACGCCACTGGCTGGCTTTTTTCTCATCTACTTTCAGCAATTCTTCATAGGGAATATCGTTTGCCTCACTGGCAAGACGAATTAATTCCTGGTCATAGAAATGAATACCAAGTTCTTCGGCGAGGGCTTTCCCCAACAGTCTTCCGCCGCTTCCATACATACGGTTAATGGTAATAATACGATGAGCCATAGTGATACCTCCTTATATTCTGAATTCTCACTTCCGTTTGCTGAATTTATTATAACACAAATATTCCGAAAATTCTACAAATATGAAGGAAATGTAACAATATTTTCCTGAGGTTGCATTTTTCGGGGAGATATATTATATTAAAAGTTGTAATGTCATCAGACCATAGATTGTGTGACTTATTATAAGGAGAATGAAAAATGGAGAACACAAATAATAAAAAGAAGATGAGTCCGGCAAAACGGAAAAAAAAGCGGATTCAAAAGGCATTCCGCATTGCTGGAGAGATTTTGGTGGGTATTCAGATCCTTGTGACACTTGTTTTCATTGGATGTATCTGGAGACTGGGAATGATTCCTACCAAGCTGGTAGCAGGTCTGGCAGCTATCTTACTGGTGTTTGCAGCGTTGTTGTTTACCATGCAGGTGATTACTAGAGGAAAGGCAGTGGTCAGTAAGTTAGTTAGTATTTTGATGTCTGCAGTACTAGTTTTTGGTTCTGTATATCTGTTTAAAACGCATGATGCAGTGGAAGGTCTTACAGATGCGTCTCTGGGAAAACAGGTGCATAGCATTTTGGTAGTGGTTCGTAAAGACGACCCGGCAGAAAAAGTCCAGGATACCAAGGACTATATTTACGGTGTTCAGCAGAACCCAGAAGAGAATGAAATTGATAAGGCTATGGAAAAGGTCAATGAGGATGCAGGTGCAGAAGTTATGATTGCACAGTATAATACACTGAATGAGCAGGCAGCAGCCCTTTTAGATGAAAGCGTTGAGGCTATTATATATGATGAAGGTTACGGCGGAATTTTGGATGAGGTATATGAGGGATTCAGCAGCCAGACTAAGATTATTGGCCAGTACAGCATTGAGAGCGAACCAACAGAAGAAGAAAATTTGTTGGCAGGTGCAGCTGCAGAGGTCAATGTCAAGGATGAGACCTTTAGCATGTATATTAGTGGTATTGACGTATATGGACCGATTTCATCTAAGAGCAGAAGTGATGTTAATATTATTGCAACGGTAAATCCTAGCACCAAGCAGATTCTGCTTACCAATACACCTCGTGACTATTATGTTCCCATTCCAGGTGTTAGTGGAGAGGGAAAAGATAAACTTACACATGCAGGAATTTATGGCGTAGAAAAATCCATGGCCACACTTGGACAGTTATATGGTATTGACATTCCGTTTTATGCAAGAGTGAATTTTACTTCCCTGATTACAATGGTGGATTTAATGGGTGGTATTGATGTGGATTCAGAAGTTGCATTTACATCCAATGGAGATGGTGGTGCAATTATTAATGTACAGAAGGGTCTAAATCATTTTGATGGAAAGCAGGCGCTGGCCTTTGCAAGAGAACGTTATAGTTTGGAAGGCGGAGACAACCAGAGAGGTAAGAATCAGATGGCTGTCATTCAGGCTATGTTTAAAAAGATGATTACACCAGAAATGCTTGTGAAGGCACCAACTATGATTTCTGAAATCAGTGATAGTGTAGAAACGAATATGTCCATGGAGCAGATTCAGAAACTGATTCAGAGCCAGTTAAGTGGCGGCGGAAGCTGGACCATTAAATCTGTTGCAGCAGAAGGTACAGGAGATAGCCAGTACTGTTATTCCATGCCTGGAACAGCTTTGTATGTAATGCAGCCGAATATGGATACCGTAGAAAATATTAAATCCCTGATGCAAATGGTACAAAATGGAGAAAAACTTCCAGAATAAAAGGGATTTTGTCTTGGCAGAAAAGACAAGAAGTGATATGATAACAAAATAGAAAAACAGTTCTGGCGTTTGCCAGGAACGATATTATGATAGAGGTGCAGGTTTCAAGAGTAACCGACTGCAATAGGCTGGGCAGCCGTAGCAGGTGAAAGGGGAAACTGCCGAAGAAGTAAAGCAGCCCTGGTTTTGCTTCTGGGACACTGTAGAATATGCAGTGTACTGTCACGGAATCGTGGAGCGCTATCAGCATTGGTCATAAGAAATTTGCAGAAAGAAACCATGAGCGCGTTCCCGAAGAGGGAGTATCGTTCATGGTTTTTCTATTGTTTTAAGAGGTAAAGAAGAAAGAGAGGAAAAATGATTATGACACAAAAAAAACGTAAGATTTTGGGAGGGCTTTTTGCGGCATTGGTTCTTATGACGATGTTTGCTGTTACTGTCTTTGCCGCAGAAGGGGAAGCGCCGAAACCACAGATGTATGCAACTTTTTGGTCTTTGGTACCACCGGTCATTGCCATTGGACTGGCTTTAATTACAAAGGAAGTGTATAGTTCTTTGTTTGTGGGAATTTTAGTAGGTGCCCTGTTTTCAGCAGATTTTCAATTTGAGGGAACCGTACTGAAGATATTAGACGAAGGATTTATCGGAGTGTTATCAAGCTCTTCCAATGTGGGAATTTTGATTTTCCTGGTAATTCTGGGGGCTATGGTATGTATGATGAATGCAGCCGGCGGTTCCGCTGCCTTCGGAAGATGGGCCAGTACCCATATTAAAACAAGAATTGGTGCTCAGATTGCAACGATTATTCTGGGAATGTTGATTTTTGTGGATGACTATTTTAACTGCCTCACAGTTGGAAGCGTTATGCGCCCTATTACAGATAAACACAATGTATCAAAGGCAAAATTTTCTTATCTTATTGATGCAACAGCAGCGCCCATTTGTATTATTGCTCCTATTTCTTCCTGGGCTGCAGCGGTAAGTGGATTTGTAAAAGGTGAGGATGGATTGGCCATTTTTATCAATGCAATTCCTTATAATTTCTACGCATTGCTGACGATTATTATGATGTTTGGTATGGTATTGATGCGGGTTGATTTTGGACCTATGGCGATTCATGAAGCCAATGCCATAAAGGGCGATATTTATACCACTGGAAAGCGTGTAGATGAAGGGGAAGAAGTGAAATTTAATCCTAAGGGAAAAGTAATTGATTTGGTTATCCCCATTGTGATTCTTATTATATGCTGTATTACTGGTATGATTTATACGGGTGGATTTTTCAGTGGTACAGATTTTGTAACCGCATTTTCTAAGAGTGATGCTTCTCTGGCACTTTCCATCGGAAGCTTTTTTGCCCTGGTACTTACCGTGATTTTCTATGTATGCAGAAGAGTACTTTCTTTTAGAGGCTGTATGGATTGTATTCCAGAAGGATTCAAGGCTATGGTTCCTGCAATTCTTATTCTTACTTTTGCCTGGACATTAAAGGCTATGACAGATAGTTTAGGAGCAGATGTATTTGTGGCAACTGCTATGAAATCTGCATCAGAAGGATTAATGAACTTACTTCCTGCCATTATTTTCCTGGTGGGCTGCTTCTTAGCTTTTGCTACCGGAACTTCCTGGGGAACTTTTGGAATTTTGATTCCTATTGTAGTCGGTGTGTTTGAAGCTCAGAATCCAGAGCTTATGATTATTTCTATTTCTGCATGTATGGCAGGTGCTGTGTGTGGAGATCATTGTTCACCAATTTCAGATACCACGATTATGGCGTCAGCTGGTGCTCAGTGCAATCATGTAAATCATGTATCTACACAATTGCCGTATGCTTTAACGGTAGCAGGGGTGAGCTTTGTAACTTATATTGTGGCTGGATTTGTGCAAACACCATGGATTGCATTGCCAGTGGGAATTGCACTGATGTTAGGAACTTTAGTTGTAATTAAGAAGATACACAAAAAATAAAGAGCTATTCTATGGACTGTATATCGAGAATATTTATACATTTCTGGTTCAGACTGAATTGTATAAATATTCCAGATTGCAGTTGTAGAATAGCTCTTTTTTGATGGATTAAGAAGCGTGGTCTAAGGCTTTTTCCTGGTTCTTCATTTCTTTTATGACAGAGCGGTTTAGAATGACTGCCAGGAGAAAGGCGCATATATCTGCTGTTGGCTGTGCCAACTGAATACCAGAGATACCTAAAAAACCTGGGAGAACCAAAATTGCAGGGATGAAGAAGATTCCCTGTCTGGCAGCAGCCAGAAGAGACGCTCGGAAGGTTTTTCCTATGGTTTGGGTCATCATATTGTTCATAATCACCCAACCAGTAAGGGGCAGAGCAATACATTGCAGACGAAGAGCCGTTGCGCCAATGGAAATGACTTGTAAATCGTCTTTTCGGAACAGCGAAATGAGAGGGGAGGCAAAATAGAATCCCAAGGCTGCAATTACAATTAGTACACAGGTGGCAACTTTTACACAAAACCAAAATGCCTCCATGACCCTGTCATAACGTTTTGCACCGTAATTAAAGCCGCACACAGGCTGAAAGCCCTGACCAAAACCGATGAGGGAGGAGGAGGCAAACTGACTGATTCTGGAAACAATAGACATAGCGGCAATGGCAGCGTCTCCGTAAGGATTTGCAGCCCAATTAAGAGCCAGAATGGCGAGGCTGCCCAAACCTTGACGAAAGAGAGAGGGAAGTCCTCCGCCGGCAATAATCCGAAGATTTTTTTTGATTTTACGCAAGGATTTTAGTTTTAGGGGAACACAGCCAGAAATACGGTGTCCTACAAGAAGCAAGATAAAGCTGACAAATTGACTTAAAATTGTGGCAAAAGCAGCCCCAGACACACCCATGTCAAAAACAAAAATAAATAAGGGATCCAGAAAAATATTTAGAATTCCTCCAGAGGTAATACCAATCATAGCATAGAAAGCATTCCCTTGAAACCGCAGTTGATTATTCAAAACTAACTGAGCGGTCATGTAAGGAGCCCCTAGGAGAATAATGTTTAAATAATCCTTAGTATAAGGGAGAATGCTTTTGGTAGAACCAAGTGCCAGGGCCAGGGGCTCCAGAAACACACATCCCAAGATGGTGACGCACAGTCCGCATAAAAGGGCAGAAAAAAAACCGAGAGAAGCCAATTGTCCGGCTGTATCCGTATCCTTTGCTCCTAGCCGTCTGGAAATGGAATTACCAGAACCATGGCCGAAAAAGAACCCAAGCGCCTGAATGACAGCCATAATGGGAAATACAACGCCCACAGCAGCCGTAGCGCTGGTACCGATTTTAGATACAAAAAAGGTATCTGCCATGTTATAAAAAGAGGTAATTAGCATACTAATAATGGTGGGCACAGCCATACGCCCAATCAACCCCGAAATGGGAGCTGTGGTCATCATCTGAAATTTTTCTTCCTGGGTCATAGATGTTTTCAAACTCGTCCCTTCTTCCTGTATAAAGTGTTCTATATCTTTTATTATAGAGAACTTCCAGGCAGGGAACAAGAGTGAAAAAAGAAAATATGAGGAAAATCAGGCGCGCAGATAGGTACGCATACTTTTTAAGGCATGTTTTTCCAGACGGCTGACCTGGGCCTGGGAGATGCCGATTTCTTGTGCTACTTCCATTTGGGTGCGGCCTTCATAAAAACGCATTTCTACAATATTTCGTTCCCGCACATCCAGTCGTTTCAATGCCTCTTTTAAAGATAGATTTTCAATCCAATTTTCTTCTTTATTTTTTTTGTCACTAATTTGATCCATAACATATAGGGTGTCTCCACCTTCTGTGTAAACTGGTTCATAGAGACTTACCGGACTTTGGATGGCATCCAGAGCATAAACGATTTCCTCTTTATCTATGCCGATTTCTTCGGCAATTTCATTTAAGGTAGGCTCTTTGAGATTCTGTTTCATATAATTTTCTTTTGCATAGATTGCTTTATAGGCAGTATCTCGTAGAGAACGGCTGACCCGAATGGAATTATTATCTCTTAAATAGCGGCGAATTTCGCCGATAATCATGGGAACTGCATAAGTAGAAAATTTTACATTTAAGGTTGTATCAAAATTATCAATGGCCTTCATAAGCCCTACACATCCAATTTGAAACAGGTCATCTGCATTTTCATTGCTGCTGGAAAATCGTTTGATGACACTGAGTACCAGACGTAGATTCCCTTTAATATATCGTTCTCGGGCTTGCCTATCTCCTTTTTTAATACGTTCAAATAAAGCCTCTTTTTCTTCATTGGTAAGAACAGGGAGACGCGAGGTGTTCACGCCGCAGATTTCAACTTTATTGAGTGCCATAGCAAGAATCCTCCAATCATTTTCTATTAAGAATGATTCTCAGCAGAAAGGGACAATATACCAGAATGGGGGAAATTTAATAAAGTTTTAGACCTTGACAAAGAATATGGAAGGGCTGTTTTTTATTGTTCTGGATTGCAATAAAAGGGGTCAGATGCTATGATACAGATAGAAGAAAGGGGTGTGCTTATGCAGAATTATTCAGGAGAAATTGGATTACAATATCATTTACAGATTCGCAAAGGGGATGTGGGAAAATATGTGATTTTGCCTGGAGATCCCAAACGATGTGAAAAAATTGCCAGCCATTTTGAGGATGCAAAATTAGTGGCAGATAGCAGGGAATATGTGACCTATACAGGATATCTGGAGGGGGAAAAAGTAAGTGTGACCTCAACAGGAATCGGTGGGCCTTCTGCCTCCATTGCTCTAGAGGAGCTGGTAAGGTGCGGAGCAGATACTTTTATCAGGGTGGGAACCTGTGGTGGCATGGACATAGAGGTGAAAGGCGGAGACCTGGTGGTTGCCACAGGAGCCATCCGTATGGAAGGCACCAGCAAGGAATATGCACCTATTGAATATCCGGCAGTGGCAGATCTAGAGGTAACCAACGCTCTGGTTCAGGCAGCAAAAGAACTAGGGTATTCTTATCATACTGGTGTGGTGCAGTGTAAGGATGCGTTTTATGGGCAGCACGAACCAGAGACAAAACCAGTTGGTTATGAACTCTTGAATAAATGGGATGCATGGTTGCGCATGGGATGCAAGGCTTCGGAAATGGAATCTGCAGCGCTGTTTATTGTGGCATCCTATCTTAGAGTGCGGGCTGGCTCTGATTTTTTGGTAGTAGGAAATCAAGAACGAGAAAAAGCAGGATTGGAAAATCCTATTGTACATGATACAGAGGCTGCTATTAAGGTGGCTGTGGAAGCTTTGCGACTGCTAATCAGAAAGGACAGAGAAAACTTATGACAGAAGAACAGAAAAGGACTTTAGTAGAAAAGGCTTTGGAAGCCAAAAAGTTTTCTTATGCGCCTTATTCGGATTTTCGGGTGGGTGCAGCATTGCTTGCTAAAAATGGGCAGGTGATTACAGGATGTAATATTGAAAATGCAGCTTATTCTCCAACCAATTGTGCAGAACGTACAGCTGTATTTAAAGCGGTTTCAGAAGGAATTCGGGAATTTGAAGCCATTGCTATTGTGGGAGGTCCTGGGGAAGAACTGCCGAAAGAGATAGCAGCACCCTGCGGTGTGTGCAGACAGGTACTTATGGAATTTTGTGATGCCAAGGAATTGAAAGTACTTCTTGGAAAAGGAGATAAAACCTGGCAGGAATATACATTGGAAGAACTTCTTCCCCTTGGTTTTTCCATGACAAAAACAGGAGAGGAGTGAGAATATGGGATATCAGAGGATTTTTACCATTGTATTAGATTCCCTTGGGATTGGTGCTATGGATGATTCTCCAAAATATGGAGATGTTGGAGTGGATACTCTGGGGCATATTGCAGCACACAGGGAACATCTGCAGATTCCAAATCTACAGCGTCTGGGAATTGCCAATTTAAAATCCCTTCAAGGGGTGGAGCCTGTAGAGCATCCTTTGGCAGATTATATGCGGTTGCAGGAAAAAAGCTGTGGAAAAGATACCATGACTGGTCATTGGGAAATGATGGGGCTTTATGTGACCAAACCTTTTAAGACTTTTACAGAGACAGGGTTTCCAAGAGAGTTGATAGAAGAATTGGAGAAGCGTACAGGTAGAACCATCATTGGGAATAAAAGTGCCAGTGGAACGGAAATTTTGGAAGAACTGGGGGAAGAAGAAATCCGAGATGGAAAGCTCATTGTCTATACTTCAGCGGATTCGGTACTTCAGATTTGCGGCAATGAGGAAACCATGGGGCTGGAAAACTTGTATCACTACTGTGAAATTGCCAGAGAGCTTACCATGCGTGATGAGTGGAAAGTGGGAAGAGTCATTGCCAGACCTTATACGGGAAGGAAAAGGGGAGAGTTTCAGCGTACAGCAAACCGTCACGACTATGCTTTGAAACCCTATGGAAAAACGGTTCTTGACAGTTTAAAAGAACATGGTTTCGATGTGATTTCAGTTGGCAAAATTTATGATATTTTTGATGGACAGGGATTGACAGCATCTAATAAATCCAAGAGTTCTGTTCACGGAATGGAACAGACCATAGAAATTGCAAAAGAAGAGTTTCGGGGACTTTGTTTTACCAATTTGGTGGATTTTGATGCCTTGTGGGGACATAGAAGAAATGTCCAGGGATATGCAGAAGAGTTGGAAAAATTTGATGTAATGTTAGGGAAACTTTTGAATGTATTAAGGGAGGAGGATTTGCTAATCCTCACAGCAGACCATGGAAATGACCCTACTTATATAGGAACAGACCACACCAGGGAACAAGTGCCTTTCCTTGCATATTCTCCATCCATGAAGGAAGGAAAGAATTTAGGGGTCAGCGATACTTTTGCAGTGATTGGAGCCACTATTGCAGAGAATTTTCAGGTGCCAATGCCAGAGGGAACCATTGGAGCCTCAGTTCTAGAAAAGCTGTAAAAGGGAAAGGAGTAGGACGATGGAAAAAAGAGAGATTTTAAAGAGATTAGATCATACGTTATTGAAACAGACAGCGACCTGGGAACAAATTCGTGGGCTGTGCGAAGAAGGAATGGAATATCAAGTTGCCTCAGTATGTATTCCTCCCTGTTATGTAAAAAAGGCCAAAGATTACGTGCAGGAAGGCTTAAAAATTTGTACGGTGATTGGATTTCCTAATGGAAATATGACTACAGCAGCAAAGGTTTTTGAGACAGAGGATGCTGTGAAAAACGGGGCAGATGAAATTGATATGGTGATTAATCTGGGAATGGTAAAAGACAGGGACTATGAAGGAGTTTTGGCAGAAATTCAGGCTGTTAAGAAAGCCTGCCATGGAAAACTTTTGAAAGTAATTATTGAAACCTGCCTCCTGACAGAAGAAGAGAAGATAGAGCTATGTAAGGTGGTTACTATGTCTGGAGCAGATTATATTAAGACTTCTACAGGATTTTCTACGGGAGGAGCTACTTTTGCAGATGTTGAGCTAATGAGAAAACATGTGGGAAAAGAAGTAAAAGTAAAGGCAGCAGGAGGAATTGCTTCCGTAGAAGGTGCAGAAAAATTTATTTCTCTTGGTGCAGACAGGTTAGGAACCAGCAGACTAATTTCGTTGTTGGAAGAAGTATAGAAGAAAAGAGAAGTGGTTGTATATTGTTTTATACAACCATTTTTATCTTGGAAAACTGTGGGCAGAACAGGAAAACATTCTCTAAAATATTTTTTTGATTTTTTTCAAAAAAAGTGTTGACAATTCATGACAAATCATTATATAATAGCAAAGCAGTCAGCGATACAGCAACTGCAGAACGGGATCTTAGCTCAGCTGGGAGAGCATCTGCCTTACAAGCAGAGGGTCATAGGTT
>CAJKMA010000038.1 GCA_905200905.1 uncultured Bacillota bacterium
GCCTTCCAACTATTGCTACAATCGGTTTGCTCATACATTTGTCTCCTTTTATGTGTTGGTTTCTCTTGTTCCTCTAAAAATGCAGTCACAAAATCTCTTCCATCTTCTTCTACGATTCTTACAGGAACCCGAAACGTTTCTTCCAATGTTTTCACTTGTATATCATCCAGAAAAATATCCTCGCCACTGCGCAAAAGATTGCAAGGAAGCAGCAGACATTCTCCTAAATCCTTTTCTGAAAGTTGTGCTAAAATATCCTGGCCTGTCAATAGCCCTGAAACTGTAATCAACTCTCCAAAAAACTCATTCTGAATTTCATATCCTAAAATTTCCACATTGGGATATTTCTCCTGAATCTGCTCTGCATATTTTTTGATATATGGGTAAGCCAGGCGACCTGTGGCAAAAGAAACTCTCCGCTTCCTATGGTCACCGGAATGCTTCTCAAGCTCTTTTGTAATTTCTTCCTTTAGAAGCCGCAGCATCCCAACTCCATTTTCCAACTGCAGATACCCATCATAACGGTCTTCCTGTGGCAGTTCTCTTCCTGCAAGAAGATACCATTCATCACTTGCATGGATAAAATGAAGCCCATATTGTGGGAACAGCTTCTTCTGCCATGCTTCTATAGTATCAATGACCTGCCCAGCCTCTTCCTTGGTAAAAGGCTCTAATGGATATAGACCCTCTCGGTATTTACTCAATCCTACCGGAACCACGGAAACACTTTTCAGATGGGGAAGATATTGGGACAGATCTGAAATGCTCTTCTCCAGCTCAGCCTTATCATTCAGTCCTTTACACAGAACAATCTGCCCATTCATTTCAATGCCTGCTTCATATAATCGTTGTACTTTTGAAAAAATCTCTCCTGCAAAACGGTTATGAAGCATTTCGCAGCGCAGCTTTGGATTGGTGGTCTGAAAAGAAATATTAATAGGAGCCAAATGATAGTGAATAATCCTGTCAATATCGCGGTCACTCATATTCGTAAGCGTTACATAATTCCCCTGCAGAAAAGATAATCTGGAATCATCATCCTTAAAATAAAGAGTTTCCCGCATACCAGGCGGCATCTGGTCAATAAAACAGAACACACAATGATTTCTGCAGGAACGGTATTCATCCATCAGACTATTTTCAAACTCCAGTCCTAAATCTTCTTCTAAATCTTTTTCTATTTCCAGCTCCCATTCCTCACCACTCGGCTTGCGAATCAAAAGCTCTAAATATTCGTCATTCACCAGGTAATGATAATCAAACACATCTTCTATGGTTTCTCCATTAATAGAAAGTAATTCATCCCCTGGCTCTACCTCCAGTTCCCAGGCAATACTTCCTTCTTTTACCTGGCTGATTCTATGTCGGCAATTCTTCATGGTATCCCTCCTGTAAATGCCCGTTAGTTTTAATAATACCAATAATAAAAGAAAATTGCAATAATTTCCTTGACTTGGATATATGTCGAATGTTATAACTTAAAATGTACTTTTGTATATTTATGTCAAAAAATGTTAATATGGAGGTTATTATGGTCAATATCAGTTTACTGGAGAAATCCATCCCAGTAGCTCCGATTAAGATCGCAGCATTAAAAAGCTGCTCCCAGTTAGCTTCACAGGTAGATGCACATTTAGTGCAGTTCAGAAAGGAATTAAATTCTCACAATCCTTCTGGGCTAATTATGAGAGGCTATGCAGAAGATACTTATCTCATCGAATGCAAATGCCCTCGTTTTGGCTCCGGCGAAGCCAAAGGAGTCATCAACGAATCCATCCGAGGCACAGATATGTTTGTTATGGTGGATGTGTGCAACCACAGCCTCACCTATAATATGTGCGGTTATGAAAACCACATGTCTCCGGATGATCACTATCAGGATTTAAAACGTATTATTGCTACTGCCGCTGGAAAAGCTCACAGAATCAATGTAATCATGCCATTCCTGTATGAAAGTAGACAGCACAAACGCAGCAAACGGGAATCTCTAGACTGTGCATTAGCTTTACAGGAACTGGTTGGCATGGGAGTTTCCAACATCATTACCTTTGATGCCCATGACCCTCGTATGCAAAATGCCATTCCTTTATCCGGTTTTGACAACTTTATGCCTACTTATCAATTTCTAAAAACTCTCTGTACTTCTGTGGAAGATTTCAAAATTGATAATGAACATCTTATGATTATCAGTCCAGATGAAGGCGCTATGCAGAGGGCTGTTTATTTCTCCAACATTCTTGGAGTAGATATGGGTATGTTCTACAAACGCAGAGATTACTCTACTGTAGTAAACGGAAGAAATCCTATTGTTGCTCATGAATTTTTAGGAGATTCTGTGGAAGGAAAAGATGTAATTGTTATTGATGATATGATTTCTTCAGGAGAAAGCATGTTAGATGTAGCGAAAAAACTGAAAGACCGTAAGGCAAAACGCGTCATTGTATGCACAACCTTTGGCCTATTCACAGACGGCTTGGAAAAATTTGATGAATACTATGAAAAAGGTTATATCCACCGTGTTATCACCACAAATTTAAATTATAGAAATCCCGAATTACTCACCAGACCATATTACCTGGAAGCAGATATGAGCAAATATCTAGCCAGCATTATGGATATTCTGAATCACGATTTATCTGTAGAAAAAGTACGCAGTACTACTTCTAAGATTAATCAGTTATTAAAGAAAACAAGAGGTTAATTCTGAAAAAGCTGTTGCATTTAAATGCGACAGCTTTTTCAATCATAAAAAGAATCTTTTATTTATTTTTCCAACAATTCCATATTAATGGATTTCTCTTTAAATCCATAATTTTTGTACATAGTATATGCTGCTTGATTTTTAGCATTCACCTGCAATTCAATAGCATCATAGCCTTTTTCCTCTTTTAATTTTTTTAGGAAGTCAAAAAACGCATGACCAATTCCCTTACCTCGGTATCGTTCTTCCACTGCCATAGAATCAATAAAGATAATATCTTTTGTTACATGAACAGGAGTTTCCACATGGCGGTATATCAATCCCAAAATTCCTACTATGCATCCTTCCTCTTCTGCTACAAAAAATGCCTGCTCCTTGATTGCCTGCTCAAATTCCTCCAAAGGCAATATGGTTTCCTGCTGTCTGTAGACATCTGGTCTCCAATGAACATGCAGCTGATGTACCTGCTTCATAATGCTCTCCACTGCATTATAATCTTCTAATTTCGCTGTCCTGATATGAATGTCCATATTCTTTTCTCCTAGCATCGTCATCTATTTTCCCAATCAGACAAGCAAGCCCCACTGTAAGAAGTCCACCAAGCAGCTTACTTCCCAAAAGTGCCCCTGTCATTTTCGGCTCTACGGAATTTACAAAAGCCAGATGTGCCCCAATAGCGGATGCACCACTAACCATAAAGGCAACATTCCATAATTTTCCTTTTGGATTCATATCTTTCATCAAGGCTAGCGTTGGCAAGGGCGAAACACAAGTAATCAAAAACCCTGTCATACTGACACTGTCAAGCCCTACCTTTCTCCCAAGCCATGTAAAAGGTCTCTGCAATAATTTTTGCAACAACATGGTAATAGGCAGACTTCCCAAAAGAAAAACGGAAATGGAACATACCACGCCCATAGCCTCCAGCACAGGAGTCATACCCAATTGCTCCGATATATGAAGGGTATGAGCCATGGCTCCAAACACCAATCCCACCATAAGAATTACTCTCAAAACCTTCACATAAGCCCCGAAAATTTTCATGGTAAGCACAGAAAACTTAGCCAAACCAATTCCACAAATTGCAGCTATGGACATTGGCAGAATGTTTTCCCATAAAATCGCTCTCACCGTAAGACCAGATAAAAGTCCTCCTATGGTCAAAGCAAAGGGCAAGCCCAAAAGTCCCAGAACAATCCCTTTTGCAAAGTAGGACTTGTTTTCTTCCTCCACCATCCCCATGCCAACAGGAATGGTAAAGACCAAGGTACAGCCCAGGCCAGCCCCAAGAACAATCCCTGCATAGCTGCCCATAGTTGGATTCACCGCTAGTTTCTCTGCCAACTGATACCCGCCCATATCAACAGCTAAAAACCCAGCCAAAACAGCCGGGTCCATACGAAGCATCTTCAAAAGGGGAGCGAGTCCTTTTTCCAACACAAAGGCAATAAAATTCGTTAAGCAAATCATTCCCACCATGGAAAAAGCCATGGATGGAATCAACTCAAAAGCTTCTCGGAACTTACCTCCATATCCTTTTTTATTTCCTCTAATTTCATCCACTCCTCCTAAGAGGATTCCAACACATACCAATATTTCAATCACTCTGCTCATTTAGTTCACCTGATATACATCTGCTCTCTGACTTCCAAATTGCAGAGCAGCTGCATGGCTATTAAAGAAAATATCCACATGCCCATAAGCAGTACCTCTATCTTCTACAGTGTATACCGTTCCGTTAATCAGCAGTTTTGTTCCAAAAGGAACTCCATACATGGCAACGGTTCTGCCTTGGGTAGCAACGGTTCCGCTGGCCGTGATACCTGTGGAAACACCACAGCAAGATGCACAGGCGCAATATGCTGTCAGTCTAAAATTCCCCAGATATTTTCCTTTGGACGTATTCTGAGAACCTCCCTGGTTTTGATTTGGCTGTGTATTCTCGGAAGGCTTCTGTTGCTCCACCTGAGGTTTCTGCTGCACATTTTGAGAAGGCTTTTGTGTGTTCTGAGAAGAAGGCTTCTGGCTCTGATTATTATTCTGAGCATTTTGCTGCTCCTTTTGCGCCAAAGCTTCTGCCGCTTCCTCATCTTTTTGCTGCTTAATCAGATTATTAATAGTTTCCTGCTGACCTTCTATTTTGTTCATAAGGCTTTTTACATTGCTCTCCTGTGCAGAAATTTCACTCTCGTAGCTGGCAATCTGGGCGTGGGTGGTTTTCATCACCGCTGAAATTTCCTCTTGCTTATCCAAGCTTTCCTGTTTTAATTGTTCCAGCTGTTTCTGCTGGTCTTTGATACTAGCCTCTTTATCTTTGATTTCTTTTGTGACCTTTTTATACTTCTCCAACATTTCTCTGTCATACTTGGCAAGCTGAGACATGTTTTCTGCCTGACTTAAAAATTCAGAAAAATTTCTGGCCTCTAAAAACATGGTTATGTAAGACTGATCGGCATTTTCATACATGTATTGAATACGCAGCTTCATACTAGCGTATTGCTCTTCTTCCTCTGCTTCTGCCTTTGCCAGTTCCTTTTGCAATTCTTCCAGATCACTTCTCGTTTTTTCAGATTGACTTTGAATCTCTAAAAGGTTTGCCTCCAGCTCTGAAAACTGCTTGTCCAGCTCTTTGATATAAGCCTCCAGGTTTCCTTTTTTTGCCTCTAAATTGTTCAGTCGGTTTTGTGTATCATTTAATTGTTTCTGTTGCTCCTGTTTGGCATTTTTCGCATCTGTAATTTTCTTCTGAGTAGAAGCACCATAAACAGGTGCTACTGCCATGCTGGCAGACAAAAGCCCTGCCAGGAGTACGGTACTGATTTTTTTCTTCATAAAATGAAAGCTCCTTTTCTCTAACGCTTTCCATTGTAGCATAAAATCATAGGAAAGAACAGTAGTTTTTCACTTTTTTGTAACATCTATGTAACATTAATTCCCAAAAAAGCACACAAATTTCCTCGTTTCCCCTGACTTGCTCTATGCGAAAACAAAAATTGAGGATTACAACAAGTACAAATTCCTGAAAAGCTTAAATGTTCTCGTAAAATCCCTGCTTCTGTGAGCAAAATTTCATTGGCATACCACAGATTCAGCTGATATTTTCCAGCGCCTTTATGATACAAAAGATGTTCTTCTTCCCTATGTTCTGGAAAAGCATTCTGAAACTGCTCTGCTACATCCTTACTCACCTCATAGCATTCCTGACAAATAGAAGGGCCAATTCCAACATACAACTCTTCTGTTCTGGAGCCAAAGGCTTCCCCCATTGCCTTTATCATATGAGCACCCATTCTCTCTACAGTTCCTCTCCAACCAGAATGAGCCAATCCTATGGCCTTGTTCTTTACATCGATAAAATACAAGGGAACACAGTCCGCATAAAAGGTAGTAAGAGTCATACCGGGGATATTGGTAATCAATCCATCTATATCTCGGTAGTCTTTTTCTCTTAATACCCCTTTCCCCTTGTCTTCCTCCGTAACCAAACGGATGTTGGTGGTATGGGTCTGGTCTGCACAGACAATCCCCTCCAGAGAAAATCCCAGGGTATCTGCCATACGCTGATAATTTTCCAGCACTGCTTCCTTAGCATCTCCTCTAGTGAAACTTAAATTCATGGATTCATAAATCCCTTTGCTTACACCACCCAATCTGGTTGAAAATCCGTGATAAAATTCCGGAAATTTTTCAAATGCCGGATAAGTAAGATAAGGCACACCTTTGTTCGTTTTTACATTCATATGTGGGGAAAAATCCCCTTTCCATTTTAATTCCATCTCTTATCCTCGATATTCAAATGCATTTTTCATAAGACAGACACCTTTGGGCGTAATTCCAAGAACATCAAATCTACAAGCCTGACTTTCCCCATAGCCCCTCACCGCAAGATAATATAGGGCTGTCCTAGAAATCCGTCTCTGTTTTCCAGGAGATACTGCTTCCAATGCATCTCCAAATTCATCCGAAGTTCTGTATTTTACTTCTACAAAACATAGATAACCTCCATCTTTGGCAATAATATCAATCTCACCCTGTCTACAATGAAAATTTCGTTCTATGATGGTATAACCGGCTCTTTGAAGATATTCTACTGCTAAATCTTCATATTGATTTCCCACCGCTCTAGAAGAACGCTCTCCCTTCTGTGTCATTTCTCTTCTCCCAAAGCATTGCGAATAAAGGTTTTTCGATGGATTGCCGTAGGACCATATTTTCTCAGTGCCTCAATATGTTCTCTGGAACCATAGCCCTTATTAGAAGCAAATCCATACTCTGGCATAATTTTATCATATTCCTTCATAAGACGATCCCTTGTAACCTTGGCTACAATACTGGCTGCTGCAATGGAAATGCTTTTAGCATCTCCTTTAATAATTGGTACCTGGGGAATGGTAATGCCCGGTATGGTCACTGCATCGTTTAATAAAATCTGAGGTGTTACTGACAGTTTAGAAACCGCCTCTCGCATAGCTTCATAGGTTGCCTGGAGGATGTTAATTTCATCAATACGTGCTGGACTGGCATAGCCCACCTGAACTGCAACAGCTTTTTCCATGATTTCATCATACAATTCCTCTCTCTTTTTCTCTGAAAGCTGCTTGGAATCATTAATGTACAAAATATTGCAGTCTTTTGGAAGAATCACAGCACCTGCTACTACTGGACCTGCAAAAGGCCCTCTTCCCACTTCGTCAATGCCACACACATACCCCAGATGCTCATATTTATGTTCAAAAGCTTTCATAGCTTCTGTTCTTTGGTATTCCTGCTCCAACCGTTCCAGACGTTTTTTTGCCTGTCCGAGAGCTGTCTGTACACCTTTTCTGGCATCCTGGGCATAAAATTCCATAAGTGCTGGAAGCTCCTCTTCTGAAGCCGCCTTTAATTCTTCCTTAATTTCCTGAATCCCTTTCATCCTGCATTCCCCTACTTCACTGTTTCTAATGTAATTCTGCCAATTTTTCCATTTCTGAATTCCTCCAGAAGAATATTCGCTGCCTTCGTATAGTCAAGCTCCATACCTTTTTGAATACATTTTCTGTTTTCTGCAATCTGCTCCAACATATTTAGCCGATCTTCAGACTCTGTAATCTGGTACCGTTCCTGGAGAATTCCCTCGTATTCTCTGTGAAGATAAGCCAAAAGCTCCAAAGACAGCTCTTCCAGGTTTAAAATTTCATCCTTTATAGAACCTACCATTGCCAGCTTTGCCCCAACCTCCTGGTCTTCAAATTTCGGCCACAAAATTCCTGGAGTATCTAAAAGTTCTACATTTTTATTAATGCGAATCCACTGTTTTCCCTTTGTCACCCCTGGCTTATTTCCTGTTTTGGTACATGCTTTTCCTGCAAAAGCATTAATAAAGGTGGATTTTCCCACATTGGGAATACCTACAACCATGGCTCTTACCGGACGGTTTAAAATACCTCGTCTTCTGTCCCGTTCTATTTTCTCCTTGCAAGATTCCATAATAACAGGAAGAATACTTTTTATTCCAGTACCATTTTTTGCATTCATTTTCACTGCATAATAACCTTTCCCCCTAAAATATTCCATCCACTTCTCTGTCTTGTTGTCATCTGCCAGATCAGCCTTATTCAATAGAATCAATCTCGCTTTGTTTTTTCCCAGTTCATCAATATCAGGATTCCGGCTGGAAAGGGGAATTCTGGCATCTGTCACTTCTATTACCAAATCAATCAGCTTCATGTTTTCCTGCATCATACGTTTTGCTTTTGTCATATGACCTGGATACCATTGATAATTCATACTCTACCTCACTTTTTCATGTCATGTTTTACAAATCCCATTTTCTGAAAAGGCGCTGTTTGAAACCACAGCTTTCCTTCAATATTTTTCTTTTTTACATTTTTCACTTCCGCAAAACGGCTGTCCTCACTATTGTTGCGATTGTCTCCCAGAACAAAGTACTCGTCTTTCTTAAGCTTTATAGGTTCGTCTGCCAGACCTGGATTGGAAATCAACGCAAAATCTCCATCCTCCTTGTAAAGTTCACCATCTATATATACCTTTCCATCTTGAATCTGTATGGTTTCTCCTGGAAGCCCAATCACACGCTTAATATGTATCGCTGCACCGTCTTTTCCATCCTTGGTAAAAGCAATAATGTCTCCACGCTTTGGACTACCTATTTTATATGCCACCTGATTTATAAAAAAACGTTCCTTAGTTTCTAGGGTAGGTTCCATACTACTTTCCTGCATTCCAATATTCTGGAAAAAGAAAATCGCCACTACTGCTGCAACCGCTAGAACCACAGCGATCTGGAATACCCATTGAAAAAGAATGCGGCCTGTTCTGCTTTTGATAAATTCCAGAGCTACATCTTTTTGTTTTTCTATATAATGAAAATGTTCCATACCAGAGAGATTACTTTTTTTCTTCTTATTTTTCTTCATTCTTTTTATTTACTCCCTAACAAATGCATATGGAAGAAACAGGGACATATACCAAAGTATGTGTCCCTGTCATGTTTCCATTATTATTTAACTAATTCTTTTACTTTTGCTGCTTTACCTACACGCTGTCTTAAGTAGTTTAATTTTGCACGTCTTACTTTACCACGTCTGATAATTTCTACTTTTTCTACGTTAGGGGAGTGTAATGGCCATGTTTTTTCAACACCAATACCATTGGAGTTCTTTCTTACTGTGAAAGTTGCACGGTTGCTTCCACCCTGTTTCTTTAATACAACACCTTCAAAGATCTGGATTCTTTCACGGTTTCCTTCTTTGATTTTACCATGCACTCTTACAGTATCACCTACGTTGAACTGTGGTGCTTCTGCTTTCATCTGAGCAGCTTCAATGTTCTTAATAATTTCGTTCATGATTTTTCTCCTTTAACTCTGGATGTTCTTAATGCAATCAGCAGCAGAGGACCATCTCTTTTTACAACAGATGAAATTATACTATGCTTCTATCGGCTTGTCAAGATTAAAAATACTCGATTTCCCTTGGAACACTATAATTACTCTCTAAATACTGTCTCACCAAAGAAGCATCAAACTCTCTGGCTCCTGTCTTACAGATTTTCACGCATCGCATACAACTAATGCATTTTTCTGGTGCTATTTCCAATGTTTCTCTGGAAATAGCATTCACAGGACATTTCTGTACACAAGCTTGACAATTAGTGCATTTTTCCTTTATAAACTGCTTTTTTACAGGCTTCATAATCTTTGGTTCTGGTTTCGGATTTCCTGGCAGAAAAATCTCTGTAAATCCTTCCTGCTCTGCCTCTTGAATTCTTTTTTTTATGAGAACAGAAAATTTACGAAAGATTTCCCCATCCGTTTCATCCGGTCTTCCCACACCCAGTTTTTCCGAATAAATATGAGGAATCACAGGTGCAATAGCACCAATGCATAGAAATCCCTGATTGCTAAGAATTTCCTTCATCTGCGCCAAAGTATCATCATAATGTCGATTTCCATAGGCAGCCATTAGTACACAAGGTGTACGGTTTCCTCTTAAATTTGTAAAAAGCCCTTCTTCTACTCTTGGCAGCTGCCCTCCATATACTGGTGCTGCCGCCACTAAAAGCTCCTGCTCCTGAAAATTTCTGATTTGTTTTCGGAATTTTCTTCTGTTCAAATCCAGATATGTAGGATTCTGGGTAAGTCCCTTGGCCAAAAGTTCCGCTGCCCTTCTAGTTCCTTCTGTAGGACTAAAATAAGCTACTGTTACCGGGCGGTTTTGTGCCAGAAGGTCTGGACGGCGTTCCCTGGTTCTCTTTACAGACTCCTCAAATCTCCACTGACCAATCTTGTCATGTGCACCTCCTAAAAGCACCTGAGGCACTTGTTTTCCATGCCAGGTTTCCGGTCTTGTATAATGGGGATATTCCAAAAGATTGTCCTGCATAGATTCAAACTGAGAAGATTCCTCATTGTTTAGCACGCCTGGAACAAAGCGAGAAATGGCATCAATCATTACACAGGCAGCTAATTCTCCGCCTGTAAGCACATAGTCCCCAATAGAAACATAATCGGTAACAATTTCCTCTAAAACCCGCTCATCGATTCCTTCATAATGTCCACAAAGAAAAATCAGCTCCTCCTCCAAAGCAAACTCCTCTGCCATGGTCTGATTAAATACCTTTCCCTGAGGTGTAAGATAAATACATCTTGGACGTTTTCCCTGTGCTGCTGCCAGAGAATGCGTTTTCACAGACTCATAAGCTCTATAAACCGGCTCTGGCTGCATCACCATTCCAGCTCCCCCGCCATAAGGATAGTCATCTACCCGCATATGTTTATTGTCTGCAAAATCTCGAATATTCACAGTTTGAAGGGTAATTTTTTCATTTTTTACAGCTCTCCCTGTAATACTGGTATTCACTGTATTTTCTATCATCTGAGGAAATAAGGTAAGTACATGAAAATTCATGGTTGTCCTCCTTAACACAAGCCTTCCAGCAAATGGATCGTCATGGTTCCTTGTTCCACATCCACTGCCTTTATACAGTCTTTTATTGCAGGAATCAGCACTTCCCCAAAAGCTTCTGTCTCCATAACATATACATCATTGGCCCCTGTTTCCATAACATCCTTCAGTGTACCAAAAAAACTTCCGTCCTCCAAATACACCTTCATGTCAATTAAATCTGCAATGTAATACTCATTTTCTTTTAAAGGCACTGCAAATTCCCTAGTCACATAAAGGCTTCTTCCCTTATATGGTTCTATATCATTGATGTTATCTACATCCTTAAATTTCAAAATTACAAACTGTTTAAAATATCTGACCTTCTCAATTTCCAACTCGCATAACTCTTTCCCTGTATCCAAAAGAATATAGGTCAAGTCTTCAAATCTATGGGCATCATCTGTAGTAGGATATACCTTTACTTCCCCACGAATTCCATGGGTCGTGGTAATTACACCTACCTGCAATAAATCTTCCATCTCTTTCCTCCTGTCCAAAGTTTTCTATGAAATGAAAGAAGCTGCCGCATTATCTGCAGCAGCTCTCTCGATTACTGTAAAATATCCACAACTACCTTTTTTTCACTCTTAGATGACGCTGCCTTGACAACAGTGCGGATCGCCTTGGCAATACGGCCCTGGCGTCCAATCACTTTACCCATGTCAGAGGGCGCAACCTTGAGTTCCACAAGGATCGCGTCGTTTTCTTCTGTTTCTGTCACAACGACTTCGTCAGGACAATCTACGAGAGATTTTGCAATTACTTCCACTAATTCTTTCATTACAAGATACCTCCCGAATTATTTTTCGATACCAGCCTGTTTGAAGATTTTTGCTACAACATCTGTAGGCTGAGCACCGTTTGCAAGCCATCTTTTTGCTGCTTCTTCATCTACTTTGTAAGCAGTTGGTTCCTGAGTCGGATCATAAGTACCGATTTCCTCGATAAATCTTCCATCTCTTGGGGATTTTGAATCTGCAACGATGATTCTATAGAAAGGAGCTTTCTTCTGTCCCATTCTTCTTAATCTGATTTTTACTGCCATTTCTTTTCACCTCCTGGTTATTCTATCACTATTGTTCTATATGTTAAAAGGGAAGTTTGAATTTTCCTCTTTTACCACCTTTTCCACCCATGAGTCCAGGCATTTGTTTCATCATTTTCTTTGCCTGCTCAAACTGTTTTACCATACGGTTGACTTCTGCCACATCCACTCCTGCACCTTTTGCAATCCTATTTTTTCTGGAAGGATTCAAAATTTCCGGATGTGAACGCTCTCTTGGTGTCATGGAAAGAATAATTGCTTCTTTTCTTGCCATATCCTTTTCATCCACCATACTGTCCAAATCTTTTACCTGGGAACCTATACCTGGCAGCATACTCAGTACGCTGGATAAGCCGCCCATATTTTTCATCTGATTCATACTCTCCAGATAATCATCAAAACCGAAGCTATTCTTGCGGAACTTCTGTTCCATTTCTTTTGCTTTTTCTTCATCCAAATTTGCCTGGGCTTTCTCGATAAGGCTCATAACATCGCCCATTCCCAAAATACGGGATGCCATACGCTCTGGATAAAATTGTTCTAAATCAGAAAGCTTCTCACCCATACCTACATAGAGAATTGGCTTTCCGCTAATGGCTTTAATGGAAAGTGCCGCACCACCTCTGGTATCACCATCCATTTTGGTAAGGATAACTCCATCAATGCCTACCTTCTGACCAAAGGTTTCTGCCACATTTACAGCATCCTGTCCTGTCATAGCGTCCACTACTAAAATCGTCTGGTCTACGGTAATGGCTTCCTTGATATTTCCCAGCTCTGCCATCATATCTTCATCGATGTGCAAACGACCCGCCGTATCCAGAATCAGTACATTGAACTTTTCTTTTTTCGCATGTTCATAAGCTGCCTTAGCAATATCCACCGGACTGTTTTTATCTCCCATGGAGAACACTTCCACACCCTGTTTCTCACCATTTACCTGCAACTGCTTAATTGCTGCAGGACGGTACACATCACAAGCAACCAGCAAAGGTTTACGCCCCTTAGATTTCAGCTTTCCGGCCAGCTTCGCTGTTGTGGTTGTTTTACCAGCACCCTGAAGTCCCACCATCATCAATACGGTTACATCATTTCCGGATTTCAGTTCAATCTCTGTGGTTTCGCTTCCCATTAATTTCACAAGTTCTTCGTTTACAATTTTAATCACCATCTGCCCCGGGTTCAGTCCTGACATAACATCCTGACCTACTGCACGTTCCTGAACGGCTTTCATAAACTGTTTCACAACCTTGAAACTTACATCTGCTTCCAGCAGCGCCATTTTTACTTCTTTTAAGGCTGCTTTTACATCTGCTTCCGTCAGACGGCCTTTTTTTCTTAAGTTTTTAAATACATTCTGCAGTTTATCCGTTAAGCTTTCAAACGCCATCTCACAACTCCTCTAAAATTCCCTGAGAAATCTCTTCCACACTTGATACAAATTCCTGTCTGCTCAGGTTTTCACATCCCTGACACAACTGGTTAATCCTGCGGACTTTCTCTTTGATATTTACAAACTTTTCTACCAAATGTAACTTGTCCTCATATTCCTCCAAAGCTTTATTACAGCGCTTGATGTTATCATGAACACCTTGACGACTAATTCCTAATTCATCTGCAACTTCGCTCAAAGAATAATCATTTAAAATCACATCTTCATAAATTCTTCTCTGGTGAGCTGTCAAAAGCTCCCCATAAAAATCATATAACAATGTCTGTTCTACAAATTTCTCCATCCGCAATCACCTTGGTTATCATACAATAGAATTTCTATGGTGTCAAGTATTTTTTCTTGACACTTTTATAATTTTTTCATCCATGCTTCCGCTGCGGAACCCCTGCATATCCAGCGTAATATAATCAAACCCCATTTTTTTCAATTCTTCGATGATTTCCCCACTTTTTTTCAGAAAACTTTCAAATTCCTTTTGGGGTATCTCAATTCTCGCAATCTCTCCATGTACCCGAAGACGTACCACAGAAAATCCCAGAGTATGCAAGTATTCCTCTCCTTTTGCAATCCGCTCCAAAACTCCCATAGATATTTCTGTGCCATAGGGCAGTCTGGTTGCCAGGCAGGGCGTAGATGGACGTTCTGCTACAGATACACCCAATTCCTTTGCCAGCTTTCGTACTTCTTCTTTTGTAAAACCTGCCTCTGCCAGAGGACTTTTTATACCAAGCTCTTGAATCGCTTGAAGTCCTGGACGATACACATGCAAATCATCCTCATTGGTTCCCTCTAAAATGATAGAAATCCCCTTGCTCTTTGCAAATTCCTGTAATTTGGAAAATAAAGTTTTCTTGCACAAATAACAACGCTTCTCTGGATTAAAACGGATTTCCTCCTGTTCCAGTTCATTTACAAATAACACTTGGTGAAAAACTTCTGCTTCTTTTGCCACTTTTTTAGCTGTATTTAAATCGCAAGAAGGATGCAGCATAGTATCAAAAGTCACTGCATAGATATTTGATTTCTTTTGCTGCTCTTTCACACAACTTTTTGCCAAAATCAATAGCAAACTACTATCCACACCTCCGGAAAATGCTAGGCAGATATCTTCTTGTAAATAATGTTTCATATTTTCATATAGTTTTCTCTTCTTTTCTTCATATGGTATCATACATTCCTCCTGCCAATGCTGCTGCTTCATCGTATACGCTGCGATAAGGTCTTCCAGTATCCAGACAAACTTGTTTTACGGTTTCATATTCTGGATAAAAATAATGCTGTCCATGATGCTCACATTCTTTTATCTTCACTTTATGTCCATCCCGCAAACAGACTTCCCGAAAGCTTCTGGGAAGAATCCTTCTTTCTTCCTCATATCTGCGCAATCCAATACTAGTAGTTTCCCGAAAAATAATATCCTCTAGTTGTTTCTGTTTCTCTTTTTTGCAAATCACCTGAAGCATATAAGCTGGACGGTGTTTTTTCATATAAATAGGAAAACAGGAAGCATCTAAAGCCCCCGCTTTCATAAGACATTCTATAGCATATCCCAACTGCTCGCCGCTGCAATCGTCCACATTGGTTTCCAAAACCTGTACTGCATCTTGCTTCTCCCCTTCTTGACTTTCATCTCTATCCCTGGAAAGCAAAAGAAGGCACACTGGTTGTTCTCGTCCTGCCACTACTCTTTTTTCAATAAAATATGCACCGGAAAAAGATGAACTCACACCAAAAGCTCCTAAAAAAGCTGCACTTTGTATAGTAAGCAATTCACCTTTTTCTGGAAGCAATTCTATCTTTAAATTACTCTTTTCTAAAATCCGCAAAATTTGTTCTGAATCTCCACCTGCTGTAAGAGCCCCTGTTCCTTCGCCCAGGACATTCACCTGAATTTGAGAAATTCCTAATTGCTCCAGCAGAATACTCCATCCTGCCAAAAAGTAAAATTCCTGTTCTGTTTCCAGTGATAAAGTTTTCTTTCCAAGATATTCTAAAGCCATCAGCATTTTTTTTTGAATTTCTTCCTTTAAATGCCACTGCTGAATCCGTACCCTTGCTTCCTGCAAGGAAAGTGTTCTGTCTCCTTCTTTCCTGCCTAATCTCTGTTCCAATAATACTTCCTGTTTTTCCTCCCACCCGATCAGAGCTTTGCCAGCCTCCCATAAGGTTTTCTCATCCATACCATTTGGACATTGAAAATATAGTTTTTTTCCCATATCTGATTCCTTTCTCTGCTATGCTGTAAATTTTAGCATATTTTTTCTTTTCTGACTATGTCAAAATACCACAGGAGAAAAACATTTTTTTCCATTGTTTCTTTTGCTTTCCAGTGTTAAAATAAATGCTATGAAAAAGCAAACAACAGGAGGAAACTATATGGGAACATCAAAGGTATATTTTACAGATTTAAGAGCCAAAAGTGGCGATAATCTTCTGAATAAACTGCAGCGCCTAATCAAAACTGCTGGAATCGGAGATATTGACTTCCAGGATAAATACGTTGCTATCAAAATGCATTTTGGAGAACCTGGAAACCTGGCTTTTCTCCGCCCCAATTATGCAAAAGCCGTAGCAGATGTGGTGAAAGAATTAGGCGGAAAACCTTTTTTAACAGACTGTAATACATTATATGTCGGAGGCAGAAAAAATGCCCTGGACCATTTAGACAGTGCCAATTTAAATGGCTTTAATCCCATGACCACTGGGTGTCAGATTCTCATTGCAGATGGTTTAAAAGGAACAGATGAGGCGTTGGTTCCTGTAGAAGGCGGAACTTATGTCAAAGAAGCAAAAATCGGACGGGCTGTAATGGATGCAGATATTGTAATATCCTTAAATCATTTTAAAGGACACGAAGCAGCCGGTTTTGGAGGGGCTTTAAAAAATCTTGGTATGGGCTGCGGCTCAAGAGCAGGAAAAATGGAAATGCATTCCGCTGGAAAACCTCATGTAGATCAAGAAAAATGTATTGGCTGCCAAATGTGTGCTAAAATCTGTGCACACGATGCCCCACAATTTCAGAACAAAAAGGCTTCCATTGATCACAATAAATGCGTTGGTTGTGGAAGATGTATTGGCATTTGTCCAAAAGATGCTATTCTCTCTGCTTCTGACGAATCCAACGATATCTTAAACTGCAAGATTGCAGAATATACCAAAGCTGTTATTGATGGTCGTCCTAATTTCCACATCAGCCTGGTAATTGATGTTTCTCCTTACTGTGACTGTCACGGAGAAAACGATGCAGCTATTGTACCAAATGTAGGCATGTTTGCCTCTTTTGACCCAGTTGCCTTAGATGTTGCCTGTGCAGATGCAGTGAATGCCCAGCCTGTGATTTCCAACAGTAAACTAGGAGACTGTAGCGAAGAAGAAAGAGCCTGTCAGCACCATGACCATTTCCACAGCATTTTTCCAGATACAAACTGGGAATCCGCCATTGAACATGGTGTGAAACTCGGTATTGGAAATAAAGAATACGAACTCATCACAGTAAAATAACAAAAATAGAGCTGTTTCTCTAAGTACATATCCAGAATATTAATACAGTTCCAGCTCAGCCGGAACCGTATCAATATTCCTGGATGCTACTTAATGTAACAGCTCCATTTTTATAAATTAGCCATAACTACTTTCGGAGAATAGCCCTCACTCTCCAATGCCTGGATAATTTCATTTTTGTGTTCTGTACCAAAGGCTTCTAAGGTGATTTTCAGTTCCACAGCAGCAGTACGGTTGGTACTTACAAACTGATTGTGATCCAGTTTCACTACATTTCCCTGTTGTTTTGCAATAATCTCTGCAACACGTACTAACTCTCCTGGCTTATCTGGTAAAAGTACCGAAACCGTGAAAATTCTGTCTCTTGCAATAAGACCATGCTGCACCACAGATGCCATGGTAATCACATCCATATTACCGCCACTTAAGATAGATACCACTTTTTTATCCTGGAACTTCAAGTGTTTCAATGCAGCTACTGTAAGGAGACCAGAATTCTCTACAATCATTTTATGATTTTCCACCATATCCAAAAATGCCACTACCAATTCTTCATCTTCCACCGTAATAATTTCGTCTACGTTTTTCTGGATATAAGGGAAAATATGTTCTCCTGGACGTTTTACAGCAGTACCATCAGCAATGGTATTTACCGTAGGAAGCGTCATAACCTCCCCATTTAGCATAGAAGCCTGCATGCAATTGGCACCTGCCGGTTCCACACCAATCACTTTAATCTTTGGATTTAATTGTTTCACTAAGGTAGACACACCTGTTGCAAGTCCACCGCCACCAATAGGAACTAAAATATAATCTACCAGAGGAAGTTCCTTGATAATTTCCATGGCAATGGTTCCCTGTCCAGTTGCCACAGCCAAGTCATCAAAAGGATGAATAAAGGTATAGCCATGCTTATCTGCCAGTTCATAAGCATACTCGCAGGCCTCATCATAAACATTCCCATGAAGAATCACTTCGGCGCCATAACTTTTCGTTCTTTCCACCTTAATAAGAGGCGTTGTAGTAGGCATAACAATCACAGCTTTTGCCCCAAATGCCTTGGCAGCATAGGCAACGCCCTGTGCATGATTCCCTGCTGAAGCGGTAATCAGACCTTTTTTCTTTTCCTCTTCTGTCAAGGTGCTGATTTTATAATAAGCGCCACGGATTTTATAAGCGCCTGTTACCTGCATATTCTCTGGTTTAAAGTACACTTTGTTCCCAGTACGGTTACTAAAAAACTCGCTATATACCAGCTTTGTTTCCTGGGTTACTTTTTTTACGATTTCTGAGGCTTCCTCAAATTTTTCTACTGTAAGCATGTTTTACCTTCTTCCCTATTTTGTATTTATTCCTCTGTATTTTCCTGGATATTAAATAATGCATTGATAAATTCATTGGCATCAAACTTCTGAAGATCATCTATGGTCTCACCCACGCCAATATATTTCACTGGAATATCCAGTTCAGATTCAATGGCAACTGCAATTCCACCTTTTGCTGTCCCATCCAATTTGGTCAGAATAATACCTGTGACATTCGCCACTTCATGAAACTGTTTTGCCTGAGCCAGAGCATTCTGTCCTGTGGTTCCATCCAGAACCACCAATGTTTCCAAAAATGCTTCCGGATATTCTTTTTCAATAATGCGGTAAATCTTTCTCAGCTCTTCCATAAGATTTTTCTTATTATGCAGCCTTCCTGCTGTATCACAAATCAGTACATCTGCATTTCTGGCTTTTGCCGCTGCAATGGCATCATATACCACAGAAGCCGGATCTGCACCATCCTGTCCGCCAATCAATTCCACACCGGCTCGGTTTGCCCATTGTGTCAACTGTTCTCCTGCTGCTGCACGGAAAGTGTCGGCTGCAGCCATAATGACTCTTTTTCCCTGGTCTTTTAATTTTCCTGCCAGTTTGCCCACTGATGTGGTTTTTCCTACGCCATTCACACCGATTACCAGAATTACAGATTTCCGGTTTTCAAATTCATAGGCCTTTTCTCCCACGGTCATCTGCTCTTTCATACTGTCCATAAGAAGCTGCTTACATTCCTGTGGATCCTTAATATGCTTTTCTGCCACCTGCTCCTTTAAACGTTCAATAATAGAAGTGGTAGTATTAATTCCAATGTCGCCCATAACCAAGATTTCTTCGATTTCCTCATAGAAATCCTCGTCAATACTGGAATAACCGCTAAAAATAGAATCAATTCCTGATACAATGTTTTCTCTGGTTTTTGAAAGACCCTCTACCAATCTTTTAAAAAAACCTTTTTTCTCTTTTCCCTCTGCCATAGTTCCTCCTATTTATCTAAATCATGCTCAATGAGTTTTACAGACACCAGGGTAGACACACCTTTTTCCTGCATGGTAATTCCATAGAGCCTGTCTGCTGCTGTCATGGTTCCTCTTCTATGAGTTATAATAATAAACTGTGTGTTTTTTGTCAACTTATGAAGATATTGGGCATATCTGGTAACATTCGAGTCATCCAGAGCAGCTTCTATTTCATCCAACAGACAAAACGGAGAAGGTTTTAGATTCTGAATAGCAAAAAGCAGTGCAATGGCTGTCAGCGCTTTTTCGCCTCCAGAAAGCTGCATCATATTTTGTAATTTTTTGCCCGGCGGCTGAGAAATAATCCGAATACCTGCTTCCAGAATATCTTCTTCCTCATCAAGCTCCAGGGTTCCCTTTCCTCCTCCAAACAATTCCTTAAATGCCTTATCAAACTCTCTCCTAATTTGTGCAAACTTTTCTTCAAACTGTCTGCGCATTCCTGTATCCAGTTCTTCAATAATACCCAGAAGGGTTTCCTCCGCTTTTATTAAGTCATCATGCTGGGTCTGCATAAACGTATGACGCTCCAAGAGCTCCTTATACTCCTCAATGGCATTGACATTAACATTGCCAAGCTGGCGAATTTCTCCCCGCACCTGGCTAATTTCCTGCTTCATTTCTGCCCGATTCTTAGGATTCTCATCTGCCTCATCCAAAGCCTGGCTGTATGTAACTTCATACTCCTCCCACATATAATTTACTTGGGCTTCCCTGGCTTCTTCCAGTTTTTCTCTCTGACCATTTAAGCGGAAACATTCCTTATCCAACAGGTTCATTCTACCGGATAATTCATCCCGTTTCGCAAAAAAGGACTTATAATTCTGGCTCATTTCTTCCTTTGCATCCAGAGTATGTTTCAATTTTTCCTCATCCTGCAAAGAAATTTTTTCCGCCTCTTTTATGGTATTTCGTATTTCTTCTATTTTGCTTTTTTTCCCAGAAATTTCTTCTTTTCCCTGAAGAAGATTTTTTTCCAATGTTCTTCCCTGTTCCAAAAGCTGTTGCAACTCCGTCCGGATACGGTTTAAGTTTTCCGCAATAAAACCTTGTCTGGATGTAAGATTTGCGGTTTCTAAATGAGATTTCTCTAACTCTTTAGAAAGACGATTTTCCGTTTGCTTCTTTTGTTCCAAAATCTCCTGATTCTGATTAATCTGTTCTTCCAGACCCTTTTCCTGATTGGCGCTAGTCTCCAATTCCAATTGTATGGAAAGACTATTCTCCTCAATCTCCCGAGTCTGTTTTTCCAGTTGTTCTTTCTCCTGCTTCAAACTTTCATAACCTGCCTGTATTTCTTCCCGTTTTCCAGACATGGCATTTAAATTCATCTGCACTGTATTTTCCCGTATATATTGTTCCTGAAGCTGCTCCTGTAATTTTGCTGACTGCTCCCTGAAATGATTGCGCTTTTCCCTGTACTTTTCCAGGTTTTGCTGCATCTGTTCCATCTCTTTTTTCAAAGTTTCCACAGCATCCTGCAACTCTTCAATTTCCCTACGTCTTCCAAGAAGATTACTACTACTCTTAAAAGCACCTCCAGTGAGAGAACCTCCAGGATTTAAGGATTCTCCTTCAATGGTTACCATACGAATAGTATATTGATACTTCTTTGCAATGGCAATTCCATGATCAATATGATCCACCACCAGGGTACGGCCTAAAAGATAATTCGCCAACCCCTGATATTCTGCTCCTACGGTTACCAGCTCACTGGCTACGCCAATCACTCCAGGCTCCTGCAGCGCCGCTGTATTGGTAAATCCACGTTTATTCTGCATACTGGTAAGTGGTAAAAAGGTAGCGCGCCCATATTTATTCTTTTTCAGAAACTCAATCATATTTTTAGCAGTTGTTTCATTATCTGTAACAATATTCTGAATACTGCCTCCTAGAGCGGTTTCAATGGCTGTTTCGTAGTTTTTCTCTACTTTTAAAAGATCTGCCACAACGCCTTTAATGCCAGGTACCCGTTTCTTCTGTTCCATAACTCGGCGAATACTATTCCCATACCCGTCGTAACGCTCTGCAATATTTTGCATAGATTCCAGTCTGGATGCCTCTCTGTGAAACGCTGTCTGTCCTATCTCTAATTGCTGTCCCGTTTTTGCCATTTCTGCCTGATATCTAGTAATCTGGTCTTCACAGCGATTTCCTTCCCGAACCAGCCTATCAATGGTTTCCTGAATCTGCACTTTTTCTGCCTGGTATTCTTCTTCCGAAGTTTTCAAAAGGGCAGATTCGCTCTTTAATCTAAGATGCTTTTGATTTAACTCAGTCTTCCGAATGGAAATCTGTTCCATCATGGTATCATAGCGTTGTAATTTTCCTTTGGTAGATGCCCTGAGATTTAAAATTTCAATAATCTCATTTTTTCCACCTTCTACCTTTTCCTCTAGACTATGAATTTCCATTGCCAGATTTTTAAAAGCCCTCTGAGCTTCTGCCTGCTCCGCTTGGAATTTCAAAAACTGCTGTTCCAGTTTTTCCTTCTCTTCTAGGTATTTTTCCTCTTCTTTTTCCCTTCGTTGCTGGTCTGCCAAAAGAGACTGGCTTTGTTCCTGATACAAAGCTTCGTTTTGTTTTGCTGAGCGAATCTGTTCCTGCAAAAGATGAATTTGATTTTCCATCTGCTGTTTTTCCAGGGTTCTCTGAGTATTCCCTTCTCTCAGCTTCTGAATTTCCTGTTCCTGTTTTTCCAGCTCTTTCTCCAGCTTCTCATACTCTGCTTTTGTAATACCAAAGCTCTGTTCTGTTTCCTCTAAATCTTCTTTTGCAATCTGGTATTTCTTCTGTGTATCTTCCAGTTCACCTCGGATGCGGCTCATTTCTGCCAGGAACATCTGAATATCCAAATGCTTCAGGGCTTCCTTTTTTTTCAAATAAACCTTGGCAGTCTCTGCCTGCCTCTCCAAAGGTGTCAATTGTCTGGTAAGTTCCGAAAGAATATCCTTTACCCTAGTAAGATTCTGCTGCTCTTCCTCCAGCTTTTTCACAGCTGTATTTTTCCGGCGTTTAAACTTTACAATTCCTGCCGCTTCGTCAAAGAGCTCTCTTCTCTCCTCTGGTTTTCCGCTTAAGATTTTATCAATCTGTCCCTGCCCAATAATGGAATAGCCTTCTTTTCCAATTCCCGTGTCATAAAACAGCTCGTTTACATCCTTCAGTCTGCAGCTCGTTCCATTTAACAGATATTCACTTTCCCCAGAACGGTACAAACGCCTGGCAATGGTCACCTCCTGGTAATCAATGGGAAGCTGATGGTCGCTATTGTCCAGGGTAATTGCCACATAGGCAAAACCCAACGGTCTTCTGGTCTCTGTGCCGGAGAAAATAACATCCTGCATATTTCCTCCCCTCAGCTGCTTGGCACTCTGTTCACCTAAAACCCAGCGCACAGCATCTGCCACATTACTTTTTCCACTGCCGTTTGGACCTACAATCCCTGTGATACCATTATGAAATTCAAATGTAATTTTATTGGCAAAAGACTTAAATCCCTGTACCTCAATACTTTTTAAATACATAAATCTCCTTTTTCACATTTCAGCTTTTTAATTGCAGCATAAGCAGCCTGCTGCTCTGCTGCTTTTTTTGTATGTCCACAGCCTTCTCCCAATACCTGATTTCCAAGAATGGCTTCCACATAAAAAGACTTATTATGATCTGGTCCTTCTTCCTTTACCAAAACATAGCGTACATCTTTTTCGTACTGTCCTTGCACAATCTCCTGAAGAGTAGTCTTGCTATCATAAAAGAGCTGTTTATTCTCAATATCATTTAAAATAAATTTATAGATAAACTCTTTTGCATTAGCAAAACCGCCATCCAGATAAATGGCCCCAATGAGAGCTTCCATGGCATCAGAAACTACAGAATCTCTCTTTCGGCCTCCCGTTGCTTCTTCTCCTTTTCCTAAAAGAAGGTATTCCCCCAATGGAATTTCTCTTGCACAAAGGGCAAGGGTGGGCTCACAAACCATACTTGCCCGTTTTTTTGTTAATTCTCCTTCTGGCAATTCTGGATATCTGTGAAACAAAAATTCACTGGAGGTTACCTCCAGCACTGCATCTCCTAAAAATTCCAATCTCTCATTATTTCCAGTGTAAGAAATATGATGTTCATTGGCATATGAGCTATGTGTCAAGGCATTGACTAAAAGCTCTGTTTTTTTAAATGTATATCCAATTTTTTTCTCCAATTCAAGAATTTTTTTTCTTTCTTTCATTTGGACTCCTTTCTACAATACAGAAACAACAAAAAATGCCTTTGGCTCCTGAATCTACGGGGAACCAAAGGCATCTTCTCGATCCTATCCGATTAATCGTTTAATCTGTTCCACTGCATCACCTACGGAAACAATCTGCTCAACTTCTTCTGTCGGAATTTCTACATCAAATTCTTCTTCAATTCCCATCACAATTTGGAAAACATCCAGAGAGTCGGCACCCAAATCGTCTA
>CAJKMA010000039.1 GCA_905200905.1 uncultured Bacillota bacterium
ATCGTGAAAAGCCATGCATTCCACTGCATCTACAGAAAATTCTATCTTTTTTCAATTGCTTTCATGATAACCGTATTGACAGCTTCTAACAGTGTTTCCTTTATATTTCGTTTTTGAATCTGTAATTGAATCATATGGTGTTCCAGCCTGGACATTTGAAAAAATAACGCCATAAGTGTTTCCAGTTTTTCCAGGTCTTTTTTCCCCTGATTTCGGAGTTCTGCCCGTTCTTCCAGAGTAAGGCTTTCCTCTTCCAGTAATTCATAATTAATCTTTAAGGCGGCCAGTGGTGTTTTTAACTGATGGGAAATATCCGAGATTAATGTTTTGGTATGCTGCTGCTCATCCTCTAACCGCTCTGTCAGACGGTGCATAGCAGTTCCCATTTTATCAAGTTCCTTCTGTAATTGCTCCAAATCTGGATTATCCACGTTCATGGAACTGTTTTTTTCATAATCTCCCTGGATATAAGCATGCATGTTCTCAATGAGGACTCCCATGGCTTCCTGATATTCTTTTTTTCTTTCCCTCTCATGAAATTTGTGCGAAAAAGAGATACACCACCACACTCCTGCTGCCAGGAAGATTTCTACTGCAAGAAAGAGAAAAAAGCTCTTGCTCTCACGAGTAGAAAAAATGGAATATCCATAATCCTGCTTGATTTGTAAGGCTTTTTCTTCTATCTCTTTTTTGGTTACAGATGCGGAAGCCGCTTTTTCCTGCATTCCAATCAAGATTCCCTCAGCTTCTGGAACTTCCAGGGCTAAAGCTGCTGTTGTTTCCAGGTTTTCCCCAAAACGCTGGTTTAAATAAAAACCAGCCGTTGCAAGCATGATGAGAATCAGCAGAAAACCTGGCCAGAACCGTATGTTCATTCTTTTCTTACCTTTTCTGTCCATAAATATCCAAGTCCTCTTACATTTCCAATGGCATTTGTCTGTAATTTGTTTTTGAGTCTGCTGATATTCACAGTCACCGTGTTTTCTTCCACAAACTGGCCTTCCATATCCCAGACATGTTCCAAAATCTGTTCTTTGGTTACGATTCTTCCTGCATTTTCCATAAGATAAATCAAAAGCTGCAGTTCCTTTTTACTTAATATAACAGGCTCACCTTTTTCGTAGACCTGCATGGTATTACAATGAACCTGGATGTCCTTTGAAACCAGTATTTGTCCTTCTTGTTTCACAGCCCTTCGCATGAAGGCATTGACCTTTGAAATCAGCACAAGGAGGCTAAAGGGTTTTGTCATATAGTCATCTGCCCCACAGTCATACCCATTGACAATATCTACCTCCTGATCCAGTGCAGAAAGAAAGATAATATAAAGCTCGCTTTTTGCCCTTGCTTCCCTGCAAAATTCCATGCCACTTCCGTCTGGAAGAGAGATATCACTGACGAGCAGGTCAATGGATTCCTGTTCTAAAAACTGCCTTGCCTCTTTGATGGTAAAAGCAGAAAAAACTTCATAACCTTCTTTTTTCAGTTTTAAAGAAATTCCGCGGTTTAACCCTTCATCGTCTTCCAGCAATAAGATTTGTTTCATATGCGGTTTATCACTCCTTTGTGCTTTCATTTTCCAACAATCTGCTCAAAGGTTTGTCCCCCAGGAAATATAGCTGATGCAGTGCCCTGGTGATGGCTACATAGAGAAGCTTTGCCTCTTTTGGGTTTTCTCCATAATGCTCCTCATCTGCTTTCCAGAGAATGACAGCATCAAATTCCAGGCCTTTGGTCAGAGTTACCGGGAGTACCATCACCCCGTTATGGAAGTCCTGGGTTTCCTCCTGGATTCCAAGGATTTTTCTTACTTCTTTTGCTTCCTCTTCTTCTCTGCAGATCACAGCAATGGTTTCAAATCCCTGTTCCTGTACCTTTGCTACCGTAGATTTCAGAAGCTGGTTCAATGCTTCTCCTTCCTGGATGTTTACCTGAACCTCCTGGCCATGGCGGATCACAGGCTGTATTTTATAACTTCCCTGGGAAGCCTTTTCCAGCACTTTTCCGGCACATTCTGAGATTTCAATGGTATTTCGGTAACTCTTTGCCAGAAGGTAAAAGCTGTCCTGTTCTTTTTGAAACAGCACTTTTTTCAAGTCTTCCCAGTCATTCATACCTGTTTCGTAACGGATATTCTGGGAAACATCTCCCATAATGGTAAAATAACAGGTGTCTAAAACCTGTTTCATCACATAATAGATCATAACACCGAAATCTTGTGCCTCATCAATGATAATCTGGCTGAATTCATCTGCATCCTTTTTCTTCAAAATCCGTTTCCAGATGAGGCATAGTGCCGCAGTATCATATAAATCAAACCTTCCTTTTTTTACATGACACAGCGTTTCCTCCCAGTCATTGTTGTTCAATCTGTTATTTTTCATAAGCCAGAGCAGAAATTCCTGGTAAATCTGAGGCTCTGTCCATTTATTCTTTGCGGAATGAAAATAGTTCCGGTATTCTTGCAGTTTTCTCTTTTTCTCATTTTCTTCTTTTTCCGTACAGAGAAATTTAATCCTGGAAGCAATCCTGGTATTTAAGAGTTTTTCCAACTGCAAAATGGAAAGCTGCGGATTCCGGTCCCTGGTCTCTTTCATGTTCGCTTCTGACAGCAAGATACCAAGTTCAGAATCTTTGATCGTATCCAGTATCAAAACATGCTGTTTCCAGACATCCAGAAATTCTTCCAAAGCATTTACAAAGTCCAGCTTGCTTTTTACCGGAGCCATGTTATCCTCAGGAATCACCTGATATTTTTTCTTCCAGGATTTTCCCATTAGATAAGGCAGAAAAATGTCCATCCGCATCTGCCTTACATGATTGACATCCAGTTCCGGCAGTCCGCTGCTGATATAATTTAACAACATATCACTGCTTCCAATGATGCAGAATTCGGAAGGCTTGTATTTCTCTTCGTAGTTATAAAGTACATAGGAAATCCGGTGAAGAGCAACGGTTGTCTTTCCACTTCCGGCAACACCCTGTACAATGATATTTTTAAAGGGAGTATCCCGGATGATTTCATTTTGTTCTTTTTGAATGGTGGCGATAATATCTCCCAGAACAGCTTCTTTGTTTTGGGACAGATATTTTACCAGCAATTCATCATTGGCAGCAACATCATCATCGTAAAAACCCAGCAACTTCTTTCCTTGGATATCATAAGTCCGTTTCTTATATAGATCAATCTCTACTGGCTGGCTTCCAGGTACTTCATAGTGCCCATACCCCAGTTCGTTCTCATAGTAGACGCTGGAAACAGGAGCACGCCAATCTACAATAATGACTTCATTGGCATTTTGCGTAATTCCGTTTTTTCCAATATACAAACTTTCTCTGGCACCATAGGTTTCATCCTGGTAGTCGATTCTTCCAAAATAGGCTTTCCTGGAAGCAGCTCTGTTTTTACGAAGGGAATTCTCAGCGTGCTCCAGAATATTTCTTCCGGCCATCAGCATACCATAGGAATCACCTTCTCCTTTTTTTACTGCCTGAAAAAGCTCTGTCACCTCTTTTTTGTAGCGTCTTTCTTTTTCCTCATATAAGTGGATATTCTCCTGGATAATTTTCAGACACTGTTCCAGATGCATTTTCTCCTGTTGTTGTTCTTTTAGATGTTTTTCCATGTTCTTACCTCACTTTTCTCAAATTTTTCACTTAAAATCTGAAGCAGGCACTCGTTCCCATCCCTAAACGGCACCTTCCAGTTTCAGGCGGTCTTTCATTATAGCAAACAGAAGGGTAAAAAACAACTCCATGAAACAGGTTTTTCTGTTTTATGGAGCTGTTTTGTGGGATTTTCAAATCTATTAATTTCTGTTACCGTATTTTGTATTTTGGGGGTCTGAATGAACTCTTAAAATTCATTGCCCGGAAACCTTGGGATTCCGGAAAGTCCGGCAGCAAGTTCTTCGTCTGTAGGGATATAATCAGACATTTCACCATTGTTAAATCTTTCATATGCGAACATATCAAAATAACCTGTTCCAGTAAGCCCGAATACAATGGTTTTTTCTTCGCCGGTTTCTTTACATTTGAGTGCTTCGTCCATGGCTACCCGGATAGCATGAGCACTTTCCGGTGCAGGCAGAATTCCTTCTACCCTGGCAAATTGTACGGCTGCGTCAAATACAGAGGTCTGTTCTACAGAACGTGCTTCCATAAGCCCATCATGATAAAGCTGAGATAAAATAGAACTCATACCATGATAGCGAAGTCCTCCGGCATGGCTGGCAGACGGAATAAAGCCACTGCCAAGGGTGTACATTTTCTGTAATGGTGTTACCATACCAGTATCGCAGTAATCATAAACGAATTTACCTCTTGTTAAACTTGGGCAGGATGCTGGTTCCACAGCAATAATCTGATAGTCCCGCTCTCCTCTTAATTTTTCACCCATAAACGGAGAAATCAATCCACCCAGATTGGAACCGCCTCCGGCACATCCAATGATCATATCTGCCTTTACATCGTATTTATCCAATGCTGTTTTGGTCTCCAGTCCGATAATCGTCTGATGCAGAAGCACCTGATTCATAACACTGCCGAGAACATAACGATACCCTTCCTGCTGTGTAGCTCTTTCCACTGCTTCGGAAATAGCACATCCCAGGCTTCCGGAAGTACCTGGATGAAGTTCGAGAATCTTTCTTCCAACTTCTGTTGTTTCAGATGGAGACGGAGTCACAGATGCTCCATAGGTTCTCATGACTTCTCTACGGAAAGGCTTCTGCTCATAAGAACATTTTACCATATATACCTGACAGTCTAATCCAAAGTAGGAACATGCCATAGAAAGGGCGGTTCCCCACTGCCCTGCTCCGGTTTCCGTTGTTACACCTTTCAGTCCCTGCTTTTTCGCATAATAAGCCTGAGCAATGGCAGAATTCAGCTTATGACTTCCGCTGGTATTATTCCCTTCAAATTTATAATAAATTTTTGCTGGTGTCTGTAATTTTTCTTCTAAACAATAGGCACGTACCAGAGGAGCAGGCCGGTACATTTTATAAAAGTTTCTTATTTCCTCTGGAATATCGATATAGGGAGTGGTATCATCCAGTTCCTGTTTTACCAGTTCTTTGCAAAATACAACTTCTAATTCTTTCTCTGTCATTGGCTTTAAAGTTTCTGGATTTAAAAGAGGAGCAGGTTTCTGTTTCATATCAGCCCTCACGTTATACCATTGTTTCGGAAGCTCTGATTCTTCTAAATAGATTTTATAAGGGATTTCTTTGTTTTGATTTGACATAATGGTGTCTCCTTTCTTTTAGACTTCCAGGGACAGGTACAACGTTTTGTGAAACAAAAAAGCCCTTGTCCCCAAAAAACAATTGTTTCCAGGGACAAGAGCAAAAACTCCTGCGGTGCCACCCAATTTGATACTTGCGTATCCGCTCATCGCATGCTTCACATGCTAAATTTGATAACGAAGTTTATTCTCCGGCCTTCATACTTTGTTCTGTTGGCCCTCAGAAGCCCATTCCCTTTTAGCTCTAATACTGCATCCCACCATCTGCAGCTCTCTGGGATTAGAAATATGTTTCATAAAACACAGAATAAAAGGTACTTACTCTTCTTCAACGGTTTAGCTTGTTAAACAATTTATATCACATCCTAACATAAATTGTCAAGAGTAAATGAAAACTCTTTTTTTATTTTTTATGTACACCAATAGAATAGGATTTTCGGAAAGTCTTGCCTGCTTCCAGAGAAATCACATCTGGCTTTTCAGAAATCTCTTTCTGGAAACCATAATCATCACATCTCCCCATCCATGGTTCCAAACATACGTAAGGTGCTCCTGGCAGACTCCAAATACCAAAATTGGTAAATCCTTTACATTCCATGGTAAGATAAGGTGTTCCATCTGGATAGCCGATTCCTACCCATTCAATCTGTCCCTGATCAAAAATCAGTGCATCATTATCAAACATATGCTCTGTAATGTTGCAGCCATAATACTCTCCAATAGGTTCCAGAAGAAGCGTATGTTTGGTGCTGCTATCTGCTGTTCCTGTATTTCCATAAACCAGAAGATATTCCAGTGCTTCTTTACGCTGAAACAGAAGTTTATAATCTGTCTGTTTTGTGTTTTCTAAAATCGGAACATTAAACCCTGGATGTCCACCAATGGTAAAATACATGGTTTCCTGATTTTGATTTTCAACTTCCCAAAGGACTTCCAAATTTCTTTCTTTCAAGGTATAGGTTACCTGTAACTGGAAAGAAAAAGGAAAATAGTTTCGGGTTTCTTCTGTGTCACAAAGCTGAAAAGTAAGCAATTCTTTTTTTGCTTCTATACAGGTAAATACAGCGTCTCTAGCAAACCCATGCTGTATGGTGTCATAATATTGTCCTTTATAAAGACAATGGTTCTCATAATTACGCCCAACATTGGGAAACAACAGAGGTGAACGCCTTATCCAATAGGCTTCGTCACCATACCATAATACTTCTTTTTCCATTTCTTTATCATAAATCTGATAAAGCTCTGCACCTGTTTCACATACACTAATTTTCAGGTATTCGTTTTCTAATGTATACATAAAATGAACCCCCAATTGTAATATTTTTTCTATAGGGTTAGTTTATCATATACAGAGGTTCTCCACAAGAAAAAATCTATTCATAAAACTCGGCAATTAATTTACTGCTAAAATTTTCCTGTAAATGAAAATCAAATAAAATCTGAAGAAGTCCAAAACGATTTCGTAAATCCTTTGCAAAATAAATGCCTTTTTGAAACACCTCTTTTGGAACTTGAAGCTGTATCGGAGAATAAGGTGCATTCATAGATTCCAGGAGATATTGAATTTCTTTGGAAGAAGGAAGCGCTTCTAATATTTTCCAGATTTCTTCCTGATGGTCTAGGAAAATTTTGCGTCTTCTTAAAACTTCTTTATCTGAGTTTTTTCCAATATCTTCTTCTAATTTCAGAACACCAGAGGCAGCTGGTCCATAAGCATCTAGGATTTGCTTTTCCCAGACAGCCATTTGAAAGTGCGGTTCTTGCAATGATACCATAGACAACTGGCACTCTTTTAACATTTCATATAAACGGAGTGCTGAAACAGTACCCACACCAACTTTGGTGCCATGCAGAGGATCTTTCTTTCCTGCAAGTAAAAACATCATTTCCCAATAATGAGACATGTGATGCTCACTCCCTGATGCAGGCCTGGAATTCCCAATATAGCTCATGGCAATGCCACTTAATACTAAACCTTCCATAATAGCGGCAATAGCAGTTTTATCTCGTTTGATAGCGGCTGGTGCATACTCCACTACTTTTTGAATAGATTGACGAACCAGATCTATCATTTCCTGGCATATATATTCCTCATTGATAATATGTGCTATCTGCCAATCTGCCAGACACACATATTTTCCAATAATATCCCCTGCACCTGCTGCAATCATATGAAGCGGTGCTTTGGCCATCACATCCAAATCTCCAATAATTACTCTGGCTGGTCTTGCTTCATAGGTAGTCTTTAAATGCTGAATAATCAAAGGTGACACATTGGATGCATAGCCATCCATAGAGGGAGCCGTTCCAATAATGTAATAGTCTATTTTCATTTTGTAGCTAATGTATCGGCAAAGGTCATTTATGGTACCGCTCCCCACTGCAAGAATCAAATCACAATCATTGGGAATCTGAGTGAACAGAAATACCAGAGCCTCTTCATCTGGTACCAGTTCCTCATTTGAAAATACAATTTTTTTATAAGTATATCCCGCCTTTGTAAGCTCCTCATATACTTGGAAGCCTGCCGCTTCCTGAGTGTGTTCATCACAAACCACACAAAGATTTCCATAAGAATGCTTATTTAAAATTCCTGAAAGCTGCTTAATGGCATGTTCTTCAATGATGATTTCTTCAATATCGCAAAAATGTGTTTTGCCGCAAGAACAACATACATCCTTTTGCAAATACTTTTTCCAATCTATTTTTCCCATGCTTGCTAACTCCTCCTATGTACTATGCAAAAATTAATTCCACTTCTAAGACAACCTTAACATGGGAAAGGAGCTTCGTCAAATGATGAATCAAATTATTGATATGCTATATTATTAATAATTCAAATTATTAATTTTTCTCTATTACATTTTTGGGGTATCCAGAACTTCCACGAATAATCAGACGTGGTTCATATTCAATATGATGAATCATTTCTCCAGATTGTTTTCCTTTTGGTAGTTTCTTCTCTTCTATTTTTTCTATTAGAATTTTGCAGGCATCTTCGCCCTTTTTTCCAGTAAAATGTTCCACGGTAGTTAAATCAATTCCATGCATTCCAGAAATTAATAAATTATCACATCCCAAAACAGATATCTCATCTGGGATTTTATAATGTCTGTCTAAAAGCGCATCTCGTATTCCCAAGGCAACCATATCATTACTTCCTACTATAGCTGTTAAATTGGGAACTTCCTGCAGGACTTTTCCAGTAAGCTCATAACCTGTTTTATATTCCATATCCACTCCTTGAAAGAGGGTATCCATTTCTTCTGGAAGACTTTTTATGTATACATAGTCCCCATATCCGGCCTCTTCAAAAGCTTTGCAAAAACCTTTAATTCTTGCTCTTCTTGCGGATTGTCTTTGGGTAAGCGGTGTAGATAAAAAGGCTGCTCTTTTATGTCCAAGACGCAGAAGATATTCTGCAAGCATATGACCTATCTTCTCACTGTTTAGTTCTACGGTATCCATACCCTTCATAGCATCTTTTTCTCCGATATGTACCATAGGAATCTTTTGGGATAGATTTCGGACAATTTCCGGAAAACTGGGAGAACAGGTATAAATAATTCCAGAAGGATTTAATTTTTCAATTTTTCGCAGGTATTTTTCTTCTGTTTGATAATCTCTTCGTGTATTACAAAGAAAAACATCGTATTTATTTTTTTGTGCTGTCATTTCAATTCCCTGAAGCAGAGAAAAATAATACGGATTGGTAAGATTAGGACAAATCACAAAAATAGTTCCTCTCATGGATATTCGTGTTTTGGGAAGTTTTTTCTCATTTTTATACCCAAGTTCTTTTGCTGCATGTTCCACCCGTTCTATAGTTTCCCTAGAAAACGAAACATTGTACTTTTTATTTAAAATCATGGATACTGTAGATTGGGAAACACCTGCTTTTTTTGCCACGTCTGTAGAAGTAACCTTCTTGCAATTCATAGTCATACCTTCCTTTCTGTTTCTTGGTTTTTCAAGAATATTTTATCATTGAGAAAGGCAACAGACAAGAAATACCAATTCTATTTTTTTTCTGTAGAATAATAAGGTATACATAAATAAGAACCTTCGTAAATTAGGTCACTTTCCATATGGTTTATATTTTTCACTTCTTGAATATAATCTTTAGGAGAACGATATTCTTCTGTCATATATTCCTCTGCAATATCCCACAAACTAGTTCCAGCTTCTACTTCAATGCTAGTAAAATATTTATAACGTTCTGTTTCTCTGATACCTGCATTTGCAATATTGGCTGTATTAAAAATAAGAACTAGGATTATAGTAAGTAAGGCAGCAGCAAAATAGAGACTTCTTTTCCTCATAGTGGATTTTCTCTGCATAATTCTCCCATGTTTGTATGATTTTGTTACAACAGTAAAACTCCGGTTTCTTTCCTTCATTTTGAATCCTCCTTTACAAAATACGAAAATATGTTCACGAACATCTGTTCTAATTTATAAAACAAGAATACTACAAGAACAAATGTTTGTCAATACTGTTTCGAACATATTTTCGCCTCTTGACACGAACAGATATTCCGAATATTTGTTTGCATTATGAAAAGATTTATGATATGATATTGAAAATAAAGCGTATTCCTAGAAAGAACAGTACAGGACGCTGTACATAGAAACTGGAGGTGCCTGATATGACATATGGAAAAATCAGCCAAAAGCAATCTGAAATTTTAGAATATATGAAAAACGAAATTTTAAACAGGGGTTTTCCTCCTTCTGTTCGGGAAATTTGTGAAGCAGTAGATTTAAAATCCACTTCCTCTGTTCATTCCCACCTGGAAACTTTGGAGAAAAATGGATATATCCGCAGAGACCCTACAAAACCAAGAGCCATTGAAATTGTGGATGATAATTTTAATCTGGTACGAAGAGAAACTGTAAATGTTCCAATTCTTGGGAAAGTAGCGGCAGGAGAGCCTTTGCTTGCGGTAGAAAATATAGAAGGATATTTTCCTATCCCAGCGGAATACATGCCTAATAATAAAACTTTTATGTTGGTTGTTCAGGGAGATAGCATGATTAATGCTGGTATTTTTGATGGGGATTATGTGGTAGTAGAACAACTTCAAACCGCTGAAAACGGCCAAAAGGTAGTTGCGTTGGTAGATGATTCTGCAACAGTAAAAACATTCTATAAAGAAAAGGGACATATTCGTCTTCAGCCAGAAAATGATTTTATGGATCCTATTATTGTAGAACCGGATCAGGCATTTCAAATTTTGGGCAAAGTAATCGGTGTATTCCGTTTCATGCGTTAAATAAAAAACAGAGTAAGGCAATTTTTTTCACAATTGCCTTACTCTGTTTTAAAAAGCGCTTAGTTCAGACTTTCTCGTTCTATCAGGGAACCATCTCTCCAGATACGTTCCAAATCATAGAACAAACGATTTTCTTCATCAAAAATATGAATTACCACATCTCTATAATCCATTAAAATCCAATTTGCACTCTGATAGCCTTCCATCTGTTTTGGCTCTACCCCTGCTCTTCCAAGAACTTCATCCACATTATCTGCCATGGCCTGTACCTGGTTACGGTTAGCACCACTGGCAATAATAAAATAGTCCGCAAGTGTAGATACCTGTTCAATATTAATAATTTTAATGTCCTGTGCCTTTTTATCCTCCATGGCTTCACAAGCCAGACGGGCAATTTCTTTACTATTCATGGTTCTTTTTCTCCTTTCCCCTTTTTGTAAGGTGCATGGTTTCATAATAGTGAAATGCTTTTTCTGTAGCAGGATCAATGGTTCTGCCGCTTCTTTCTAAATAGGATAAGCTGTCTTTTAAAATATAATACATCCCTTCATTCAAATCCATAAATGAGACCTTCCGAATCCATTCCAGATTTGGGGCTTTATCCCTCTGGGGCTCAATATAATCAGCAATATAAACGATTTTTTCCAAATCTGTCATATTGTCCTTTCCTGTGGTATGCCAGCGGATAGCAGAAAGAATTTCTTCATCTTGAATCCCATATTTTTCTTTGGCAATAGCAACCCCCAGCTTTGCATGAATCAAAAAGGGATTTTGCTGTTCACATTCAGAAAGCAAAACATGATATTTGTCACATAGTTTCCATTTCTTTTTGTTGGGAATACATTTTGCACAGTCATGAAGCAGTCCGGCAATCCTGGCTTTTTCCATATCTGCCCCATGAGCCATAGCTAGAGCTGCTGCTGTATACATCACACCCTGGGTATGCACAAACCGTTCTTTATCCAGATATTTTTTTAGTTTTTTTTCAAATTTTGCTATTTCTGATTTCATCTGTATCACAATCCTTATAGATTTTATTTTCTGTAATATAAGAAATCACTGTCTCCGGCACATAATAAGCCAGAGAACGCCCCTGATGGATCCAGGAACGAATCTGCTTAGAAGAAATATCAATATTCAGAGAGTCTAGTTTTTCAATTCTTCCGCCATATTTTTCCTCTAGCAGCGTCATAACGGCTTCCAGCCGTTCATAACTGGTGTGATTTCTGGTGGCTACCAGAATCGTGCAGGCTTTTAAAATTCTTCCAGGTTCTTTCCATTTTTCAAAATCATAGAGAGAGTCTGCACCTAGAATAAAATAGTAATCTGTATCAGGATGTGTTGCTTTTAAATGCTCCAGGGTTTCATAGGTATAGCTCAGGCCTTTCTTTTCCATTTCTTCCAAAGATAGTTCAAAATGCACATTAGAGGTAATGGCTCTTCGTACCATTTCTGTTCTCTGTGCATTATCAGCCCGATCTTTTCGTTCCCTTTTGTGGGGAGGATTGCCAGCTGGCATAAACAGAACTTTATCCAGATGAAATTGCTGGTAAGCTGTTTCCCCTAAAATCAGATGACCAATATGAATGGGGTCAAAAGTTCCACCCATGATACCGATTTTTTTCCGTTTTTCCATGATGACTGCTACCTCTTTTGCCGTTATGGCAGGAAGATTTTTTTCTTTTTGTCCTTACCTTCCTTATACAAGACAATTTTCTTTCCAATGACCTGTACCACTTGAGAATGTGTACGTTCTGCCAGAACCTCTGCAATTTCTCTTGGATCATCCATACAGTTTTGCAGTACACTGATTTTAATCAGCTCCCTTGCCTCTAAAGCCTCTGATACTGCAGCTGTATTCTCTGGTGTGAGACTGGACTTCCCAATTTGAAAAATGGGTTCCATGGTCATAGCAAGTCCCTTTAAATACGCTCTTTGTTTGCTTGTCATGTTCTTCTCCTATATTATTTGTAATAATCAAAGTCGAATCCGTACATACGGACAGTATCGCCTTCCTGGATTCCAGCCTTTTCCAAATCCTCCAAAATACCACTTTCTTTCAGGAATTTCTGGAAGAATAAAAAGCCTTTCTCAGAATCTAAATTCGTATAACCCAACATTTTTTCAATTTTGGGTCCTTCAATAATAAAGATATGTTCATCTTCAGAATCCTGAGATACTGTATACGGCAGATTTTCAGTAATTAACATGTCCTCTGGGAAGAATTCCTGCTGGAATATAACAGGCTCTTTCTCAATGGAATCCAGAAGCTGTTTCACATAATACAACAGTTCTTTTAATCCTTTGCCGCTTACAGCTGAAATTGCAAAAACCTTAATGCCCTGAGGTTCAAATTCTTCTCTGATTTTTTCTACTGGGTCTTCATCCCCTTCATAGATAGCATCAATTTTATTTGCTGCAATAACCTGAGGACGTTTAGAAAGTTCTGGATCATAAGCCTCCAGTTCTTTATTAATCTTATAAATATCATCAATCGGATCCCTGCCCTCTGTAGAGGCAGCATCTACCAAGTGAATCAATACTCTGGTACGCTCAATATGACGCAAAAATTGATGTCCCAGTCCAACACCTTGGGACGCTCCTTCGATAAGTCCCGGGATATCTGCAATGACAAACCCATCACAGCCATCCAAATCAACTACACCTAAATGAGGACTTAAGGTAGTGAAATGATAATTTGCAATTTCTGGTCTTGCATTGCTGACTCTGGAGAGTAAGGTGGACTTTCCTACATTTGGAAAACCTAACAGTCCTACATCTGCAATGACCTTTAATTCCAGCTGTACTTCCAGTTCCTGAGCTGGCTGGCCTGGCTGTGCATATTTGGGAACCTGCATAGTAGCAGTAGCATAATGCTGATTCCCTTTTCCTCCTCTTCCACCACGCAATACAATCTGTCGGATATTTTCACCGGACATATCTGCAATTACTTTACCTGTGGTGGCTTCTTTAATCACGGTTCCTTCCGGTACCTTTAAGATAATATCCTTTCCGTTTGCACCATGGCAGCGTTTTTTGCCTCCCTGCTCACCGTCTCCTGCTTTATATTTGCTTTTATGACGATAATCAGTCAATGCGTTCATACCCTTATCTACTTCAAAGATAACATCTCCGCCTTTTCCGCCATCTCCTCCGTCTGGACCTCCATTAGGAACAAAAAGTTCTCGGCGGAAGCTTACATGGCCGTCTCCGCCTTTTCCAGAACGGATATAAATTTTTGCTCTGTCTGCAAACATATTAACCTCTTTCTATAAAAAATGGCTTCAAACCCCTAAAAGATTTGAAGCCGCCCTTGTTATCGTGAATTACTCTTCTGTAACTACTGGAAATACAGAAACCTGTTTTTTGTCTCTGCCTTTTCTTTCGAAACGAACAACACCATCTACTAACGCAAATAAAGTGTCATCTCCGCCTCTTCCTACGTTAACGCCTGGATGGATTTTTGTTCCACGCTGTCTGTAAAGGATATTTCCAGCTTTTACAAACTGTCCGTCAGCTCTTTTGGCGCCAAGTCTTTTGGACTCAGAGTCACGTCCGTTCTTTGTAGAACCAACACCTTTTTTATGTGCAAATAACTGAAGGTTCATTTTTAACATGTCTTTACACCTCCTCGAATATTACATCGATATATTCCATGTATTCTTCTTCTATCCCCTGTAAACCGAGGATAAGGGAATCCAGCAACAATGCCGTCTCTTTGGAATACCCTGGCTCCAGTTCTACATCCAATTCTCCAGTTTCTTCATTGATATCTACAGTAAAAATATCTTCTGTGAAACGTTCAATAGAATTTACCGTATTCTGTGCCAGTGCTGATGCTGCCGCACATACAATGTCGCTGCCGCTTTCAGCATATCCTGCATGATCCTGCATGGTAAAACCTGAGATTCTCTGTTCTGAATCCTGATAAATCGTTACTTTAATCATAATTTCTGAAATCTACCAGATTAAGCATTGATTTTTTCAATTTTTACTTTTGTAAACTGCTGTCTATGACCGTTTTTCTTGTGGTAACCGGTTTTTCTCTTATATTTGTAAACGATAACTTTTCTTGCTTTACCGTTTTCAACTACAGATGCAGTTACAGATGCGTTAGCTACGTCTTCGCCAACTTTTAAACCGTCGTTGCTTACAGCAAGTACCTGGTCAAATGTAACAGTTTCACCAGCTTCTGCTCCAAGCTTCTCTACTCTGATAACATCGCCTTCGGCTACTTTGTACTGTTTACCACCTGTTGCAATAATTGCGTACATATGGCACCTCCTATTATCATTACTCGCCAAATATGGTGACCGGAAAACCGATACTTCTACCTCTTTGTGCGGCATACGCTAATATATTAACAGCTATCTTCCAATTCGTCAATAGATAAAATGAATTTTTTTAAGTTTTTATCTTAATCTGGTAAAAATCCCTGTTTCAAAGAAAAAACCATAGAGAAACAATACCATACCTATGATAATAGGCAAAATAGTGAGTACAACCAAAAGAACCAAAGTCTTATTGGATGACAGATAAGTTTTTTCTCTTTGCTGATTCTTTTTCAGCAAATAATCTGCAGTATAAAAACCAAAGGGTACAATGCAAGCCATAGCAATATAAACGCCGAGAAAGCTAATAGGAAGTCCCTGCTCCATGAGCTGTTCTGTGGCTGCCGCCGTCTGGGCTGTATCTGTACCTCCTGATAAAAAACCAGACAACAAAGAGGGTAAGCTATTGTTAATAAAGTGGAACAACGCTGGATAAATCATATTTTCTGTGCGAATCATTAAGTAGGACAATACGCCTCCTAAAAGTGCCGTAGGAAGGAAACGCCATACACTCCCATGAAAAAGTCCAAAAAGAATTCCCATAAAAATGGTAAGTCCCCAGACATTGTGGAAACGGCTTTGCATGCTTTTTAAAATAAATCCCCTGTGTACTGCCTCTTCGCACATTGCAGGCAGTACACTGCTGATAAGCAGGGCAAGAAGCGGAGGAACACTGGAAATAAAAGCATTCAGGTTCCCACTTACGGAAAACATTTCCTTTGGATAAAAATAAGCTACAAGCATGGTAAGGGGAATCACAAGAGCATAGGAAGAAATCCAAAAAAGCACTACTGCTAATAGTTTTTTCCCTTCAGGTTTTTTCACTGGAAAGACCGTTTTTAGAGGTTGCTTTAAAAGTTTTGCTCCTGCAATGCTTAGCACAAGCAGATATAATTCCGTAAGGGCAAGTCCATACATGCCCCATTTTCCCTGCATCCAGGCAATAATAGTATAAAAAGATGCCATAACCACAAGAAACATGGCCATTCCATGCCAGGGCTTTAAGGTGCAAGTTGATTTTCCTGTATCACTCCAATTTTTTCCCATCTAACACCGCCTCTTTTAAAACATCATCTACATAGGTTAATTTTAAAGAAAAGAAAGGTCTGTTTTCCTCTAAAAGCCGGAAAAAAATCTTATCTCCTTCCCATAGATTTAAGTTAAAAAGTTCCTTTTTATCAACCCATTCCAAAACTCCTTCATCACAGGAGCTTAAAGTTCCCTGGTATCCATCAGCGGTATACAGACACATATATTCTGTTCCAGAAAAGCTGCCGTCTCCTTTGGAAAAGTAAAAGGTAACAATTCCACGAAAGCGATAGGAAGTAAGCGTAAGCCCCGTCTCCTCTTTTACCTCCCGCAAAAGGCATTCCTCAGGGCTTTCATCTTGTTCAAAATGTCCTCCTACACCAATCCATTTATCTTTGTTGATATCCTGCTTTTTGGATACACGGTGAAGCATTAAATATTGTTCTTCTTTTTCAATATAACATAATGTGGTTAATGGTGATTTTTCCCTCATACCATAGCCTCCTATTTTTCCAGGGCATTTAGTTCTTCCTGTAAGGACTTCCGTACTTTCTTTCTAGTAACCTCCACAATATTTAGTGGTGTCATATCTACGACCGTTCCCTTTACTGGGTCTTGTTTTAAATAGCCCTGAAGGTTTTGAAGCAATTCCTTTTTATCTTCTTCCTTTTCCAGATTAATAAAATCTATTAGGATAATGCCAGAAAGGTTCCGAAGACGAAGCTGCCAGGCAATTTCTCTGGCTGCTTCCAGATTAATCTTGCGAAAAGTATCTTGTATCTCTTTTTTTTCGGAAAATTTTCCGGTATTCACATCAATGCACACAAAAGCCTCAGTCTGCTGAATCACCAGAAAGCCGCCAGATTTCAGCCATACTCGTTCTTGTGTGCCTTCCGAAATAGCAGATTCCAAACAATAGAGCTTTGCAAGAGGAAGTAAAGAATCTTCGTAAAAACGTACTGGAACAGCCTTTGTTTCATAGCATTGAAGATACCTTTGGATTTGCTGAAAAATAGTTTTATCATCTGTTACAATTTCTTCCAGATTTTTCGTATATGTGCTTTGGAGTACCTGCATATAATCGGGCATACTCTCTTCTAGTAAAGAAAAACAAACTCTGGTAGAAGCTTTTTTTAATAAATCCTCATATTGTTGTTGTAACTGCTCCAGCTCTCTTAGAATATCAGCAGTATCTGCATCCCTGCAGTTGGTTCGGACAATGAGTCCTGCTTGCTTCGGAAGCTGATCTTCTAAAATTGCCCGAATTCGTTTTTTTTCTTCTTTCTTTAGTTTTCCAGAAAATCCAAGTTCTTTTCTCTGGGAAGTAAGTACCAGATAGCGCCCTGTAAAATTTAGATTTCCGGTCACACAGGGGAGTTTTGTTTTTATTCCTTCCCTAGAGACCTGAACCAGAACTTCATCTCCAATTTTCATGGTCTTGTCTTTTTTTTGATTTGTGAAGAAAATCTCTGATTTTTCATCCATAGAGTAATAGCAATTGACTCCGTTTGCAATTTCAATAAAAGCAGCATGAATATTTTTTACAATACTCTGCACTTTTCCAATATAAATATTGCCTAAAATTCCTTTATTCTCCTGAGCGGCAATATGAAGCTGGCAAATTCTATTCTGCTCCATAAGAGCAGCTACGATTACTTCTTTTTGGCGATAAACCATAGGGGTAATAATTAGTTTACTCAATATCTTCACCTAAATTTTCCAGAGAAATCAGATTTCTATTTCCTTCTGCACCAGTATCTGCATATACTTCCAAACGATGCACCATCAGACTAAAGGTATCAAATTCTTTCTCGCAGAATCTGTAAAACGCCTCCATTACCAGCTCGGGTTTTGTGTTTTTCACACTTCCGGCTGCCAGTTTCAGAAAAACCTCTTCTCCCTGTACCTGCATATCATAAAGGAAAGGTTTTAAATTCACTTCTTTTTCATTTTTTTTGGTTTTTTTCAGAATCATAATTTCAGGTTGTTCCATAAAAGCTGCTACCTTTTCTTGCCAATCTGTTCCTGGCTCCATTCCCTTGCGGAAATTTACCTGATAGTCTGCAGCTGCCACCAAAGCCATGGCAGCATTGGCTTTTCCATCCGGTATCTTACGGAAACTTAAAATTTCCATACCGTCTACCATAACCTGATTTAGACGTTTAATGGCTTCCTTAGAAGAAATAGGTGTTTTAATCTCTAAATCAAAATATTCTCCAGTACTGGTTACACCTACTCCCAAAGGCGCTGCAAAGGACATAATCATATGTGGGCTAAAGCCTTCGGAATACGCAACGTCTATATTAGCTCTTTTAATGGCTTTTTGAAAATAACGCATAATATCCAAATGTCCGATAAATTTCATAGCCCCCTGTTTTGCAAATTTAATTCTTACTTTCAACGCAGATTCCTCCTTTGTAGATACCAGCACCACAGCCGGAACATTTCATTTTACAGTTTGGAGTAATTTCTTCCAAGTGGGCCTTCTCCCATTCCTTTTCCAAAAAATTTCTAGAAACACCAATAGAAATGAAATCCCATGGGAAAATTTCGTCTAAAGGACGCTCCCGTAGTGTATAGAACTCAGGATCTAAGCCTATTTCTTCAAATGCTTCCATCCAAAGATCATAGCGGAAATATTCAGACCAAGCATCAAAAATCGCACCTTTTTTATAAACCGCTTCAATAACATCTGCAATTCGTCTATCGCCCCTTGCCAGAATACCTTCTAGAACGGTTACGTCTGCTTCATGATAATTATATTTAATACTCTTCTGATTTAACTGTGCCCGAATTTCTTCTTTTACAATTTTGGCTTTATCCAAATAATCTTCCTTCCGGAACATACCAGCCCACTGGAACGGTGTAAATGGTTTTGGCACAAAGAAAGAAGTACTTACCACAATCTGACATTTTCCGTGACGCTGTTCCTTTGGAATTTCATAATACTTTTTGGCAATAGCTTCTGCCAGGTGTGCAATGCCTCTCATATCCTCTTCTGTTTCTGTAGGAAGTCCCAGCATAAAGTATAATTTTACTCTGGTCCATCCTCCTTCAAAGGCTTTTGATGCACCTTCTAGAATCACTTCTTCTGTAAGCCCTTTGTTGATGACATCACGCAGTCTTTGAGAACCAGCTTCCGGCGCAAAAGTAAGGCTACTTTTCTTAATATCCTGCACCTTGCTCATTACATCTAGAGAAAACGCATCAATACGAAGAGAAGGAAGGGAAATATTCACCTTTCTGGCAGAACATTCCTCAATTAAATAATCAATGAGTTCCGGCAATTTAGAATAATCGCTGGAGCTTAAAGAACTCAGAGAAATTTCCTCATGCCCACTGCTTTCCAACATCGCTTTTGCAGTATCTTTTAAAAAGTCTACATCACGTTCCCTGGTAGGACGGTATAACATACCTGCCTGGCAGAACCGGCATCCTCGGATACAGCCCCTCTGGATTTCCAGGGTCACGCGATCTTGGGTGGCTTTGATAAAGGGTACAACAGGATTTTTCGGATAATAGGTATGCGTTAAATCCATAACCACCTGTTTCTCGATTTTTTCTTTTGCATGAGAATTCACGGGTTTAAAAGAAGCTATGGTTCCATCCTCATGATACGTTGTTTCATAAAAAGAAGGTACATAAATACCAGGAATTTCTGCAGCCATTTCCAGAAATTCTTTTCTGCTTTTTCCTGTATGTTTCCATTCTTTATAAGTATCCAACAACTGGTTAAACACAGTTTCCCCTTCACCAATATAAAACAAATCAAAGAAGGGCGCCAAAGGCTCTGGATTGTAAGTACAAGGTCCTCCCCCCATGACAAAGGGATGTTCCAAAGTTCTGTCTTCTGCTCGCAAAGGAATCTGACTTAAATCCAGAATCTGGAGAATGTTGGTGTAGCACATCTCGTACTGAATGGTAATCCCAAGAAAGTCAAAATCTTTGATAGGACTTTGGGATTCCAGTGCAAACAAAGGAATCTGCTGCTCCCTCATAATCTTGTCTAAATCCGGCCATGGAGAATAGACACGCTCACACCAGGTATCTTCTCGTTGATTCAGCATGTCATATAATATCTGAATTCCGAGGTGAGACATGCCGATTTCGTAAGAATCCGGAAAGCACATGCAGAATCGCACGTCCACGTTTTTGTCCTTCATTACTGAGTTGACTTCGTTCCCGATATAGCGGGCGGGTTTCTCAACTTTTAGTAATATTTCATCATTTAACGCTAGTTTTCTCATAAATAACTCCTGTTTTTTGTATAATTTGTATAATGTCAAATCTTTTTTGGCTGTTTGTTTTTTTTGAATCGATACTTTGTTTTTGTTCCTGTTCTGCAAAAATATTGGTGATTTTATATGCAAAAAAATCAAAATTACGAGTATTTATAGTTTTTTGTATAAAATAACATAGATAAAAATGCTCAAATACTAAAGAGTAGCAAATAACACTAACAAAGAAAAACGCCTGTTTTATGGTATTTTTTACGACTTTGGGATTTCTTCTTCTTCCGGAAGAAACATTTCGAACTTGCAATTCTGTATATTTATACATGGTTTATTCAGAATTTCCTTCGGTTTTACGAATTCCCAAAAGGTTTCCATCATAGTGGAATCATGGATTATCTTCTTGTCAGCAATGTATGCTTTTTTGGTGAAATCTTCGCTTTTATGACCTAAGAAGATACTAACTGCTTTAATATTTACTTCAAAAGATAACACCGTACTGTATATATGACGCAAATCATGCCAATGAATATTATCATAACCACAGCATTTTAGCAACTTCTTAAAATGCCTGTCAATTGATGCTTTATTGTAGGGAGAGCCATCTATATTACAGCATATAAAGTCGTTATCCTGAAAATTAGGCACTCTGGCTCGATTTTTTTCGTAAACAGCTCTGGACACAATGATTTCGTCCAGAACCCAGTCTGGGATCGGAATATCACGAATACCATTTATGGTTTTGGTAGGAATATCAGTCTTTTCTTTTTTAAATGTGTTTGGATCCATTTGATATCCCAATTGCTTATAGATAAAAATATTTTTATTTTTGAAATCTATATCAGAATATTTCAATCCTATGGTTTCCGAAAGTCTTGTTCCTAACATAAGCGATAACAAAAATGGCATATAAATTTTAGGAAAATTATCTTTACATACACATAATGCGTATTGAATTTGTTCAACACTCCAGGTTATATTTCTTTTTGTTGGCGATAAAGGTTTTATAATTCGGACATTTTTAATTGCTATGGGTGCCGGATTAAATGAAATATAATGCCGCTCATATGCAAGTGCGAAAATTCCGGTTATAACCTTTTCTGCATTTTTTCTTAAGCTATAACCGTCAAAAGACTTTAAGAAGCGTTCCAATTGTTTTTCCGTAATATTTCGGATTTTAAGTTTTCCATTCATTTTTTTTAAGAAATGGTTGTATAATATACTTTTATAACTATAGAAGGTATTATAGGTTATCTTTTTAGTCTTAAGAGAATAATCAAACAGCCAATATTCGCTCATCTCCTGTAAGCTAAAACGAAATGGGCAGAAAGAACCTTCTACTAGGTCATGTACAACCTGGTCCCTTGCCTTCTTTGCCTGTTGTTTTTTTCAAAGCCTCCTTGTTGGTAAGAATATGTTTTTTCATTACCATAGGTTAACCTTAATTGAAAACGATATTTTCCTCGGTCTTTTGTAATGTTGCCTATAAAATCATAGGATAAGATATTCCCGTAATAAAAATAAGGATTGAGTTCAGGCGGACGTTCAGTCATCCTGTTCACCTCCTTGCTTTGTGAGGGAATTTGCGGTTGGGCACACATCTTCTAAAAAATCCCTTGCCTTATTTCTTGCTTCGACAATACCAACATATGTGTTTAGTGTAGTAAAAACAGAACTGTGCCCCATGCATTTGCTAATCTGCTCAATCGGTACATCCATTTCCAGCATAATGCTTGCATAGCAATGTCTGAGTCCATGCATCCTCATAATTGGAATCTCTGCTCTTTGACATATCTTTTTTAAGGCGGGCGTCAAAGAGGATGATGTTTTTCTTGGACCAAATACAGACAATGAAATATAAGTGCTTGAAAGTCTTTTCACCCCTCTCTTTCTTGCCTTTTTAATAACGGTATCATTGTACTTTTTCTTTTTTTCTAGTTCGTCAAATAAAAAAGCAGGTATCTTTAAAACACGATCACTTCCAGCTTTTGGAGGTCTTGACTTCATTGTTGATTTGCTTACAATCTTCCCATTTTCATCTTTAGAATACTGAAATTCGCGGGCGTATTGACTGCTGATAGTAAGCGTCTGCGCTTCTTTGTCAAAATCCGAATACTGGAGGTCAAGTATTTCCCCCTGCCTCAGTCCACAGAAGAGAGCAAGTAAAATTTCAAAATAGTAAGCAGGCTGCTCTTTAGCGGTCATAAGCATTTTTTTGATTTGAGCGTAGTCTAAAAGTGTAATTTCTTTATGGGTTTCTGGGACATGTATTAAACCTTCTTTTAAATCTTTTTGAATATAGCCATATAGTTGGGCATCTGTCAAGATATGTCGTAGTGTTTTTTTGCATGTAAAAGCAGATGCGTTACTGATTTTTTTACAGCTAGTGATGATATTATTCAAATAATCTGAGGTAAGATTTATCAGAAGCACATCACGTTTCAGATTTGGAAGGATTAGGGATTGGATTGCAAAAGCAACAATACCTCTTGTTGAAGTTGTTTGACTGGTTATAAATATATGATCAAACCAGTAATCTAGAAATTCCGTAAAAGTATAGCGAACATTAGTCATCTTTTTAATTTTCTTGATGTCTTTCTCATACTGTTCTCTATCTTTTTTTTGGCTTTCTCTTGCTTCTTGTTCACTACGAAACCCTTTTTTGACTTTAAAAGAGATGTCCAGTGTATTTAGGTCCACAAGTTGATAGGTGTAATTCCAAAAAAAATCTTCTTTATATAATTCTTCTTTCATTCTTGTCCTCCATATATCAGCCGTCTATATGGAAATGACATTCTTATTATACGAAAACAGAAAAGAGATGTCAAACAATGAGACATACCATTTACAAATGCGTCTCGTAGGCATCTGAGGTTTCCCGTCCATGTCTAACACATAGATATACTCTGATATCAGATACCTTCTTTCTTTTGGTGATATACAGTACCGCAGATACAACGGTGTACCTGCATCGGTGGTAAGCCTGTGTATACCAAATGCTACTGTTTTCTTAGACTTTAGTAGCTGCTTTGCGGTGTTTTGGACTAGAAAGTATCCAAAAGTGCCATTTCGAAATGAGAACGCAAGCTATCATGTCTCTGCTCAACTACCCGTATGAACTACGGAACACTACATGCTCAGCAATTGAATTACCGAATAGTTGATATGCTCGGATTGTTCAGCCACTGATGAAATGCGTCTTTCGGAATTAAAAAATTTTTCCCTAAACGGATCACAGGAAACATATTTCTATTTTCATAAGAGTCCTTGACAAGTTGATAGGCTTTATTTCGCCCACAACCAAGCATTTCCTGGATTTCATCAACTGTATACACTTGTTTTTCCATAACATTACCTCCTTATAGTGTTCTACCTACTTTTAGAAAAAGATCTGATGGTTTTGGAGCAGGGCATCATTGAAGGTCGGAAAA
>CAJKMA010000040.1 GCA_905200905.1 uncultured Bacillota bacterium
GCGCTGCAGTTGTTTTTTGAGAGGGACCCCTTTGGCAGCTGCAGCTAACAAAAAAGAGGGAGGTTTATTTATGGAAAATTTACTTAATCCTGTAATCGTGGCAGTGTTGCTTTTGTGCGTACTCTGCCTGTTAAAAGTAAACGTATTATTGTCCATGTTAGTTTCACTGTTTGTGGCAGGTCTGATTGGTGGACTGCCGCTTGTTGGTGATGATAGTATTATGAGTTCTGTAATTGCCGGATTCAGTGGTAATGCAGAAACAGCACTGGCATACGTACTGCTTGGTACTTTTGCCTCTGCTATGGCTTATACCGGTATCACAGAAATCCTTTCCAAAAAAATTGCGAGAGCAGTAGGCGGAAATAAATGGATTCTGATTGGTATTTTATTGGTAATTGCATGTGCATCTCAGAATATTATTCCGATTCACATTGCATACATCCCAATTCTGGTTCCACCATTACTGGCTATGATGAACAAGATGAAACTGGATAGACGTGGTGTTGCATGTACTATTGCTTTTGGTCATAAAGCTCCGTACATTGCAGTTCCTATGGGATTTGGTTTGATTTTCATGGGTATTATCAGAGATAACATCAATGATAATGCAAAAGACTTTGGCTGGAAGGTTAGTGTTGGAGATATTACAGCAGTAAACTGGATTCTTGCAGTAGCTATGTTTATTGGTTTGGCAATTGCTTTGTTTGTTACATACAGAAAACCTCGTGAATACAAAGATGTTCAGCTGGAAGGGGTAACGGAAACAGAAGATTTGACACTGAAATATCAGCATTGGGTAACATTGGCAGCCATCGTAGTAGTAGTTGCACTTCAGATTAAATTTGGCTCTCTCCCAGTAGCAGCTCTTGGTGGACTTCTGGTTATGTTTATCTTCCAGGCAGTGAAACCAAAAGACATTGATGAGCAGTTCCAGGGCGGTATTAAATTAATGGGATTCATCGCATTTGTTATGTTAGTAGCAGGTGGTTTTGCAACGGTTCTGAAGAACACAGGTGCAGTAAATGACCTGGTTACAAGTGCAATCTCCTTAATGGGCGGAAATAAATGGATCGCAGCTACCATTATTACCTTAATTGGTCTGTTAGTAACTATGGGTATTGGTACTTCTTTCGGTACTGTTCCTGTATTGGCAGTATTATATGTTCCTCTGTGCCATCAGATGGGATTCTCACCAGCAGCTACTATCGTTCTGATGTCAGCAGCAGCAGCTCTTGGTGACGCTGGTTCACCAGCATCTGATACCACACTTGGACCTACATCTGGTCTGAATGCAGATGGACAGCACGACCACATCTGGGATACCTGTGTACCTACATTCTTACACTTTAATATCCCATTGATGATTGCAGCCATTGTTGCAGCTCAGTTCTTATAAGAACAGCGTTGGATGTTGGATAAAAGGATTCGGCACCCATAAACTTTATATAGTGCAATAGATTCGCAATCGTCTATTGTAAAATCATGCTGGAAGGATCTGCCCCGTCGCCTGCGGAGCGGATCCTTTAAATTTACTCTGGAATTTCTTTTTTAGATATGCTAAAATGTGAATGAATTTAAAAGAAGCAGAAATAATATCCTACAGGAGGTATTGAAAATGAAGAAATATGTATGTGAACCATGTGGCTATGTATATGACCCAGAAGTAGGCGATCCGGACAACGGAATCGAACCAGGAACAGCGTTTGAAGATCTTCCAGAAGATTGGGAATGCCCGATTTGCGGTGTTGGTAAAGATGAATTTGTTGTAGAAGAGTAAAATCGTTATCTATACAGCGAAGTCACCAATTATGAAGGAGTTGTCGCATTAAGTATTTAGTGCGACAGCTTCTTTTGCTATAATATTATAATCATTCATACAGGAGGCAGAAAAATGAAATTTACCAAGATGCAGGGAATCGGAAATGATTATGTATATGTAAACTGTTTTACAGAGAAAGTGGAAAATCCATCTCAGGTAGCAGTTCGGGTCAGTGACCGTCATTTTGGCATTGGCTCAGACGGATTGATTTTAATCAAACCTTCAGATGTGGCAGATTTTGAAATGGAAATGTATAATGCAGATGGAAGCCAGGGGGCTATGTGTGGAAATGGAATCCGATGTGTGGCTAAATATGTGTATGATTACCACCTCACAGATAAAACCAGTATTAGCGTTAATACAAAAAGTGGCATAAAATATCTGGATTTAACAGTAGAAAATGGAAAAGTAAAAGAAGTGAAAGTAAACATGGGTGCGCCTGTTTTAAAGACAGCAGAAATTCCCATGATTTACAGTAAAGAACAGGTAATTGCACAGCCTTTGAATATAAATCAGAATCTCTATGAGGTAACAGCGGTGTCTATGGGAAATCCTCATGTCATTGTGTATATGAATGACGTAAAAAATCTTAAAATAGAAGAAGTTGGTCCATACTTTGAAAAAAGTAGTGTATTTCCAGAGAGTGTGAATACAGAGTTCGTCAGAGTCATTGATAGGAATACCGTAGAAATGCGGGTGTGGGAGAGGGGAAGTGGTGAAACCCTCGCTTGTGGAACAGGAGCCTGTGCGGTGGCAGTGGCCTGTGTTTTAAATGGTTATACAGAAGAGCAAGTAACTGTGAAGCTTCTAGGAGGAGATTTAAAGATTTTCTGGGATAGAGAGGCAAATTTGGTGTACATGACTGGTCCGGCAGAAGTTGTTTTTGATGGAGAAATTCAGATTTAGACTTGACAAATAGAAAATTGTGCAGTTTCAATAACATAAAATTAGAAACTGGTTACCATAAATCAAAAAATAGGAAATCTGACAAGAAAAAACAAAAATTTTAGAGAAGTGAAAATCTCTCAAATGTGACGGTTACAATGAATAAGAGAGAAAATGGATAAATATAGTACAGATTTGTGCAACATTCCAACTTCCTTTCCTGATTAGAAAGTGTTATACTGTGGAATACAAAATATTGTGAGCAGTACAAAGAAAAATATAATGTGATACTATATATAGTGTTGTAAAACTTTATGAGGTGAAAGTGATGATGTATGTTGTAAAAAAGGATGGGACCAAGGAAATCTTTGACGTCCAGAAAATTGTAAAGGCAGTGAATAAATCAGCAGCTAGAATTCTGTACAAATTTCAGGATCAGGAGGTAGAATTTATCTGTGGCTATGCAAAGGAAAAAGCCCAGTCTCTGGATAAAAATGAGATTTCCATACAGGAGATGCATAACATTGTGGAAGGCGCTCTGGAAGAGGTAAATCCTTCTGTGGCCAAAAGCTATCGGGACTATCGGAATTATAAACATGACTTTATTCATATGATGGATGAGGTGTATACAAAGAGCCAGTCCATCCGCTACATAGGGGATAAGAGTAACGCAAATACAGATAGTGCTCTGGTTGCAACCAAACGGAGCCTGATTTTTAATGAATTGAATAAAGAGCTTTACCGGAAATTTTTTATGAACCGGAATGAACTGCAGGCTTGTAAAGATGGTTATATTTATATTCACGACCAGTCTGCAAGGCTGGATACCATGAATTGTTGCCTTTTTGATGTGGCAAATGTTCTTCGCGGCGGTTTTGAAATGGGGAATGTGTGGTATAATGAACCAAAGACCCTGGATACAGCTTTTGACGTTATGGGAGATATTATTCTAAGTACAGCGGCACAGCAGTATGGTGGTTTTACAGTACCAGAAGTGGACAAGATTCTGGCACCTTATGCGGAAAAGAGCTATGCAAAGTATCAGGAGGAATTTTTGAAATATGTGGATCCCAAGTGGGAGCAGGCAGAGGAAAAATCCAGAGAATATGCAACAGATAAAGTACGCAGGGATTTTGATCAGGGATGGCAGGGCATTGAGTATAAACTAAATACCGTAGGCTCCTCCAGAGGGGATTATCCTTTTGTCACTGTGACTCTAGGACTTGGAATGGAACGTTTTGAAAAGATGTGTAGTATTTCCCTTTTGGAAGTACATAAAGAAGGACAGGGAAAGACAGGCCATAAAAAACCAGTGCTGTTCCCCAAAATTGTCTTTTTATATGATGAGAATATTCATGGTGAGGGAAAAGAAGGAGAAGATGTATTTGAAGCAGGAATCGCCTGTTCTGCAAAAACCATGTATCCGGACTGGCTGTCCATGAGTGGAGAAGGTTATATTTCCAGCATGTATAAGAAGTATAAAAAGGTGATTAGTCCTATGGGATGCAGGGCATTTTTAAGTCCCTGGTATGAGCGTGGTGGGATGAAGCCTGCAGATGACCAGGACGTTCCTGTGTTTGTGGGAAGATTTAATGTTGGAGCAGTAAGCCTTCATCTGCCTATGATTTTGGCAAAATCCAGAGCAGAGAACCGAGATTTTTACGAGGTCCTGGATTTTTATCTGGAGATGATTCGTCACCTGCACATCAGAACTTATGATTACCTTGGAGAAATGCGTGCCTCAACAAATCCGTTGGCTTATTGCGAAGGTGGATTCTACGGGGGAAATTTAAAGCCTTCTGACAAGATTAAACCTCTTTTAAAGTCAATGACCGCCTCCTTTGGAATTACAGCTTTAAATGAGCTTCAGGAGCTTTACAATGGCAAATCAATCCGAGAGGACGGAGAGTTTGCCCTGGAGGTTTTACGTTATATTAATGATAAGATTAATCAGTACAAGGAAGAAGATGGGAATCTGTATGCAATTTACGGAACGCCGGCAGAGAGCCTGTGCGGTCTTCAGGTAGAACAGTTCCGTAAAATGTATGGCATTGTAGAAGGGGTTTCAGACAGACCTTATGTAAGCAATAGTTTCCACTGCCATGTGACAGAAGATATGAGTCCCATTGAGAAACAGGATTGTGAAGGCCGTTTCTGGGAATTATGCAATGGAGGAAAGATACAATATGTCCGTTATCCAGTGGGCTATAATGTAGAAGCAATTCGCTCTCTTGTAAGAAGAGCTATGGCCCTTGGCTATTATGAAGGTGTGAACCTTTCCTTAGCTTATTGTGATGATTGTGGGCATGAAGAGTTGGAGATGGATGTGTGTCCAGTGTGCGGTTCCAGAAACCTTACGAAGATTGATCGTATGAATGGATATCTTTCTTACAGTCGGGTACATGGGGATACTCGACTGAATACAGCAAAAATGGCTGAGATTGCAGAACGTAAATCCATGTGATAAAAAATTACCATAACTGCCGGAGCAATTAGACTTCGGCAGCTGTTATTTTTTGACAAAAAAATTTAGATTTAGAAAGAGAATATTGATAGAGTTTTACATTTCCATTTTTCATGATTTGTGATAATATTAGTTGGGTTTTCTAAAAGGAAACTATGGAAAAGAAATATGGAGGATTGGAAGATGGAATCTTATAGCTACTTATTGGACCTTGCATTGATTTTACTCAGCACAAAGGTTTTCGGTCTTTTGACGAGGAAAGTGAGACTGCCCCAGGTGGTGGGAGCGCTTTTGGCGGGATTGATTTTGGGACCGGCCTGTCTGGGGATTCTTCACCAAACCGACTTTATTTATCAGGTATCTGAAATCGGCGTGATTGTGTTAATGTTCTGTGCAGGTCTTGAAACAGATGTAGATGAGCTGAAGCGTACAGGAAAAGCGTCTTTTGTGATTGCGCTTTTTGGGGTGTTGATACCCTTGGCAGGTGGGTTTGCAGCTGCAGCTTATTTTAACCGTCCAGGTATGTTAGAATCTACAGCAAGTACTAGCCTGGTGCTTCAGAATATTTTTATTGGTGTTATTTTAACAGCGACTTCAGTAAGTATTTCAGTAGAAACGCTGAAGGAAATGGGGAAATTAAATACCAAGGCAGGAAATGCTATTTTGGGTGCTGCTATTATTGATGATATTTTAGGTATTATTGCTTTGACTATTATTACAAGTCTGGCAGATTCTTCTGTAAATGTATTTCTGGTACTTGGAAAAATCCTGGCGTTCTTTGTGTTTGTAGGAGTAGGCGGCTATGTTTTACATATTCTGTTCCAGAAATGGGTAAAGGGCTATGAAAGAGATTTGCGCCGGTTTGTAATTCTGGCTTTTGTTATCTGCCTGGTATTTTCTTACTGTGCAGAGGAGTTTTTTGGAGTGGCGGATATTACAGGAGCATTTTTTGCTGGCCTGATTATTACCAAAACCACTCATACAGACTATATTGAGAGACGGTTTAGTACTCTGTCCTATTTGCTGTTATCACCAGTATTTTTTGCTAATATTGGTTTGCAGGTAGTTCTTCCGAAGATGAGTACCATGATTATTGTATTTGCAGTGGTCTTGGTGCTTGTAGCTGTTCTCACAAAAGTTGTGGGATGTGGAATTGGAGCAAAATTATGTAAATACTCCAATCAAGACTGTATGCGGATTGGTACGGGTATGATTTCCAGAGGTGAGGTTGCTCTGATTGTGGCATCTAAGGGAAATGCAGTAGGATTGATGTCTGCCAATCTTTTAGGACCCGTGGTAATTGTGGTTGTAATTACTACAATTATTGCACCTATTTTTCTGAAAATGACCTTTAGTGATAAGAAAAAAGACAGTGCATACGAGGAAAATAGCCTGGTGAAAAAGGTAAATGAGAGAGAAGCGGTGGATAAGCAGGATAAGAGCCGTTTTATTACAGAAGAGGAAATAGAAAAATAAATAAATTAGAACCGGCACTTTGCATGAACAACAGAAAATGGAAAGAGCCGGTTTTCTTTGAATGAACAAGGAGGAGTGGAATATGAAAGTATTGCTTACTGCTGTGAATGCGAAATATATTCATTCAAATCTGGCGGTGTATAGCATGAAAGCATATGCTGAAAAAAGAGGGTGCAAAGGAACAAAAATCCAGTTGGCTGAGTACACCATTAATCAACAGCAGGATGGGATTTTGCAAAAGATTTATGAGAAAAAACCGGATATATTATGCTTTTCCTGTTATATCTGGAATATTTCTTTTATCAGAGAGCTTATTCGAGATTTGAAAAAAATTTTGCCGGAAACTAGAATCTGGGTGGGCGGTCCGGAAGTGTCCTATGATGCAGAGCATTTCCTTCGGGAAATGCCTCAGGTAACAGGTGTGATGTGTGGAGAAGGTGAGGCTACCTTTTGGGAAGTGATAAAAAGTTATGCACAGTGGGAGAAGGAGGAGCAGGAGCCAGAAGCATTAGGCAATATTTCAGGAATTGTGTACAGAGATGGTAAGGAATTGATAGCTACAGAAAACAGGGAGATATTGGACATGGATGAGCTGGTATTTCCTTATGAGAACTTATCTTTGTTTGAACATAAGATTATTTATTATGAGAGCAGCAGGGGATGTCCTTTTTCCTGTAGCTACTGTCTTTCTTCCGTTGATAAAAAGCTGCGATTTCGGAGTCTTTCCTTGGTAAAACGAGAGCTTCAGTTCTTTTTGGATAACAAGGTGCCCCAGGTAAAGTTTGTGGACAGAACTTTTAACTGTAAGAAAGAACATGCTATGGAAATTTGGAACTATATTAAGGAGCATGATAATGGTGTGACCAACTTTCATTTTGAAATTGCGGCAGATCTTCTTACGGAAAACGAGATTGCATTGATTTCTACCATGCGTCCTGGACTGATTCAATTGGAGATTGGCGTGCAGTCTACCAATAAAAAAACCTTGCAGGAAATCAGGAGAAAGACCAGTTTTTCGGAAATCTGCCAAAAGGTGCGGGCAGTGGCAGCAGGAGAAAATGTACACCAGCATTTGGATTTGATTGCCGGTCTGCCTTATGAAGATTATGAAAGTTTTAAGAAGTCTTTTTGTGATGTTTATGCATTAAAACCACAGCAGCTTCAATTGGGATTTCTCAAGGTGTTAAAAGGGGCATATATGCAGGAAATGGCAGAAGTCTACGGTTGTGTATACAAGTCCAAGGAGCCTTATGAAGTTTTGAAAACAAGGTGGCTTACTTACGGGGAAATTTCCAGACTCAAGGGAGTTGAGGAAATGACAGAGGTATATTATAACAGCGGCCAGTTTTCTCATACACTGGAGGTATTGGAGAAGGAGTTTCCAGATGCATTTACCATGTATGAGGCTTTCGCAGATTTTTACGAGCAAAAGGGATATTTTGCAGTATCTCATGCAAGGATCAGTAGGTATGAAATTCTCAGAGAGTTTTTGCAGGAAAAAGAAATTCAGAATCTAGAGTTTTATGATGAACTAATGATTTTGGATTTGTATGCCAGAGAAAATCTGAAAACCCGCCCTTCTTGGGCTACAGATTTGAAGCCATATAAAAAACAAATTCAGGAATTTTACACAAAGGAAGAGGAGCAGCCGGAAATCTTAAAGGATTATCAAGGGTATCAGGCAAGACAGATGGAGAAAATGACTCATTTGGAAGTCTTTACCTATAATGTTCTGGATGGAAAACCAGAAAAAGGAATCTATCCAGTAGTGTTTGATTATAAAAAGAGAAATCCTCTTACCTATCAAGGGAAAATTTCCAGGGTCTCTTTTTTGACAGGGGAGGAAGTATGACAAAGAGAACAAAAGAAATACTGGACAGATTGGATGCTGTGTATACTAGAGAATATAAATGCTATTTAAACCATGAGAATCCTGGACAACTATTGATAGCTACTATGTTGAGTGCCCAGTGTACAGATGCCAGGGTAAACGTGGTGACCAAGGATTTGTTTGTAAAATATCCCAGTATGAAGGCATTCGCAGAGGCAGATTTGGAAGAGTTAGAGCAGGATATTAAGTCAACAGGATTTTACCATAATAAGGCAAGAAATATTATTGGATGTGCTAGAAAAATTTGTGAAGAATACAATGGAGAAGTTCCAAGAAGTCTGGAAGCCCTTACCAGTCTTCCAGGAGTGGGACGTAAGACTGCTAATGTAATCAGGGGAAATATTTTTCATGAACCAAGTGTTGTAGTAGATACTCATGTAAAACGAATTTCCAGGAGACTGGGTCTGACGAAAGAGGAGGAGCCAGAGAAAATAGAAATGGAGCTTATGAAGGTGCTGCCAAAAGATCATTGGATTTTGTATAATATCCAGATTATTACCTTTGGCCGCCAGATTTGTTTTGCACGTTCGCCTAAGTGTGAGGAGTGCTTTTTAACGGAATATTGCAAGGAATATAAGGAGAAACAGAAGAAAAGCAGGAAAAGAGTATGAGAGAATATGTAACGCTGGATTTGGAAACAACAGGGTTGGAACCAAAACGAGATAGAATTATAGAAATTGGTGCAGTGAAAGTATCGAATGGAGTTGTGATAGGAGAATATACAACCTTAATTGACCCACAGCTGGAAATTCCTGAGCGGATTTCCAAGCTTACAGGGATTTCCAATGACATGGTACAGGGAAAGCCATTGATTCAGAAGGTGCTTGGAGAATTTCTGGAGTTTTGTGGAGATTTGCCTCTTTTGGGACACAATATTTTGTTTGATTATAGTTTTGTGAAGCATCAGGCAGTGAACTGTGGATTAGAGTTTGAAAAAGAGGCGGTAGACACTCTGAAAATTGCCAGGGCAGTGCTGCCAGATTTGCCAAGCAGAAGCCTTCAGAATTTGCGACAGCATTTTGAGATTCCACAGGGGGATGCCCATAGAGCTCTTGAAGATGCCCGTACCACATATCATCTGTATGAGCGGTTGTTTCAGGAATATGGACAGAGCAAACCAGAACTGTTTTGTTCAAAACCATTGATTTATAAGGTGAAGAAGCAGGGACCTATGACACCAGCGCAAAAACGGTACTTGCAGGATTTAGTAAAATATCATAGAATAAACCTGAATGTAAATCCAGAGAGCCTTACAAAAAATGAGGCGTCCAGATTGATTGATGAGATTTTGAGTACCTATGGAAAGATAATGAGGTAAAAGCGATGATGAATATGAAGAAAAATAAAACTAGGAGAATCGTAGCAGCAATTCTGGCAGTGATTATCATTTTGGCCATGGTAATTCCTATGGCAATGTATGTATTATAGGAAAAACCAGAATCAGCCAAATGGAGGAAGAGACAAATGAAAATTGGAAAATTACCGGAACCGGTGCTGATTCGTTCCGTTTTAAAAGAAGTAGGACATAGAAGAGAGGAAGTATTAGTAGGACCTTCTGTGGGGCAGGACTGTGCTGTGCTGGAAGCCGGAAAAGGAGAGGTATTGGTGCTTTCCAGTGACCCTATTACCGGTACTACAAAGGATATAGGGAGCCACAGCGTTTATATCACAGCCAATGATTTAGCTGCTTCTGGTGCAGAGCCCATAGGGATTATGCTGACCATACTTTTGACGCCGGATACTGAAGAAGCAGAACTAAAAGACATGATGCGTGGCGTAGAGAAAACCTGTAAGGAATTGAATATGGAAGTTATGGGCGGTCATACAGAAATTACCCAGGTGGTACGTCAGCCCCTGATTTCCCTTACTGGTGTGGGAAAAATGAAAAAAGAAGAACTTTTGGTTACTTCTGCAGTAAAACCAGGCGAGGATTTGGTGGTAACGAAATGGATTGGTCTGGAAGGGACATCTATTGCTGCAAAAGAAAAGGAGGAAGTGCTGTTTGAAAGGTTTGCACCATCTTTTGTGGAAACAGCAAAACAGTTTGATAAATATCTCTCTGTGATTCCAGAGGCAAAAATTGCAAAAGAATGGGGCGCTTCTGCTATGCACGACATTACAGAAGGCGGTGTATTTGGAGCCCTGTGGGAAATGGGAAGCGGCTCTGGTGTAGGGTTGGATATTGATTTGAAAAGTATTCCTATCCGGCAGGAAACCGTTGAAGTTTGTGAGGCTCTTGGGCTCAATCCCTATATTCTCATGTCCAGTGGTTCCATGCTGATTTCCACCAGAGATGGACACGGGCTAGTACAGAAGCTTGCCAGAGCAGGAATCCATGCTGCTGTGGTAGGAAAGGCAACAGATGGAAATGACCGCATTTTGAGAAATGGAGAGGATACCAGATATCTGGATAAACCTCAGAGTGATGAGTTGTATAAAATATATCAGTAAAGCAGAGGAAAAAGATATGGCAAAGTTAAATATTGTGTTATATGAGCCGGAAATTCCGGCAAACACGGGAAATATCGGAAGAACCTGTGTGGCCACAGGAACCAGACTTCATCTTATTGAACCTTTGGGATTTCTTTTAAATGAAAAAGCCATTAAGCGGGCGGGAATGGATTATTGGAAAGATTTGGATGTGACTACTTATGTAAATTATCAGGACTTTTTAGAACGTAATCCAGGAGCTAAGATTTATATGGCTACCACAAAAGCGCCAAAGACCTATGTAGATGTGGAATATGAAGAAGATTGCTATATTATGTTTGGCAAAGAAAGTGCTGGAATACCAGAAGAAATACTTCTGGAAAACCAGGAAACTGCCATCCGTATTCCTATGATTGGAGATATTCGTTCCCTAAATCTTAGCAATTCTGTGGCTATTGTCTTATATGAAGCCTTGCGTCAAAACCACTTTGACCATATGAGACTAGAAGGGCATCTCACAAAATACGAGTGGAAATAAAAGAGCTGCATTTGCAGCTCTTTTAAGGTTCTTCTTTACTTTTTGAGAGTGTAAAAATAAATTCGGTTCCCACGCCTTCTGTACTGATAACATTAATGTTTTGTTTGTGGGAATTCATAATTTCTTTTACAATGGCAAGACCAAGCCCAGTACCTTTGCGGTCTTTTCCTCTAGAAGAGTCAATTTTATAGAAACGGTCCCAGATTTTTGAAAGACTGGATTTGGGAATGCCGCATCCCATATCTTTTACAGAAATAAAAACAGTTTCATGTTTTAAGGTGGATTCTACTTTAATTACAGAATCTTCTGGACTAAATTTAATGGCATTATCAATTAAATTGTATAAAACCTGTTGAATCTGTCCCATGTCTGCATGAACTAGTAAGGTCTGCCCAGTAAGGAGTAGTTCAATAGAAATACGTTTTTCTCGGCAAGTACCTTCAAAGGCTTCAGCAGTACGTTTGATAATGGTATTAATGTCAAAATTGCTGTAATCCAGCTGTCTTCCCTTTTCATCTAAATTATTTAAAGTTAGCAGACTTTGCGTTAGCTTATAGAGCCGGTCTGTTTCATGTACTACAATATTCAGATATTTTTCCTGAAGTTCCGGTGGAATGGTGCCATCTAAGATTGCTTCCGTATAGCCTTTTATGGAAGTTAGGGGGGAACGGAAATCGTGTGAAACATTGGCAATAAACTTTTTCTGATAGTTTCCAGTCATTTCTAACTCATCAGACATATAGTTTAGGGTCATAGCCAGATAGCCCATCTCATCTTCTTTTTCCAGAGGAATATTATATTCCAGGTTTCCAGAGGCAAAGGCATCAGCGCCTTGTATGATGGTGCGCAAAGGGCGGTAAATCATGAGGGAAAATACAGGAATAATTGCCAGCATGATAAGAAGAAACAGGAAAAACAACAAATATAAAATATTCAGAAGTTCATCTCTTTGTTCATATAAAACAGTCATAGGAAGATGCATAGTTACGTAACCCTGCACGCGCATATTGAGCGTTACAGGAACCATAACACTTAAGTGTTCTTCTTTAAATTGATGGAAAAATAGTCCTGTTTGATAATAGGAACCGCTGGTCTGTCCTGGATTAAAGTCTTTGATAACTGGAAAATTGTCTTTTATAAAAGCCGAGGAGGTATCCAGGAGAATTTCACCTTTGGCGCTAATCAGCCAGATAGAGGCATTTTGATAAGTAGACAAGGTGCAAAGATCATTGTAAACAGTTGCCTGGTTTTCAATAGTCTGGTAGGAGCGTATCAGAGGATACTGGGCAATATGGGTAGCCTCTCGGTATAACTTTTCGCTGTAAACAGACTCTACGTGTTCCTGCATCAGCTTGCCTCCTGCCAGGGAAATGGCAGAAAAGCCAAGAAGCCCCAGCAGGATAATGGCTAGTATAAACTTTATGTACAAATATTTTTTCATTTATTTTTGACCTCAAATTTATACCCAATTCCCCAAACCGTAGCAATGGACCAGGCAGGGTGATCCTTTATTTTTTCCCGGAGACGTTTAATATGTACGTCAACAGTTCTGGTATCTCCTATATATTCATATCCCCAAATATGATCCAGAAGTTGTTCTCTGGTAAAGACCTGATTGGGTGATGAAGCCAGAAAATATAAAAGCTCCAGTTCTTTAGGGGGCATATCTAGCTGATTGCCATAATAAATCACAGAATAATTTGTAAGATTAATAGCAAGGTCTGGATATTCTACATATTTTCCGGAAGGCTGGGTAGCAGGTGCTACAGTGGGCTGATAGCGCCGGAGAACAGCTTTTACTCGAGCTACAAGTTCTTTAGAGTCAAAGGGCTTGATGATATAATCATCAGCCCCAAGCTCCAGTCCCAGGACTTTATCGAAAATTTCTCCTTTGGCTGAGAGCATAATGATTGGAACATTTGATTTTTGACGGATTTCCCGACATACCTGATAACCGTCTATGCCAGGAAGCATTAAGTCTAAAAGAATAAGATTTGGAGCAAAGGAGGAAAAAGCTTTTAAAGCTTCCTCCCCGTCATTTACAATTTTTGTATCAAAACATTCCTTTGTAAGATACAGAGATATCAGCTCTGCAATATTGTTGTCATCATCTACAATGAGAATTTTCTGTTTAGTTGCCATACTTGCAGTTCCTCCCTCTATTTTTTAAATTCTACAATGGTAACGCCTGCATCTCCTTCACCAAATTCGGCAAGATGGAAATCTTTTACATATTTCAGGCGTTTCAGGTAATTGTGGACACCTTTACGAAGAGCGCCGGTGCCTTTTCCATGAACCACACGGACACTGCTTAAATGAGCCAGGTATGCGTCATCCAGATACTTATCTAGTTCTGCGATGGCTTCGTCTACTGTTTTGCCCAAGAGATTGATTTCTGTGCGAACAGTAGCAGATTTGTTCATTTTAATTTTTCCGGCGCCTGTTCTTTGCATAGAAGGTCCGGTAATCACAGGTTCATCAATGAGTTCCAAATCAGACAGGGAAACCTTGGAACGGAGAATTCCCATTTGCACAAAGACCATACCTTTGGCATCTGGTTTGGAGCTAATGGTTCCCTTTACATTCAGGCTTAAAACTCTTACTGCATCACCAAGAGAAACATCCTTGGCTGTCAGGGTGGATTTTTTCTTTTCTGGTGTTTTCAAAGCCATTTTTTTGCCGGCAGAATCCATCTTTTGGCGAAGCTCTGTGCGCTTTTTCTCCAATTCTTTGGCAGACATGGTTTCTTGTCCTGCTTTGTTGAAGATTTTCATGGTTTGGTCAGCATATTCTTTGGCTTCTCTTAAGATGCGGTGGGCTTCTTCATTGGCATCTTGAAGAATACGGTCTTTTCTCTGCTCTAACTTATCTTGTTTTGCTTCAAGCTGCTGTTTCAGCGTATGAATCTCCTCTTTATAGCGGGCGATTTCAGCCTGTTCAGCTTCAATGGTTTTGCGGCTTTGTTCCAGAGTAGACAGCACATCTTCAAAAGATTCGTCCTCTTGGCTAATCTGTTCTTTTGCTTTTTCAATAATATAATCCGGTAATCCCAGTTTTCCTGAAATGGCAAAGGCATTACTTTTTCCTGGAATACCAATGAGCAGGCGATAAGTTGGACGCAAGGTTTCTACGTCAAACTCACAGGAGGCATTCTCTACCCCTGGCGTGGATAGGGCATAAACTTTCAATTCACTATAATGAGTCGTTGCCATGGTTCGGATACCTTGTTGGTGCAGATGAGAGAGAATGGCAATGGCAAGAGCAGCGCCTTCTGTAGGGTCTGTTCCGGCACCAAGCTCATCAAAAAGCACCAGAGAATTTGTATCTGCTTTTTCAATAAAATGTACCACATTGGTCATATGGGAAGAAAAGGTACTAAGAGATTGTTCAATACTCTGTTCATCCCCAATATCTGCATAGACTTCTTCAAAAACGCTGAGCCGTGAGTGGTCAAAGGCTGGAATATGGAGGCCGGACTGTCCCATCAGGGTAAGTAGCCCCACTGTTTTGAGGGAAACCGTTTTTCCACCAGTGTTTGGTCCTGTGACAACCAGAAGGTCGAATCCATCCCCAAGGCGGATATCAATGGGAACCACCTTATGTTTGTCAATAAGAGGATGACGTCCCTTTTTTATATCAATAATACCCTGGGTATTAAAGACAGGCTCTGTGGCATTTTGAGATTTTGCCAGAAGGGCTCTGGCAAAAATAAAGTCCAGTTGGGTAAGGATTTTCAGGTTGTCTTGTATAAATTCCAGATGCTCGGCTGTTTCCTGACTTAAATTGGAAAGAATAATTTCAATTTCAGCCTGTTCTTTTACTTCCAGCTCTCTTAGTTCGTTGTTTAATTTTACAATGGCCATAGGTTCTACAAAGACAGTAGAACCTGTAGAGGACTGGTCATGAACCATGCCAGGAACCTGTCCCTTGTATTCGGATTTTACAGGGATACAGTACCGTCCGTTACGCATGGTAACCACAGCATCCTGGAGATAGGAACGCCCCTGACCGCTGACATAGGAAGAGAGCTGGCTGTGAATTTTGTCATTGGTGTTTTTCATAGTCCGGCGAATCTGGCGCAGAGTCGGACTGGCATCATCGGCAATTTCCTCCTCAGAAAGAATACAGCGGCGGATTTCCAGGGACAGTGGGGTAAGAGGCTGGAGAACATCAAACATGCCATCCAAGGAATCAGCAGATTCTTCTTGATTCTCACTTCTGGAATAAGCCTTAGCTCGGTTGGTGTTTTCCAATAGATTGCACACTGCAAGAAGTTCTCCAGTTCCAAGGGTACTGCCGATTTCCAGTCGTTTAAGAGAACCACGGATATCCTTCACACCGCTAAAGGAAAGAGAGCCTTTTTTGTAAATACGGGAAAGGGCATCTGCTGTTTCCTGCTGCATGGTTTCTATTTCTACAAGATTACTAAGAGGCTTTAGGTTGCGGCATAAATCTTTGCCAAGAGTAGATGTGGCATAGCCTTCCAAAAGCTCTAGTATTTTATTGTATTCTAAAGTTTTTAATGCTTTTTGATTCATTGTATTATCACCTTATCTGATTTTTAAATTAATATCTTTATTTTACATGAAAAAGAGAGGAAAGAAAAGAGCTAACAAGATATAGGAAAAATTATTTTAGGAATTTCATAGAAAGTTCATATATTCTCGGTATAATAAACAAAAATCAGGTCTGTGCGGAGCGTATAAATATGGACGAAGAAAGAAAAGAAGAATGCAGGGAAGAAAAGCAGGACAATTATGAGTTTTTAAAAGAGACCATTAAGGCAAAACCCATTGATAAGAAAAAAATTCTGAAACAGATTGGGCGTCTAGCTGGCGCTGGGGCTGTATTCGGATTATCTGCAGCGCTGGTGTTTTCCTTGGTGGCACCCAATATTTTAAAAAAAATGCAGGAAAAAGAAAATGCATCAAAAGTAAAATTTTCTCAAGGAAAAGAGCAGGAGGAGGATAGTCGGGAGGAGGAACAGAAGACAGAAAAAGAACAGGAAGAAGAAAGTCAGACTGTGAAAACCATTGTGCAGGAAATGACGCCACAGGATTATCAAAAGCTGTATCAGGATATTTTTGCTACCGTGAAAGAAGCAGAAAAATCTATGGTTACGGTGATTGGAAGCCAGAATGACAAAGACTGGTTTCAGACTCCATATGAGAGTCAGCTTTCTGGTTTACTGGTAGCAGAGAGCGGGCAGGATTATTTTATTCTTACAGAATACCGTATAGTGGAAAACGTAGACAGAATACAGATTGTATTTTGCGATGGAACTATGACAGACGGAAGATTTTTAAAAGAAGATTCCAATACGGGTTTTGCAATTTTAAAAGTGCCAAAAGAGGGAGTGCCTGCAGAGACCAAGGAAGCTATTGCCATTGCACCTTTGGGAGAAGCTTATTATACAAAACAAGGAGAACCAATTCTTGCAATTGGAAGTCCTATGGGGTATAGTGATTCTGTGGGTTACGGTATTGTGACTTCCACATCAAATACCGTTTCCAGAGTAGATGCAGAATACAACCTGTTGGCCACAGATATTCCAGGAAGTAGCCAGGGCAGCGGTGTGCTTTTGAATTTGGATGGAGAAATTGTTGGGATGATTGCCCAGTCCTTTGCCAGGGAGGATACTCAGAATTTGGTGACAGGTCTTTTGGCATCTCAGATGAAGGAGATGATAGAAACTCTTTCGGACGAGACTAGGGATGTAATCTATATGGGAGTAACGGGAGAAACCATAACTTCAGAGATTTCTGAGAAAAAGGGAATTCCTATTGGGGTTTTTGTGGAACAGGTAGAGTTGGATTCTCCTGCCATGCAGGTGGGGATTCAAAATGGAGATGTTATCACTGAATTAAGAGGAGAAAAAATTGAAACTGTAAAAGGCTATCAGCAGCAGTTAAAGTCCTGTAAAGTAGGAGAGACTGTGAAGGTAAAAGCTATGCGTCAGGGAACAGAAGGTTATGTGGAGGTTTCCTTTGATGTTGTGCTAAAATCTAGATAAAAATATGAAAATATAAGGGAAGGATTGAAACCATGAAATTTATTAATACGCTTCGGGAAGGGGAAAGACTTTCTGGAATTTATTTGTGCAAACATAAACAGGCAGCAGTGACAAAAAACGGAAAACCCTATGAGAATGTGATTTTACAAGATAAAACAGGTACTTTAGACGGAAAAATATGGGATCCCAATTCTCAAGGAATTGATGATTTTGATTCTTTGGATTACATTGATGTAGTGGGAGATGTGACCAGCTTCCAGGGGAGTCTTCAGGTGAGTATTAAAAGAGTGCGTAAGGCTTCTGAAGGGGAATATGAACCAGGGAATTACCTTCCTGTGAGCAGTAAGGAAATTGAGCCTATGTACCAGGAGCTTTTGACATGTATAGCTCAGGTGAAGAATCCTTATTTCCATAGACTTCTGGTGACATTTTTTGAAGAAGATCAAGAATTTATGAAGAAATTCAAAGGAAATTCTGCCGCTAAAACCGTTCATCATGGTTTTATTGGCGGTCTTTTGGAGCATACCTTAAGTGTGGTACATCTGTGCCAGTATTACTGTAAGACCTATCCCATTTTAAATCATGATTTATTAGTGACAGCAGCTATGCTTCATGATATTGGAAAAACAGTGGAGCTTAGCCAGTTTCCTATGAATGATTATACAGATGATGGACAGCTTTTGGGACATATTATGATTGGTGCAGAAATGATTCATGATAAAGCAAGGGAAATCCCTGGATTTCCAAAGAAATTAGAAAGTGAACTGAAGCACTGTATTTTGGCCCATCATGGGGAGCTGGAATATGGTTCACCGAAAAAACCGGCTTTGGCAGAAGCAGTGGCTCTGAATCTGGCAGATAATACGGATGCTAAAATGGAGACTTTGACAGAGATCTTTCATGCAGCAGGTGAACAGAAGGATTGGCTGGGATTTAACCGTCTTTTTGAATCCAATCTCAGAAAAACAACCTGTGGAGAGTAGGAAAGTATGGAATTTAAGAAAAATGATTTAGTGACCGTAAAAATAGAAGACATGGGACACAATGGGGAGGGAATCGGAAAAGCAGAGGGATATACCCTGTTTATTAAAGATGCCGTCATTGGAGATACGGTGGAAGCAAAAGTTATGAAGGCAAAGAAAAATTATGGATATGCCAGATTGATGCGGGTACTGGAACCTTCTCCACACCGAGTGGAGCCCAAATGTCCTTGTGCCAGGGCTTGTGGTGGATGTCAACTTCAATTTTTGTCTTATGGAAAGCAGTTAGAGTTTAAGAAAAATAAAGTGCAGGGAAATTTGGAGCGTATTGGAGGCTTCCACAACTTAGTTATTGACAAGGTCATTGGTATGGAAACACCATTTCGCTACCGGAACAAAGCCCAGTATCCAGTGGGAAAAAATAAGGATGGGGAAATCATTACTGGATTTTATGCAGGAAGAACCCATTCCATTATTTCTAACTGGGATTGTTATCTAGGGGCAGAGGTGAATCAGGAAATTCTGAAGCAAGTTCTTGCTTACATGGAAGAAAATCATGTGGAACCCTATGAAGAAGAAAGCGGCAGAGGGCTTGTAAGACATATTCTTATCCGAAATGGTTTCCGTACAGGGGAAATTATGGTGTGCTTGATTATTAATGGTAAATTATTACCTAAGGCAGAAAAGCTTATAGAGCGTTTACAGACTATAAAAGGAATGACAAGCATTAGCCTTAATGTGAATACAAAACGAAACAATGTGATTTTAGGTGAGGAAATTCAGGGATTATGGGGACAGGCATATATTTCTGATTATATTGGAAATATAAAATTTGAAATATCTCCTCTTTCCTTTTACCAGGTAAATCCTGTGCAGACAGAAAAACTCTATGCAACAGCGCTGGAATATGCAGAACTGACAGGAAAAGAGACCGTTTGGGATTTGTATTGTGGTATTGGAACCATTTCTCTGTTTCTGGCACAGAAGGCAAAACAGGTCTATGGTGTAGAAATTGTGCCGCCGGCTATTGAAGATGCCAAAAGAAACGCCAGAATCAATCAGATTGAAAATGCAGAGTTTTATGTGGGGAAAGCAGAGGAAGTGCTGCCGGAGAAATATGAAAAAGAAGGAATCCGCGCAGACGTTATTGTGGTTGACCCTCCAAGAAAAGGTTGTGAGCCAGTTGTTTTAGAAACTATGCTTCAGATGAAACCAGAGCGTATTGTGTATGTAAGCTGTGATTCGGCTACATTGGCACGGGATTTAAAGATACTTTGCCAGGATGATTATCAGGTGGAAAAAGTGTCGGTTTGCGATATGTTTGGAAATACGGTTCATGTTGAGACGGTAGTAAAATTAATAAGAAAATAAGAGAAAAAGCGGAACTTGCTCATCTAGGAAGGAGTTCCGCTCTTTTTATCTGGAAAAGTTTTCACTTATATTTGAACTTTTCTATAAAAGAGGTATGGTTCTGTGGTATAATAATGTTTTAGAATTGCCCAAATGCATTGCAAAGGGGGATGAAATATGTGCATTGAGATACAAAAAACAGAAGACAGGAAAGTAGTCATTGCCATTGATTCTTTTAAAGGCAGCTTGTCCTCTATAGAAGCAGGAAATGCAGCAAAAGAAGGAATTTTAAAGGCTTGTCCATCAGCAGAAGTGAAGGTTTGTCCATTGGCAGATGGAGGTGAAGGAACGGTAGAAGCTCTGGTAACCGGTATGGGTGGTGAAATGCAATTTCTTACGGTGACAGGACCTTTGGGTGAGACAGTGAAGAGTTCTTATGGAATGATAAGAGAATCCAAAACCGCTGTAATAGAAATGGCTGCTGCAGCTGGAATCACTCTTGTACCACAGGAACAGAGAAATCCTCTCTATACAACGACCTATGGAGTAGGAGAATTGATTCGGGATGCCATTGGAAAAGGCTGCCGTCATTTTATCATTGGAATTGGAGGAAGCAGTACCAATGATGGAGGAATGGGAATGCTTCAAGCACTGGGCTTTTCTTTTCAAAATAAAGATGGAGAGGAAGCAGGATTTGGTGCAATTGGTCTGAAAGATTTAGCAGTTGTTTCCAGGGACCATGTTTTAGAGGAGTTAAAGGAATGCAGTTTCCGTATTGCTTGCGATGTCACGAATCCCCTTTGTGGGGAACAAGGATGCAGCACAATCTTTGGACCGCAAAAAGGTGCAACACCTGAGATGATAAAAGACATGGATCAGTGGCTTAGACAATATGCTGCTTTGGCAAAAAAAGTGTTTCCAGAAGCAGACGAGATGTACCCGGGGACAGGAGCAGCGGGGGGACTTGGTTTTGCTTTTCGTACATTTACCAATGCAGTGCTGGAATCAGGGATTCAAATTGTATTAGAAGAGACAAAGCTAGAAGACCAAATACAGAATGTAGATTTGGTTATTACAGGAGAAGGCCGTCTAGATGGACAGACTGCTATGGGAAAAGCTCCGATTGGAGTTGCAAAATTGGGTAAAAAGTACGGAAAAACGGTAGTTGCTTTTGCTGGAAGTGTAACCAGGGAGGCATCAGCCTGTAATCAGCAAGGAATTGACGCGTTTTTTTCAATTTTGCCAGGAGTATGTACTTTGGAAGAGGCCATGGAAAAAGAAACTGCCAAAAGAAATATGGCAGATACAGCAGAGCAGGCCATGCGCTTGTTTCTAGCTGGAAGAGGAAAGAATTAGCAAAACGGAGGAAGAATTATGGCATTACAGCAGAAGCGATGTGAACTGGAGGAATTAGGGTGCGGTGGGTGTGCCCTGCTGTCGCTTCCATACGAAAAACAGCTTCAGAAGAAACAAAAAGAACTAAAGGCACTTTTAGGAAAATATAGGAAACTTCATCCTATTTTGGGCATGGAAGAACCATGGCATTATAGAAATAAAGTAATTTCCACGTTTACTTATCATAAGAAAAAACTAGACAGTGGAATTTATATTCAGGGAACTCATAAAGTGCTTCCGGTGAAATCATGTCTGCTGCATCAGTCTGCATTAGACGAGGCTGTGGAAGCAGTGCGCCAGGCGGCCAGGGCATGTAAATATAAGCCATATGATGAGGATAGGCATACAGGGCTTTTGCGTCATGTGCTAGTACGACACAGCCTGCTCACAGATGAAGTCATGGTTGTTTTGGTAACAGCGTCGCCTGTTCTTCCAGGGGCGAAAAATTTTGTAAGGGAGGTACGCAGACGCTGTCCGCAGGTATCTACCATTGTGCAGAATATAAATCCCAGGGATACTAGCGCAGTACTTGGGTATAAAGAAAAGATTCTGTGTGGGAAAGGTTATATTGAAGATTCTTTATGCGGAGTACGGTTCCAGATTGCGGCTTCCAGCTTTTATCAGGTAAATCCAAAGCAGACAGAGGTTTTATACCAGACAGCAATTTCAGCGGCAAAACTCGATGGAACCCAGAGTGTTTTGGATGCTTATTGTGGTGTTGGAACCATTGGTCTTACAGCAGCAGGAAAGGCCAAAAGTGTACTCGGGGTGGAATTAAATAAAAAAGCAGTTCAGTGTGCCATAGAAAATGCAAAGAAAAATGGAATTAAAAATGCTAGATTTTTATGTGAAGATGCTACAAAATTTATTCAGAAAATGGCAGACAAGGGGGAGCATGTAGATGTGGTGTTCATGGATCCTCCAAGAGCAGGAAGTACACCGGAATTTTTAGATGCCTTGTGCCGTATGAAGCCAGATTCCATTGTGTACATTTCCTGCAATCCAGAGACTCTGAAGAGAGATTTGGAGATTTTGGTAAAGAGGGAATGGAAGGTGGACATGATACAGGGGGTAGATTTATTTCCGGGGACAAAACATACAGAGACGGTTGTCTTGTTGGGTAGGAAAAAATCCACCGAGGATATGGTATATGCGTATGTGGATTATGAGCCAGAAGATGATACGTATTTACAGGGTATGAAAGGTAATGCAACGTATCGAGAAATTAAGGAATGGATAAAGGCAGAATATGGAATGTCCGTATCTTCTCTTTATGTAGCACAGATAAAAGACAAATGTGGCTTTGAGAAGCGTCAGAATTACAATATAGGCGAAAATAAAGCTCATGTGCCGAATTGTCCGCCTGAGAAGGAAAAGGCGATTTTAAAGGCATTTAAACACTTTAGAATGATATAAGAGATAGTGGGTAGGAAAAAAAGGTTATCCCATACGGGATAACCTTTTTTGGTGTTATTTGTTCTGTTCTTCTAGTAATTTTTCAATATGCTCACGATTATATATATCTGAGACTTCCAGTAAGTCTTTAGCGAAAACATGGTAGGTCCCGGTATCAACAGTACGTACCTCTAATAGTTCAGGTTCGCTGTAAATCTTGTGTATAGATACGATGTAATCAATGTTTACAAGTGTATTGGTGTAGTGTGAGCCGTATACTGTTCTTATAAATTTAATCATGGAACAGTCCTCCTTTTTAATTTTTTCTGAATTGCACTCGTAATTTAAGGAATATTAGTAAAAGAGAGAATAGTTTAGTATACATAGATACAGAGTAGATATTTTTAGCTATAAAATTAGTGATTGGATTTACTATAAAATCAGAAATCCCGCACCGGCACTGGATAAACGCACGATTGAAAAATAATTTAAAAAGTGGGTAGGAAAACATTGAGAAGCTTGATGAACTATGATATAATACGGATATAAGATGATTGAATCTTTATAGATACAAAGATTAGATAGAACCAGAGAATAAATAACAGGAGGTAGAACTATGCCAGCAAATAAAACGATTGGTGATATTCCATTAGGCGAGAAAATGAATTTAACAGTAGCAGAAGCATCTGTTTATACAAATATCGGACAAGTGACATTAAGAAGATGGATGAAAGAGCCAGATTGTAACTTTGTATTCTGGATTGGTCCTCAGAAATCATTGATTCGCCGACAAGAGTTAGAGGATTATATTCGCTCTAAAGATGTGTTCTTTGACAAAGAAGAAAAGGAAAAGTAAAATACAAAGAAAAAACAGCTACGAATGGGCGTTCGTAACTGTTGGTT